>CAUJFL010000355.1 GCA_963169165.1 Myxococcota bacterium | reverse complement strand
GTGGCGGCCGACGGAGTCGCCGCGGGGACTCACGCGGCAGGAGTGCGCGCGACCGGCGCGTGCTTCATGCAGTCCTGGAGCTACACGCTGAAGGCCCGCGCGCTGGGCCCTGACATTCTGGCCGGCCTGACAGTGTGCGCGGTCGCGCTGCCCCTCAACGTCGGCCTCGCGATCGCGAGCGGGATGCCGCCCTCCGCCGGGCTGATGGCGGGAGCCGTCGGCGGCCTCGTCGCGGCGCTGCTCGGCGGCTCGCAGCACCAGGTGACGGGCCCCGCCGCGGCGATCAGCGTGATGGTGCTGGCGATAGCGCGCGAGTTCGGCGCGGTCGGCGTCGCCGCCGCGACAGTCTGGATAGGCGTGGTGGAGCTCGCGCTCGCCGCCGCGCTGGCAGGGAAGATCGTGAGGTTCGTGCCGGAGTCGGTGCTGGCGGGGTTCACGACGGGAGTCGGGATCAAGCTCCTCGATCAGCAGCTGCCCCAGCTGCTCGGCTTCCCCAAGATCGTCGAGTGGGCGTCGGACGGACGGGCAGACATCATCGACGTCGTCTCGCTGATGCACCAGCCGCGCTGGCTCCGCGACGTCTCCTGGCTGTCGGTGGTGTGCGGCGTCGTCGTGATCTTCTTCGTCACGTCGATGGCCCAGTTCAAGCGCTTCCCGGCGGCGATCATCGCGATCTCGGCCGTGACGTTCGTCTCGGTCTACCTCGGGTGGAACGTCGAGCGCGTCGCGGGGATGGGCGAGATCCCGTCGTCGCTGCCTCACCCATCGTTTCCCTTGCTGCCCGAGGAGCGCTGGCTCGATCTCGTGATGACGGCGACGCCGCTCGCGCTCCTGGCGGCCGCAGAGTCGCTGCTGTCGGCGCGGGCCGTCGACAGGATGGCGCAGGCCAAACACCCGCACGATCCGAACGTGGAGCTGTTCGGTCAGGGCCTCGCCAACCTCGCGGCCGGCCTGTTCTCCGCGATGCCGGTGACGGGCGTCGTGGCGCGGAGCGGCGTCAACGTGCAGAGCGGCAACAAGACCCGCCTCTCCGCCGCCGCGCACTCGGTCTTCCTGATCGCGGCGGTGCTGTTCTTGTCCACACGGATTGGTCAGGTGCCGCTCGCGGCGCTGGCAGGGCTGTTGTGTGTGATCGGCTGGCGCCTGATCGAGCTTCGTACGCTCGCGCACGTGTACAGGGAGAGCAAGCTCGAGGGCGTCGCCTTCGTGGTCGCGATGGCCGGCACGGTGTCGGGGAGGTTGATGGCGGGGCTCGTGCTCGGCCTCGCGGTGCACCTCCTCGACCGCTGGCTGCGACGCCACGAGCGCGCGGCCGCGGTGGCGTCCACGCGGCGCGAGGGCGTGCGGGCGGTGCTCGCCAAGGACAAGGCCGACGCGCGGCGCCCGGCGCACTTCGAGCACATGCCGGCCGAGTATCGCAAGTGGCTGGGGCAGCTGCGCGAGGCGCCGCACGTCGCCGCGAGCGCGTACGTCCACCCCGCCGCGACGCTCATCGGGCGGATCGTCGTGGGGGATCGCGCGCACATCGCCGCCGACACGTGCGTCCGCGCCGACGAGGGCTCTCCGTTCTTCATCGGTCCCAACACCAACCTGCAGGACGGCGTCGTCCTGCACGCGCTGAAGGACAAGCGCGTGATGGTCGGCGGCGAGGGCTGGGCCATCTACATCGGGCAGAACGTCTCGGTCGCGCACGACGCGCTCGTCCACGGCCCCTGCTACATCGGCGACGACACGTTCGTCGGCTTCAAGGCGGTCGTGCACGACTCCGTCGTCGGCGAGCGCTGCTTCATCGGGATCGGCGCGGTCGTCGTCGGCGTCGAGATCCCGAGCGATCGCTTCGTCCCACACGGGCGCATCGTCGACTCGGCCGACGCGGTCGACGCGCTCCCACACAGGAGCCACGCGCACGCCGAGTTCAACGAGGACGTCGTCGAGGTCAACCGCGGCCTCGCGGTCGCCTACCACGCGCGCGACCGCGAGCGCGAGCACGCCGTCGACGCGGGCCGCGAGGCACGCGAGCGCGCCCCCCACACCTGGGAGAGCGCCTGGGCGCCCCCCACCAACAAAGAGGTCTTCTGATGATCATGTTCGGATTCTTGCTCGGGCTGCTGCTGGCCACCTGCGGCGTGTTGTCTCGTTGTCTCTACAAGGTTCAGGAGGGCCACGTCGCGGTGCTGGTGACCTTCGGCCGCGCCGAGGCGCGCGAGGACGGGAGGCTGCTCACGTTCGGGCCCGGCCTCCACCTGAAGCGCCCGTGGCAAGCGGTGCGCGTGGTGTCGATGATGGAACAGACGCTGGACCTCGGCTGCGAGACGGGCGGGAGCACCGCGATGGCCGACGACGGCACGATCTTGCGGCTCGACTCGTTCATTCGTTATGTGCCGCTCGAGCGCGAGCTGCACGACTATCTGTTCGGTCTGGCGCGGCCGCTCCAGCACATCACCGGCCTGTTCACTTGCCTGCTGCGCAACGAGATCGCCAATTTTCGCGGGCGCGGCGAGGGCGGAGGGGCCAGCCTGACGACACGCTTCGATTTCGCGCGGCAGGCGGGCTCGTACTCGCTGATCCGGCGCGAGCGAAAGCTGCTGAACGATCGCATCCACGAGTTCTGCCGCGAGAAGATCGATGAACGCTACGGGGTCAGGTTCAACGCGGTCGACCTCGCCGACATCCTGCCGCCCGACGAGCTGGCAGACGCGCTGAACGCCGTGATCCAGGCGCAGACCGAGGCCGAGGGCCGCCTGTTTCGCGCGGAGGGCGAGTGCCAACAGCGGCTGCTGTCAGCCGAGCGCGGCGTCGCGATCGCCCGGGCGCGCGCCCAGGCGACCGAGGTCGAGATAGAGCGGCTCGCGTCGTACCTCGGCAGCCTCGACGAGGCGGGCGTCCTCACCGACTACGTCGCCCGGAGGCGGCGTGAGGTGCTCGGCGAGGCGCGCGTGACGTACGTGAAGGAGGTGGCGGCGTGAGCACCCATGACTGGCTCCTCGCCGGGCTCGGCGCCGCGCTCGGCCTCGCGCTGCTCCCCGCGCTGGCGCTCCTCTTTCGCGCCGTGACGCTCGAGGTCGAGGACGAAGAGGCCGTGCTCGTCACGCGCTTCGGCAAGCTCGTCCACACTTTCACCACGCCAGGCTTGCAGTGGTTGCCCGAGCGACTCTTGCCGTGGGTGAAGCACACGCGGGTCTCCGTGCAGCGAGACTTTCGACACTTCAAGGACGTCCACGTCAACGACGCGCGCGGCACGACGGTGATCGTCGATCTCTGGGTCGAGTTCCGCGTGGCCGACCCGGCCCGAGCCATCTTCAGCGTGACCGACTGGGACGCCTCGCTGCAGAACCTCGTGTCGCACGCGGCGACGTCGATCCTCGGCAGCCGCGAGTTTCATGAGATCCTCTGCGATCGCACCGAGCTCGGGGCCGTCCTGCGCGACGACATCGCCCAGGAGACCGCGGCGTGGGGCATCGCGATCGAGCTCGTGTTCGTCCGCAACGTCAGCCTGCTGCCCGAGGTGTCCCGGCAGATGTTCGAGACGATCGCGGCCCGGCTCGAGCGCACCAAGGCTCACATCGAGGAGGCCGGGAGGCTCGAGGTCGCGCAGCTCGAGGCCGACACCGCCATGCGCACGGCCGAGCTCGTCGCCGACGCGAAGGGTCAGTATCCGGCCGCGGTGGGGCGCGCGCTCGCGGCGCTCTCGACCAGACCGCGGGTGTACGCGGCGTACAACGAGCTGTACGAGCTGTCGCTGGTGCGGCCGCACAGGACGGTCTCGTTTCGAGGCTTCGACGGCGGCGAGCTGAAGGCCGCGGAGGCGGCGATGGTGACGACGCCGCCGGTGTCGGACGCGAAATGACGGATCCGGGCGCGAGCGCGTCAGACCAGATCGAACGGGTAGCCGCCGTCTCCGACCACGCGGGCCGCGATTGACTTGCGCAGCTCGTCGTCGTTGCGATCGAAGCCGCGGACGTTGGCCTTCATCCTCGCGCCGGCCGCGCTGGCGAACATCGTCGTGAGATCGAGCTCGCGGCGCGCGCCCTCCTCGCCGCGCAGCTCGACCGCGCGCGTCGTGCGCGAGATGCAGGCGGCGAGGCAGTAGAGATCGATCGCGACCTCCGCCACGCGGCGCTGGGTGTACTGCATCTCGGCGATGTCCTTGCCGTGCTTGCGAAGCACCTTGTCGACCGCCTTCACCAGCTCGACCGTGTACTCCTCGAACAGCACCGCCTCCCTCGAGAGCAAGGGGTGCGCGCGGGTCAGCCGCTCGCGGCCGAGCGCGGTGCGCGCCTTGCGAACGGCGAATTCACTCAACAAACCAAACCCCTTGATCGGCTCGCGCATCGCGCGGACCACCTCGGCCAGCTCCTTGCCGGGGCTCGCCATGCCCGACAGGGCGACGAAGCAGCGGAGGATCTCGTTGGTGCCCTCGAAGATCAGGTTGATGCGGGCGTCGCGCAGCAGCCGCTCGTACGGGTACTCCTTCATGTAGCCGACGCCGGCGGCGATCTGCAGCGCGTCGTTGACCACGCGCCAGAGGGTCTCGCTGCCGACTATCTTGCAGGTGGCGCTCTCGAGCGAGTAGTCGAGCCTGCCGGTGTCGACGAGCCCGGCGGTCAGGTAGGCCGCGCTCTCGAGCGCCCAGGTCTGACAGGCCATCTCCGCGAGCTTGTCCTTGATGAGGCCGAACTCGGCGATCGACCGGCCGAACGCCTTTCGCTCGGCGGCGCGGGCGGCGGACATCGCCACGAGCCGCTTGCACGCGCCGACCGCGCCCGTCGCCAGCGACAGCCTGCCAGTGTTGAGCACTTCCATCGCGACGCGGAAGCCCCGGCCGGGCTCTCCGAGCACGTTCTCCACGGGGACGCGCACGTCGTCGAAGTAGACCGACGTCGTCGACGAGCCGCGGATCCCGAGCTTCTCCTCGGGTGGGCCGCTGGTCACGCCCGGGCCGCGCTCGACGACGAGGGCGGTGAGCCGGGGCTTCTGGCCCTCCTCGGGGCGGCTCGTCCGCGCGAACACGGTGAACACGTCGGCGAAGCCACCGTTGGTGATCCAGATCTTGGAGCCGTTGAGCACATAGAACCGGCCGTCGGCCGACAGCTCGGCGCGCGTCTGGATCGCGGCCGCGTCCGACCCTGCCGAGGGCTCGGTCAGCGCGAACGCCGCCACGCGCTCGCCGGTCGCGAGGCGCGGCAGGAGGCGCGCCTTCTGCTCGTCGGTGCCAAACAACAGGATCGCGCGGAGGCCGATGCTCTGGTGCCCGCCGAGCGTGACCGCGAGCGACGCGTCGTGCCGCGACACCTCTTCCATCACCCGCGCGTACGCCATCGTCGACAGCCCGAGCCCGCCGTGCGCCTGCGGCGTCACCATCCCGAAGAGGCCGAGCTCCTTGAGGCCGTCGAGCACCTCCCTGGGGATCTCGTGGGCGTCGTCGATGGCCGCGCTGTCGACCGAGGAGTCGCAGAAGCGCTTCACCGAGTCGACCATCTGGCGCACGTCGTCGCGCTCGGACTCGCTGGGCGAGGGGAACGGGAAGATCAGCTCCTCGGCGACGACGCCGTGGAACAGCGCCTTCATGAACGACTCCTCGATCATCGCGCGCTCACTTGGTGCCGAACAGACGGTCGCCGGCGTCGCCGATGCCGGGCAGGATGTAGCCGTGATCGTTCAGCCCGTCGTCGATCGCCGCGGTGTAGATCGGGACGTCGGGGTGGTGCTCGGTGAAGTTCTTGATCCCCTCCGGGCACGCGAGGAGGCAGACGAACTTGAGCGAGCCCGGCTTCGACTTCTTGATGCGCGCGACGGCCGCGATCGCGCTGTTGCCGGTCGCGAGCATCGGGTCGCAGACGATGACCTCGCGGTCGGCGAGGCGCTGCGGAACCTTGTAATAGTACTCGACCGCCATCAGCGTCTTGGGATCGCGGTACAGCCCCACGTGCCCGACGCGCGCCGACGGGATCAGCTCGAGCATGCCGTCGAGGATCCCGAGGCCCGCGCGGAGGATCGCCACGAGGACGACCTTCTTGCCCTCGAGCATCGGCTTGTGGGTCGTGGCGAGCGGCGTCTCGACCTCGACGTCGGAGAGCTTCATGTCGCGCGTCGCCTCGTAGGCGAGCAGCATCGAGATCTCCTTCAGCAGCAGCCGAAAGCTGGCCGTCGACGTCGTCGACTTGCGCATCAAGGTCAGCTTGTGTTGTACGAGCGGGTGGTCGACGACGTGGACGTTGGCGGGGAGGGTCATGGCGCTCTCTGTTAGCTTGGTTGATTGGTGATTGGGTGACCGCGGCGCTCAGAACACTGTTCCGTCGCTGACGATCGCGATGGGCGGGGCGCCGTCGGCGCGGCGCTCGCGGGCGAGGGCCCGCCCCGTGGCCCACGTGCCGCCCTCGAGGACGCTCGCGAGCGGCAGCTCGGCGGTCGACCTGCCGAGCGCGGCGCAGACGAGCGGGTGCAAGTCATCGAGCAGGGTCAGCGTGCAGGCCCGCCACTCGACGACCAGCTCCGAGGCGGGCGCGTGCGGCTGGCTGGCCAGCGCGGGTTCTCGCAGCGACAGCGCGCCGCCGTCGACGAACAGGCCGCCGTTTCGGTACTCTGGCAGCCCCGTCAGCGCCCCGCCGCCGGTGAGCGTGACGCCGCCCTCCTCGAGCGGCTCGAACAGCGAGTAGGACAGCCACTGGCTCAGCTTGTGAAAGGGGACGAGCCGCTCGGGCAACGCGTCGTGCTCCCACACGTCGCCGAGGCTGACGCCCGAGAGGCGGAGGCGCCCGGGCCAGATCTCCGAGAGACCACACAACAGCGACGTCAGCAGCGACCGCGCGTCGACCTCGGCGCCGCCCGACGACAGCGTGTCGAACAGCCCGCCCGGGCGCGCGGAGGCGCCGAACACCGCGGTCTCGCGCAGGAGCGCGGCGCCGAGGCTGGCGAGCAGGGCGGCGCGCCCTTCGAGCCCATCCATCGGGTTGTCGACGCTCACCTGCAGCCCGCGCGCGATGTCGGAGGATGTGAGCTTCGATAGCTTCGATCCGTCGACCCGGAGGGGCTCCCCGGGCGCGTCGGAGAAGAGGCCCTCCTCGAACATGCGGAGGCTGGCGACCGCGAGGCCCTCGCTGCGACCGATCTCGACCCCGGTCGCCGCGTCGCGGTAGCGCCACGAGGCGCCCGCACCGGCGTCGAGCAGCACGCTCACCATCACGAGGTCGATCATCGCGCGGGCGCGCGCGGCGGCCGGGCGCGACGCGAGCCTGTCGCGGAGGGCGGCGAGGCGCGGCGCGCCGCCGACGTCGAAGTGCCGGTAGCGCCCGTGTACCGGGACCCGGAGCTCGGGGTACGCCGCGCGCGTGACCTCCGCGACGCGCGCCGCGATCTGCGTGAGCCTCGACTCGTCGACCACGAACCACCGGCTGTCGCCCCGCCGCGCGCGCTCGTAAAGCGCCCGGCTCCGCGCGCGGATCGTGTCGGTGGAGAACAACCGCGCCACCTCGGGCGGCAGGCGCCCGGGCTCGAGCGGCTCAGGCATCGAGGCCGCGACCCTTGACCGCGCGCAGCTCGTCGCCCGACTTCACCTCCTCGGGGGTGAAATAGCCTGCGGCCTTCTTGGCTTCCATCTCGACCTTGGCGTCCTCGGGGATCAGCTCGGCGGGGATCGCGACGCGGTGACGGATCGCGATGCCGCTCTTGGTGATGGCGTCGTGCTTCATGTCACTCATCGAGACGAACCTGTCGATCTGCGTGATCCCCAGCCAGTGGAGCACGTCGGGCATCAGCTCCTGGAAGCGCATGTCCTGGACTCCGGCGACGCACTCGGTGCGGTGAAAGTAGGTGGCCGCGCTGTCGCCGCCCTCTTGCCGCTTGCGCGCGTTGTACACGAGGAACTTGGTGACCTCGCCGAGCGCGCGCCCCTCCTTGCGAGAGTAGACGATCAACCCCGTGCCACCCTTCTGAGCGTTCTCGATGCAGACCTCGATGCCGTGCGTCAGGTAGGGGCGGCAGGTGCAGATGTCGGAGCCGAACACGTCCGAGCCGTTGCACTCGTCGTGGACGCGGCACGCGAGCGGAACGTTTGGATCGTGGATCTTCGTGATGTCACCGAAAAAATAGGCGGTGAAGCCGCCGATCGGCGGCAGGAACACCTCGAGATCGGGGCGCGTGATCAGCTCGGGGAACATCCCGCCCGTGTTCTCGAACAGCGCGCGGCGCAGCGCGGACTCGGTGAGGCCGAAGCGCTCGGCGATGCCGGGCAGCCACCACACCGGCTCGACGGCGGCCTTGGTGACGACCGCGTCGCCGGCAGCGGTGAGCAGCTTTCCGTCGGGCACGAGGCGGCCCTTGGCGATCGCGTCGCGCAGCTCGGGCATGTTGATGTGCGCCTTGGTGATGGCGATCGTCGGGCGGATGTCGACGCCGTCGCGGAGCAGGTCGGAGAAATCCTGACCGATGTCGGCGCCCCACGGGTCCATCGACACGATGCGCTTCGCGTCCTTCCACTGCGGGTGCGGCCCGAGGCGCTCCGCGGGCGCGGTGTTGGTGAGATCGGGGCGGTGCCCGCCGTCGAGGGAACCCGCGGCGACCGCGAGCGCCCGGTAGATCGAGTACGAGCCGCTGTGCGTGCCGACCACGTTGCGGTGCGCGGGCTCGGTCAGCGTCGCGACCAGCGGACCGCGCTCCTTGGCGGTCGACGCGCCCCACTTGATGGGGAAGGCGGGCCCGTCCTCGGACGGGTGGGAGGTGAGGCGGATGGGTTCGACGTTCTTCGGATCGCGCATGTGGGTGTCCAGCGAGGGGAAACGGCGAGGCTAGCGCCGCGTGGCCGGTGGAGGCCAGCGAGAAAAGCACGGCGCCGCGCCGCGTCGTCGCGCGGCGGGGGTGGACGCTCGCGTCCAGCGCGCGGGAGGGTCGAGGCAGAATCGCAGGCGCTTACGCGCGGCACGCGGGTTGAAAGGGTCCGCGCACCATGCCGCTCCACGCACCGCTGTTCGTCGCCCACCTCGCCCTCTCTCCCGTCGTCGCCACGCTGTCACCCGCCGGTGACGTCGCGCTGCTCGAGCCGAACACGCTCGCGCCGCGCCGCACGCTCGACGCGCGCGGCTCGTCGCTGTTCGCGAGCGGGCGGCGACTGTTCGTCGTGGAGCCCGGAGACGACGACTTCGAAGGCTCGATCCGCGCGCTCGACGTCGGCGCGCGCGTCACGGAGGCGTGGCGCGAGCCCCTCGACGGCGACGCCGCGCTGGTGACGGCGCGCGGCGCCGGGGTGCTGCTCGGGCGCACGTACGCGGGGGCCTACCTGTCGGTCATCGGAGGCGCGGGGGGCGCGGTCGCGCCGCCGACCTCGGCGGGAGACACGGGCGGATATGTGTGGGCGTTCGGCGAGGGAGGCGGCTGGTGGACGCTCGACGTGCGCGCGTTCGACGGCGCGACGCTGGGCCCCTCGGCGCGCGTCGGCCGCGTCCCCGCCTGGGGAACGGGCTGCGGCGCTCGCGCCGTCGACGCGGGCGGTGCGCTGGTCATCGTCACGCCCACCGACGACGGTGTCGACGTCGCGTCCGCCGAGGGGATCGTTCATTTGGCATCCACCCAGCCCTGCGTCGAGGACGCCATCGCGCTCGACGGCGGGCGGATCGCCGTGCTGCTCGGCCCGGTGGCGGAGCTGGCGTCGAGCGCGCTGCCGCACCCGTGGAGGCTCGACGCGCAGCTGCCGCACGCGACGACGCCGACCCGCCGGCTCGCGCGCGGGGTGCGTGATGACACCGTGCTGGTCGCCACGGACGGGCCGCTGCTCGAGCTGGATCTGGCGACAGGGGGCGCTCGGTACGGGGGCTCCGACGCGAGCGCGGTGGTCGTGCTGCGATGACTGTCGTCGGGATGAGTTGTCATGAAATGGCGGTGGCGGGAGGGTCGGCGACCGGCGGCGGGAGACCGAGGTGGACCGACGGGCGGCGGCGACGCGGAGCGGGGGGCGGAGGGGGAGGAGGACGATCCGCCGCGTCGTCCCGCCGCTCCCGCCCAGCGGTGGGATCGAGTACGCTCCCCTCCCCGATGATTCCGTCGCGCCTGACCATCACGCGCGGCTCGACGCTCGAGCACGATTTCGACGTCGAGCAGCGCATGGCAGCCTGCCCTCGCACCCACACGGTCAAGGGGATGTTCTTCGCGCGGCTGGTCGACGAGGCGACGCGGATCGGCGTGAAGGCCGGCTCGCTGCCGCTCGACGTGCCGGTCGACGACGCGCGGTACGTCGCGTTCCGTGACTATCCGATCCGGGACTACATGCGCTGGGCCGCCGCGCTCGCGAAGAAGGCCCACCCCCGCGTCGCGATCTCCGAGGGGCTGCGCCGCGTCGCGGTCGACGACTTCGAGCGGTTCATCCACAGCGGCCTCGGCAAGGTCATGGTCGCCTTGATGAGCGACGCCGGCGCCGTCATGACCCGCTCCGGGCAGCTGTACGGCATGGTGCTGAAGGGCCCCACGGTCGAGAGCGAGCGGCGCGGCGACGAGATCTTGATACGCTACCGCGACTACCATGGTCCGCTCGAGTGCTACCCCGTCGGCACGCTCGAGGGAGGGTGTCGACACTTCGACGCGCGCTACGAGATCCGCGTCGAGGTGCTGTCGCCGACGGCGGCGGACTACCATGTGACGCTGGGGGCCGGGCGTTGAGGCAGGTGGGGGGACGGAGGGCGGGCGACGGACGGGCGACGGATGACAGCGGACGGGGGACGGGCGACGGGCGACGGGAGACGGATGACTGCGGACTGCGGACGGGGGACGGGCACGGGGGACGGGCACGGGGGACGGGCTACGGAGGACTGCGGACGGAGGACGGGCGCGGGGGACGGGCGACGGAGGACTGCGGACGGGGGACTGTGTACGGGGGACAGTAGATGGGGGACGCTTTGCAAGTCCGAGGTCGCTCAGCGATGACGAGCAGTGTTCGGTGGCGCCTCCGCTCCAGGACCTCGTCTCGCGTCGCCCAGGCACTCGGCGCGTGCGGCGCCCGGTGAAACATGCGATGCGGCGGGGCGTGAAGCTCGCTCGCGCCGCCACGCTCGCCACGCTCGTCGCCGTCGCCGCGTGCGACGACGCCGCGCCCGACGGCCTCCGCCGCACCCCGAGCGGTCAGGGCCCCACCGTCCGCTTCGACGTCGCGCACAGGCCGCTGCCCGAGATCCCGTTCCCCAACGACGTCGCCACGTTTCAAGATCCAACGAGCCGCACCGGACTGCGAATCAACGCGAGCCTCCTCGCGTCGACGGGGCTCGAGCGCACCGCCCGCAAGAAGTTCGGCGAGCTCGAGGGGTTCGGCACCTACGCGCCGATCAGCGTGTCGTTCGAGCGCGTGCCCGGCGAGCCGAGCGCGATCGATCCCGCCGCCGTGCTCGCGCGCCACCGCGGCGACGACTACGATTTCGCCGACGACGCCGTCTACCTGATCGACCTCGAGACCGGCGTGCCGCACCCGCTCGATCTCGGCGAGGGCAGCTTCTCGTTCGCGCTCGGCGATCCTGCCGCCTACTGGCTCAACGATCCGCTCGCTGGCGAGCCGACCCTCTCCTGGGAGACGCGCGACGAGGGCGCTGGCGCGGCCGACGCGGCCTACACGCCCGAGCTCGACACGGATTTCGACGGCGTGATCGATCGCCCCAACCTCGATGATCCCGGCGCCTGCGCGGGCACCTCGGGCGTCGACGCCGAGCGCTGCAAGCTCGACCACCTGATGACCTTCTACGAGCGCGAGACCGACACGCTCGTCCTGCGCCCGGTCGTGCCGATGCGCGAGCGCCACACCTACGCGGTCGTCGTCACCGATCGCCTGCGCGACGCGAGCGGCCGCCCGGCGCGCTCTCCGTTCGACCTCGTGTACCACCCATCGCAGGCCTCGGGCGCCGCGCGGGTCCGCGCGCACCTCGACGATCCGCGCCACGCGGCGTATTTCGGCGATCTCGCGGGGACCTCGCTCGACCACGTCGCGTTCCTGTGGACCTTCACCACACAACCCACCACCGAGGACCTCACGCTGCTGCGTGATGGACTGTACGGGCGCGGACCGTTCGCGCGGTTCGCCAGCGAGTTCTCGACCGACGTCGACGCCTTGCCACTCATCGGCTACTACACCCCGACCGAGATCGCGGGCGGCGAGGTGCCCGATCCCGCGTGGCCGACCTTCTCACAGTGTCATGGGCGCGTCGGCGCCAACACCACGGTCCTGCCGGTCGACTCGCTGAAGCAGACGCTGGGTGACCTGTCGGGGATAGGCTTCGGCCTCGCGCCGCCCGAGGTCGACGAGCTGGTGCGCTCGCTCGACGCCGTCAGTCACATCGTCGTCGGCCGCTTCCACACGCCCTTCTTGATCCCGGGGGGCCCGAGCGGGAGGTCCCCCGACGCGTCGTTTCAGCTCGACTACACCACCGGCGAGGGCCTCGTCGGGCGCGACGACGTGATGTTCTATCTGTTCGTCCCGAAGGGTGGCGCGCAGCCCTACCCTGTCAGCGTGTTCGGCCACGGCTACGGGGGCTCGAGCATCCAGGCGATAGCCTACGCTGGCAATTTTGCTCGGCAGGGAGTGGCGACCGTCGCCCTCGACGCCGCCTGGCACGGCTTCGCGATCGAGCCGGGCCTGAAGAAGCTCATCGACATCATCTGTCAGGGGGTCTGCGCCGCGCCGCTCGCCGACTCGCTGTTCGCCGGGCGCGCGCGCGATCTCGACGCCGACGGAGAGATCGATCCGGGCGGGGATCTGCTGACTGGCTATATCTTTCACACGCGCGACAGCGTTCGACAGTCGGTCCTCGAGCGGATGCAGCTCGTCCGCGTGCTGCGCTCGTTCGGCGGGCCAGGCCGCCACGACTACGACAGCGACGGCGCGCCCGAGCTCGCCGGCGACTTCGACGCCGACGGCAGGCCCGACGTGGGCGGCCCCGACGTCGACATCACCTCGTGGGGACAGAGCCTCGGCGGCCTCTTGTCGAGCATCCACGGCGGCGTCGACAGCGAGCTGTCGGCCGCGTCTCCGTCGGC
>CAUJFL010000354.1 GCA_963169165.1 Myxococcota bacterium | reverse complement strand
TGCGCGCGGAGTCGGCGGCGGCGCTTGCGTCGACGTCGTCGTCCCCGCCGAGCAGCTCGAGCAGACCGCCGGGCGCCGCCACGATCCGGACGCGCGCGCCCGCGTCGAGCTTGGCCTCTGCCTTCGCCAGCGCGATCGCGCGGTCGAGCCCGCCCCAGTCATCGACCATCCCGCGCGCGCGCCCCTCCCTCCCGCTGAACACCCGCCCCTCGGCGAAGGTGGCCGCGGCCTCGACCGTGATCCCGCGCCCCTCGGCCACACGCGCAATGAACAAATCATACACACCCTGCATCGTCTTCTGGACGCGACCGCGCGTGGCCTCGTCCCACGGTGACAGCGCGGACATGTACCCCGCCCGCCCGTCGCTCCCGTCTGCCGGGACGGTCTCGACGTTGACGCCTTGCTTCGCGAGCGCGGGTCCGAGCGAGACCTTGCCGCCGACGACGCCGATGGAGCCCACGATGCTGGTCTCCTCGGCCACGATCTTCGTGCCCGCGACAGCCATGTAGTAGCCGCCGCTCGCGGCCATGTCGCCGACGCTGACGATGACGGGCTTCTTCTTACGGAGGGCGACGATCCGGTGCCAGATGAGGTCGGACGCGAGCGCCGAGCCGCCGGGAGAGTCGATCCGAAGGACCACGGCCCTCACCTGCTCGTCGCGCTCGAGCTGGTCTAGCTGGCCGCCGATCGTGCGCGCGTCGATGCCATCTCCGCCGAGCCCGCCGCCCTTCTCGAGCGAGATCGCGCCCTCGGCGCGCAGCACCGCGACCACGCCGCGACGCCCGGACGAGCCCTTGCGCTTCGCGCCCGTCAGGCCACGAAGCAGCCCGACGAGGCCGTCGCCCGGCGAGGGGCGCGCGCCGGCGCCGAACACGACGCGAGGCTTCTTGGGCGCGACGACGCCTGCGTCCGCGAGCGCCGCGTCGACGTAGCCGACCGCGTCGATGTAACCCGCCGCCCGCGCCTCCTCGGCGGAGTAGGGACCGTCCTCGAGCCCGTCGCGCGCGTCGGGGCGGCCGCGGCCGAGCTGCACGCCCTCGAGGAACCTCGCGCGGATGTCTCCGAGCACGCCGCCGAGCGACGCCTTCACCTCGTCGCTCGCGTGCGCGCGGGTCAGCGACTCGCCCGTGCCCTTGTACTTTCCTACCTGCAGAATGTCCGCCGACACGCCGAGCTTGTCGAGGAGGTCCTTCGCGAAGACGAGCTCGGTCGAGAACGCGCTCGTGGACAGGCCGCCCGCCGGGCTCAGCCAGATGCGGTCGCAGCCCTGCGCGGCGACCCAGTACGACGAATTGCCGAGATCGTCCGCGTGGCACACGACGCGGCGCTTGGACGCTCGCAGGGCGGCGAGCCCGCGCGACAGCTCGGCGCTCCGACCCCACCCGAGGCGCGCGCCGCCGAACCGCACGAACACCGTCGTGTACTCGGACGACGCGAGGTCATCGAGCGCCGCGGAGAGCTCGACGAAGTTGACCCGATCATTTCGGAGGAGCCCGCCCGCGCGGACCTCGGGCGCGCCGCGGGTGAGATCGAGCTCTGCGACCTCGCCCGCGCCGCGCGAGGCGGGCACCGGCGCCGTGAGCGAGGGCGCCGCCGAGGAAGACGTGACGGGCGACGCGTCGGTCCGCGCGCCGCACGCCGCGAGCACGACGGCCGACAGCGCGGCCGCGGCGTGGCGGATCACGGCGGCGTGACCCCGGGCAGATCGCTCGTGTCGATGTGCGGACCAGTGGGCGGCGGCGCCTTGGACGGAGGCGGAGCCTTGGCGGGGCCGCCGTGATCGCCGAACAGCTTCTTTTGCAGCTCGGCCTCGGAGTAGTCGTCTCCGCCTCCGGCGCCTGGCGCGGGGCCGGCGGCCGCCGCCGTCGGGGCTGTCACCGCGGGGGCCGCGCCCATCACGGGTAGCGCGGCGACGTCGGTCGGCCGCGCGGACGCGGAGCCCGCGGCGCTCGCGCTGGGCGCAGGGGCGCCGCCGTCACGAGGGGCGTCGAGCGCCGCCCGCAGCTCGACGAGCAGCGGGTACGGACGCGGCGCGGCGGCGAGCCGCTCGAGCTCTGCCTTTGCGCCAGCGGTGTCACCGGCGCGCGCGAGGGCCAGCGCCAGCGCGGCGCGCGCGCGGCCCGGCGTCGCCTCCGCAGCCGCCGCGGTCTTGAGCCTCGCGGCGATCGCAGACCACGCGGGCTGCGCGTCGCCCATCTCGACGGCCGCGATCGAGTAAGCGTCGGCCGGTGAGGAGGCAGCGAGCGCAGCCGAGCGCGCCTTGGCTTCGCCCTGTGCGCCGGAGAGACGGAGCGCGTCGATCTCGGCGCGCGCAGCGTCGTGATCGTTGGGCGCGACGTGCTTCGCGGCAGCGGCGGCAGAGGTCGCGCGCCTGGCGAGATCGGCGAGTCGCCCGCTGGCCAGAGCGCGCGCGTCGGCCGCCGACTCGGGGAGGAGCTTCAACCTCAACCAGGCGATCTCGCCCTCTGCCACGGCAACGCGGGCCAGCGCCACGGCGACACGAGGCGCGTGCTCGTCGAGGGCGCTCGCGCGGACCAGCGCGTCTCGCGCGCCGTCGAGATCACCTTCAGCGAGCGCGCGCTCACCGCGCGCCAGCAGCTCGCTGACCTTCGCCTGGGACGGGTTCGACGCGCTGGACGCGGCGGGCTGGGCGGCTTGCTTCGCGAGGAGCTTCGGCGCGAAGACCGCGGCGCCGATCCCGAGCCCGATGACGGCGACGAGCCCGACGAACACCGTCGCCCCCCTGCCCTTCGGCGGCGCGGGCGGTGGCTCGAGGTCGTCGTCGTCCACCATGCGTTCGCGGGCGGTGGGCGCCGTCGAGCGCGCGGCGGGGCGCGGCGGCTCGGAGGGGCTCTTGCGCCGCGTCTCGGGCTCGGGCTCGATCGCGGGGACCGGCACCGTGGGCGGATCGAGGTCCTGGATCTGCCGGAGCGAGACGGCCCGGTTCTCCGACGAGAGCGTCGCGGCCGGGGGCGGCGCGCCGAGGCCGATCGGCGTCGGAAACTGCGGTCGCGCGGGCGGCACGCCGCCGGCCCGCTCGGCATCCGCGAAGAACGTGACCAGCTCGGGGATCCCTCCGAGCACGCGCCGCTCCGCGCCTCTGATGAGCTGATCGGAGCGCTGGACCTGGCGGCCGAGGATCGCGCGCTGCAGCTCGCGAAGGCTATAGAACACGAACTGGCGGCCGTCGGCGGTCGACACCGTCCAGCTGTCGCTGCCGGTCGACTCGGCCCTCCACACCTTGAACTGGTGACCGCAGTTGGTGCACCGCACCGACGTGCCGCGCTCCGACACCAGCGCGTCGTCGAACTCGTACTCGGTGCTGCAGCGATCGCAGCGGACGTCCATCGCGCGGCAGGTTACTCGGTGTTCGGGGGCGCGGCACGAAATCGGAGCGCCGCGCGGGCCCGAACTCCGGCGCGATCACCGGCGACGATCGCGGTCGCGCCCGCCGCGCCCACGGTCGCGATCTCCGCCGCCCGGTCGACGCTCGCCGCCCTCGGCGCGCGCGGCCTCCATCCTGGCGCGGGCGCGCTCGCCCTCCTCGCCCTCGGGGAGCGGGAGCAGCTCGCGACGCGACAGGCGGATCTTGCCGTCGCGCTCGACGCTGATGACCTTCACGTCGACGACGTCGCCCTCCTTCAGCACGTCCTCGACGCGCTCGACGCGGACGTGGTCGAGCTCGGAGACGTGGCAGAGGCCGTCGGTGCCCGGCATGATCTCGAGGAACGCCCCGAACTCGACGATGCGCCGCACGGTGCCCTTGTAGACCGCGCCGACCTCGGGCTCCGCGGTCAGCCCCTTCACGATGTCGATCGCGCGCTTCACCGCGTCCGAGTCGCTCGACGCGATGTTGACGGTGCCGTCGTCCTCGACGTCGATCGCGACGCCGGTCTGATCGACGATGCCCTTGATGGTCTTGCCGCCGGGGCCGATGATCAGGCGGATCTGGTCCGGCTTCACGCGCAGCGTCGTGATGCGCGGCGCGTGCTTGGACAGCT
>CAUJFL010000353.1 GCA_963169165.1 Myxococcota bacterium | reverse complement strand
CTGCGCGAGCTGGGTCGTCAGCGACACCGCCTGCAGCAGGCTCTTGCCCTCGACCTCGCAGACCTCGCCGAGCGTGGTCTTCACGCCGAGCATGAAGAGGCCCTTCACCCAGTCGAAGATGACGTCGTTGTCCTCGGCCTGGCCCGCCTGGCCGGTGTAGCCGATGATGAAGCGCGCCGGGTCGACGACCTGGACGCTCATCTCGCCGAAGATGCGCGGCGTGACCATCTCCTGCGTCAGCGGATCGATCGTCTCGCCGATCGGGCCGCCCACGGGCAGGCCGCGGATCGGCTGGTTCTTCACGAAGAAGATCTCCGCGATGAAGATGTTCCCGCCGGTGAACTGGTTCACCAGGTTGCCGAGGAACGGGATGTTCTGCGTCGAGAGCGTGTGGCGCTGGCCTCCCGGCAACACCCCCATGCACTGACCGTTCTTGAAGAACACCGCGACCTCGTCCGAGTCGACGGTGAGCTGCGACATCAGCGGGATGTTTTGATCGGGCCACTTCCAGACGACGAGGTGCTTCTTGTCGTCCGGCCGCGCCAACATCATCTGCTTCACGCCGGCCTTCACGAAATCCATGATGCTCATGCTGTGCTGGGCTCCTTTGGAGCGCGCCCGAGGGGACGCGCCGTCGCCGAGCGTAGCCACGGATCTCGGGCCGTTCAACACGGTTCGAGCAGAATGGGCCCGCGCCCACGGGCGTCGGGTCGGTCAGCGCGCGTCGATCGCGGCCCGCATGTCGCGGACGGCCCGGTCGAGGCCGAAGAACACCGCGTCGGCGATCAGCGCGTGCCCGATGTTCAGCTCCTCGAGGTGCGGCAGCGCCGCCACCGGTCCGACGTTGTGCCGCGTGAGCCCGTGCCCGGCGGCGACCCTCAGCCCGAGCTCATGCGCCCGCTCGCAAGCGCCCCGCAGCCGCTCGAGCTCGTCCTGCATGGCCCGGCCGATGAGGTGACAGTACTCGCCAGTGTGAAGCTCTACCGCGTGGGCGCCGATCTGTCTCGACGCGGCGAGCTGCGCGTCGGTCGGCGCGACGAACATCGACACGATGATCCCCGCGCGCGACAGCGCCTCGACGATCGGCGCGAGCGACGCCGCCTGGCCCGCGACGTCGAGGCCGCCCTCGGTCGTGCGCTCCTCGCGACGCTCGGGCACCAGCGTCACGAGCTCGGGTCGCACGCGGAGCGCGATGTCGCGCATCTCGACCGTGGCCGCGCACTCGAAATTCAACGTGGTGTTCACCGAGGCGCGCAGCCTGACGACGTCGTCGTCGACGATGTGCCGCCGGTCCTCGCGGAGGTGGCAGGTGATCCCGTCGGCGCCCGCGAGCTCGCACAGCGCCGCCGCGGTGACCGGATCGGGGTACCGCGTGCCGCGCGCGTTGCGCACCGTCGCGACGTGGTCGACGTTGACGTGGAGCCGGACCCGCGCGCTCACGTCGCGAGCCCCTTGAAGCGCCCGACGATCGCGTCGGTCACGGCGGGCGCGACGCGCTTCAGCGCGTCGACGACGTAGGTCTCCTTGGTGACCAGCAGCCTGGCCTGGTCGCGGCGGATCGCCCGCGAGATGCCGTCGGCGACGACCGACGGCGGAACGGTCTTGGTCTCGAAGAACTTCACCGAGCGAGTCTTCTGGGCCTGATCCGCGAACCGCGCGCTCTTCACGATGTTGGTGTTGATGCCGCCGGGGTGCACCGACGTCGCGCCGACGCCGGTGCCGACCAGCTCGGCGCGCAGCGCCTCGGTGAAGCCGCGCACCGCGAACTTGGTCGCGCAGTACGCGGACTGCGTCGGGAGCCCGATCAGCCCGAACACGCTCGAGATGTTGACGATGTGCCCCTCGCCCTGCGCGATCAGCCGCGGCAAGAAGAACTTGGAGCCATAGACGACGCCCCAGAAGTTGATGCCGACGACCCACTCGAAGTCGGACAGCTCGTGCTCGGCGATGGTCTGCGACACCGCGACGCCGGCGTTGTTCACGACGACGTGGACGCCGCCGTGAGCCGCCACGACCGCGTCGACCAGGCCCGCGACCTCGTCCTTCTTCGAGACGTCGACGCGGTGCTCGCTCACGCGCCTGCCCCTCGCGCGGACCTCCCGCGCCGTCTCGATCATGCCCGCCTCGTCGACGTCGGCGAGCGCGACGTCGCAGCCGTCTGCCGCCAGCCGCAGCGCCGTCGCGCGCCCGATGCCGCTCGCCCCGCCGGTGACCACCGCGATCTTGCCCTTCAGCGTCTTCATGTGTGGCTCAGTAGTGCGTCTCGCGGCGGCTGACGAGGGTCAGACACGCCGCGCGGAGGAGCGAGCGCTCGCGCCGCCTCCCGCCGCGCGCCTCACCGCGCTTCACAATCGCACACACGGCGTACACACGCCGCACACGAGCCTCGGTCAGGGTGACCCCACCACCCAGCAGACATGACCTCTCAGGTGCGCGCGAAGGCCAGCGCCCTCCACAAGTTCAACCGCTTCGAGGCCAGGTACCTCGTCGACAGCCGGACCCTGCTCAGCAGCGCCCAGATCCGGCCCATCGTCTTCACCAAAGAGGTGGTCGTCGCGCCCAGCATCCTCCAGGACATCCATGGTTCCACCGAGCACCTCGACCGCTGGGGCGCCGCCGGCGTGCATCAGCGACGTGGAGCAGCGAACGCTGAAGTGACGACTTCGTCTCCAGGGGTGAGAAGACTTGGATCCGCGCCGACGTGGAGACCGGAGGTTCAGCCGAACAGCGCCGGCAGCGACAGGAACGCGACGCTCAGGAAGACGAACACGACGAGCATCACTGGCACCAACAGCCCCGCGACGATCCCCCCAATCGCCAGCCCCTTGCCAGTCAGCTCGTTGGGTTTGTTGGATATGTTGACGAGCGCGAACGCGCCGGTCCCGACCGCGGCGAAGGTGAAGATGAGCGCGAACCAGCTGCAACAGAAGCCGGCCGGGAGGCCGATCAGCCCCGTGACGAGCGACACGATGGCGAGCGGATCGACCTTCTTGCCACCGCCCACCGGCTGACCGGGCGAGGGGGGCAAGTATCCGCCGGGCGGACCTGGCTGCGGCGGAGCGAGAGCGCCGTGGGCGGGCGGCCCCGGATAGGCCTGCGGGGGCGGACCGTAGCCGGGTTGTGTGGGCGCGCCGTAGCCGGGCTCGGTGGGCGGGCCGTAGCCCTGATACCCCGGGCCGGGCGGCGGATTGTAAGGAGGTTGCATGCGTCGATCCCTCTCTGCCATGGTTCCATCTGAGGAGCTGCACCGCGAGGACGACGAGCGCGGTCACGCCCACGAGCCAGTAGATTGCATACAGCGTCGGCGCGGCCCGGTGCAGCGCGATCGCGCGCTCGACCTCGCCGTGTCCCATCGCGGCGAACGCCCGCGTCAACCCGCAGGTCGGGCACGGCGCGCCCAGCCACGCGCGCAGCCAACAAGACGGCCCCACCGTCACCTCGCCCCGCTCGATGGCGTCTGGCGAGACGACGAGGCTGACGACGAGCGCATACCAGATGGGCAGCGCGAGCGCCGCGGCGCCCGCGACCCACGGCAAGCGCGGGTTCGTGAGCGGCGAGCTGGCGGGGGGAGGCGCGAGGGCCAAGCCCGACGAGGGTATCCCAATGAGAGCGATTGCGGACCACGCAGAGTGCTGAGAAGGTGGCGGGCATGCAATCTCCTCCGGGGTGGGGCGGCCAGGACCAGCCGCACGCGCCCACGCTCGTCGAGCAGCAGAGCGGCCGTCGCGACGGGCTCTCGGCGCTCGAGGCCATCAAGTTTCCGTTCCAGGGCGAGCACTGGCTCTCGAACCTCTTCATCGCGTTCGTGTTCCAGATCATCCCCGTGCTGGGGCAGATCTCGCTGCTCGGATGGCACGCCGAGATCGTGCATCGCCTGCGGCGCGGCGAGCCGAACCCGGTCCCGAAGCTCGAGTTCACCGACATGATGCACTACTTCTCCAAGGGCGTCCCGGCGTTCCTCGGCGGGCTGGTCATCGGCGTGCCGTTTGGCTTCTTGATCGGCATGGTGGTCGGTCTCGGCGGCTTCGTCGCCGGCATCGTCGCGGCGTCGCTGCGCATCCGCGGCCCCGAGGTGGTCCTGGTCGTGTACGGGCTCGCGGGGCTCGTGATGCTGCTCGCGGCGCCGTTCATGGCGATCGCCGGCAACGCCGTCTCGACGCGCGCGGAGCTCACCGAGGACGGCAGCAAGGCGCTCGAGTTCGGCAAGCTGTGGGCGTACGCGTCGAAGACCTGGTCGCTGTCGCTGCTCGGGTGGATCGGCACGCAGTTCTTCGGGATGCTCCTGATGTTCGCGGGGCTGCTCGTGTGCGGCGTCGGGCTCTATCCCGCCCTCGTCGCGGTGACGCTCGCGCGCGTGCACATGCGCTGGCAGATCTACGAGACCTACCTGTCGCGCGGCGGCGAGCCGATCCCGTTGAGGGCCAACCGGGAGCCGCTGCCGTCCGAGCTGCAGCGCCGCGCGTGAGGTGACGCGGCGCATCGCCGGATCTTTGCTTGCGGGCGCGTGCGCCGCGCCGTACGACCGCGCGGTGAACGCGACGACCTTCGACCTGCGCCCGAACCCTCGCCCGCACACCGACGCCGACCGACACAAGGTGCTCGAGAACCCCGGCTTCGGGCGCTTCTTCACCGACAACATGGTCGTGCTCCGCTACGCCGAGGGGCAGGGGTGGGGTCGCGGCGCGCTGGAGGCGTACGCGCCGATCTCGCTCGATCCGGCGGCGAGCGCGCTGCACTACGGCCAGGCGATCTTCGAGGGCTTCAAGGCCTACCGCACCGACGCGGGCGGCGTCGTGACGTTTCGCCCCGACGCCAACGCGCGCCGCTTCGCGAGATCGGCCGAGCGCCTCGCGATGCCCGCGCTGCCGGTCGAGACGTTCGTCGCGGCGGCCGACGCGCTGATCTCTCACGAGCGCGCGTGGGTCCCGACGCAGCCGGGCACGAGCTTGTACCTCCGCCCGCTGATGATCGCGACCGAGGGCGTGCTCGGCGTGCGGCCCGCGCACGAGTATTTGTTCCTGCTGTTCGCGTCGCCCGCGGGCGCCTACTTCTCCGGCGGGGTCAAGCCCGTGTCGGTGTGGATCAGCGAGGACTACGTCCGCGCGTCGCCAGGCGGCACCGGTACGGCCAAGTGCGCCGGCAACTACGCCGCGAGCCTCGTCGCCCAGCGCGACGCGCTCGCGAAGGGGTGCGATCAGGTCGTGTGGATCGACGCGGTCGAGCGCAAGTGGATCGAGGAGATGGGCGGGATGAACGTGATGTTCGTCTACGAAGCGGGCGGTAAGCCGCTGCTCGTGACGCCGGATCTGACGAGCGGCACCCTGCTGCCCGGCATCACGCGCGACAGCCTGCTGACGCTCGCGCGAGACCGCGACTGGCAGGCGGTCGAGCGCCGCATCTCGGTCGACGAGCTCACCTCCGACATCGCGTCGGGCAAGCTGAAGGAGGCGTTCGCGTGCGGCACCGCCGCGGTGATCACCCCGATCGGCTCGGTCAAGTCGTCGCGCGGCGCGTGGACGGTGGCCGAAGGACAGCCCGGCAAGGTCACGATGGACCTGCGCGAGCAGCTGCTCTCGCTGCAGCACGGCCGCGCGCCCGATCCGCACGGCTGGGTTCATCCGGTCTGCTGAGCGCGCGAAGGCACCCGCATGTCCGCTCGCACCTCGGTCGCGTCTCTCGAGCCCAGGGCGCCGTTCGTCGCGCGCGCGGTGTCGTGGCTGGCGCGGACCCCCGACGGCGTCGCGCGCGCGCTGGCCGGCGCGCCCGTCACCCGCGAGGGGCGTGTGCTCGATCCTCACACGCAGCTCCTGCTACGCGGCGAGCGCCTCGTCCGACGCAAGCAGTCGCACGAGCTGCCCGTCGCGCTGGCGCGGCGCGATTTCTCCCACGGCGTCGCGCTCGTTGCGCCGCCCGACACCCCCGGCGTGACCACCCGCGACGTCGTCCTCTCCGGCGTCGCGGCGCGCGTGCATCGTCCCGCGGGGCTCGGCCCCTCCGCGCCCGGCGTGGTCTACCTGCACGGCGGAGGCTGGGTGCTCGGCGACGTCGCGAGCTACTCGACCACCTGCAGCTGGCTCGCGGCGCGCGCGCGCGCCGTCGTCGTGTCGATCGACTACCGTCGCGCGCCCGAGGCTCGGTTCCCCGCCGCCGTCGACGACGCGGTCCGCGCCTGGCGCGCCGTGCTCTCGCGCGCCGGCGAGCTCGGCCTCGACCCCTCGCGCGTCGCGGTCGCGGGGGACAGCGCTGGCGGCAACCTCGCCGCGGTCGTCGCGCGCCGTGCTCGCGCGCACGACGTCCGCGCGCCGAGGGCCCAGCTGCTGGTGTATCCGGCGACCGATCTGCGCCGCTGCACGTCGTCGCACCAGACGCTGAGCGAGGGCTTCTTGCTGACCGAGGCGACGATGGAGTGGTTCCTCGAGCAGTACATCGATGTCCCCCTGCGCACGCACCCGGACGCGTCGCCGCTGCTCGCCGACGATCACGCCGGGGTGTGCCCCGCGATCATCGGCACGGCCGGGTTCGATCCGCTGCGCGACGAGGGAGATCAGTACGCCGAGAAGCTCTCCGCGGCGGGTGTGCGCGTGACGCACCTGTCGTTCGCGGGCCTCGTCCACGGCTTCTTCGGCATGTGGCGAGCGTCACCCGCCGCGCGCGCCGCGTCCGAGCGCCTGGTCGACGCGCTCGCGGCGGAGCTCCACGCGTGACGCGCACGGCGCTGCTCTTCACGGGCGGCACCATCTTGATGCGCGAGGGCGAGGCCGGGGCGCTGCTCCCGGACGAGCGCGCGCGCGATCTGGTCGACGAGCTGCCGGTGCTCGGGCGGCTGGGGCCGCTGTCCCCGCGCGCCGTCTTGCGGCTCGACTCGGGCGACATGCAGCCCGAGCACTGGGTCACCATCGCGACGGCCGTGCATGAGGCGCTGTCCGAGCCCGACGTGTCCGGCGTCGTCGTGCTGCACGGCACCGACACCATGGCCTACACCTCGAGCGCGGTCGCGCTGATGCTCGGCCCGGTCGATCGCCCGGTCGTGTTCACCGGCGCGCAGCGGCCGCTCGCCGAGGCGCGCACCGACGCGCGCGCCAACCTGGTCGACGCGTGCCTGCTCGCGCGCATGCCGCTGCCCGAGGTCGGCGTCGCGTTCGCGTCGAGGTTCTTGCGCGGCGTGCGCGCGACCAAGCGAGACGCGTGGGCGCTCGACGCGTTCGACTCTCCGAACCTCCCGGCGCTGGTCGATCTCGGCCTCTCCGAGCACGTCGCGTCGCACGTCCGCCCCGCCTCTCCCCTCGGCCCGCTCGACGCGAGGCTCGATCCGCGAGTCCTCGCGCTCCGTGTGTTTCCGGGGCTCGAACCCTCTGCGTTGCGGCGCTCGCTCGCCGCGGGGCTGCGCGGCCTGGTCCTCGAGGGGTACGGGACGGGCAACCTCCCGCACCTGTCAGGCTCGTTGATCCCGGTGCTCGACGAGGCCCGCGAGCGCGGCGTGCCGGTCGTCGTCGTCTCCCAGTGCCTCCGCGGCGGGGTCGAGCTCGGGCGCTACGAGGGCGGGCTGCTCGCCGAGCGCGCGGGCGCGATCAGCGGGCGCGACATGACGGTCGAGGCCGCCATCGCCAAGACGATGATCGCGCTCGGCAGGTACTCGTCCTACGACGAGCAGCGCGCCTTCCTCGCCCGCGACGTGGTCGGCGAGATCTCGCCCGCCTGAACGGTTCACACGGCCGCGTTGTCTCGCGCGCGGCGAGCCTGTAGCCTCCGTCGCGACATGGGTGGACCTGTACGTCTCTCGACCGGCGCGACCTTCGCTGGAGACTTCGAGGTGAAGCGGGTCCTCGCCGAGGGCGACGCGCGCTCCGTCTACGAGGTCGAGCAGGCCTCGACCGGCAAGCGCCTCGCGCTGAAGGTCCTCGCTCCCGAGCTCGTCCCCGACCGTGACGCGTTCACCGCCGAGGTGCGCCTCGGCGGCAAGGTCGAGACGCCTCACCTCGTCGACGTGCGCTCGGCGGGCGTCGACGCCGCGACCGGGTTCCCGTTCGTCGTGATGGAGCTCCTCGAGGGCGAGGACCTCGAGAGGCGTCTCGCGCGCGAGGACGGCTCGAGGCCGATGCCCGACTGGGACGAGGTGCTCAGCCAGATCCTGCACGGCCTCGGCGCGGTGCACGGCGCGGGCGTCGCGCACGGCGGGCTGTCCCCCGAGACCGTGTTCCTCGCCGTCCCGGGGATCTCGGGGGAGCCGTTCCGCGTCGAGCTGCTCGATCTCGGCGTGCCGCGTCCGGTGCGAGAGGCCGACTCCGGGTCTCGACACCTCTACCTCTCGCCCGAGCAGCACCGAGGCGAGCCGCCGACGGCGCGCGCCGACGTGTTCACCGTGGGCCTGCTGGTGTTTCGCATGATCACTGGGCGGGCCTATTTCTCCGGCTCGCGCGATGAAGCCAGGCAGGCCGCGTGCGCGAGCAAGCTCGCCGCGGCGTCGGCGCGCGCGAGAGAGCTCGGCGCGAAGGTCACCCCATCGGCGGCCTTCGACGCGTGGTTCGCCCGCTGCGTCACGCCCGCCCACGCCGATCGCTGGGCCGACGCGAGCGAGGCGCTCGAGGGCGCGGCCGAGATGCTCGGCGAGGTCAGCGAGGTGAGCGCCTCCGACATCGAGGATGCACCGGTCGAGCCCCGCAAGCGCACCGCGCCGCCCCCGCTCCCGCCGATGGTGCAGCGCATCGCCGAGAACCCCAAGCCCGCCATCATCGCCATCCTGGTGCTCGTCGCCGTGGCGCTCGCGGGAGGGTTCGGCGTCGGCGCGATCCTGCGCCCCGAGAAGGCCAAGAGCTCGAAGGCCAAGGCCATCGCGTGGGAGCGCGGCACGAAAGAAGCCGCGGACGAGGCCTGTCAGAAGGGCGTCGGCTCCGCGTGCCACGGCCTCGGCCTCATGTACGACGTCGGCGTCAAGGGCCCGCGCGACGCGAAGCGCGCGATCGACCTCTTCGCCAAGGCCTGCGACGGCGACGATCCCTCCGCCTGCGGCACGCTCGCCGGAAAATACCTGTCGGGCGACGGCGTGACCGAGGACAAGAAGCGCGCGGCCGAGCTCCATCAGCGCGCGTGCGACGGCGGCGAGGCGGTGAGCTGCGCCGATCTCGCCGAGATGTACCAGAGCGGCTCCGGGGTCACGAAGGACGACGCGCGCGCGCGGGCGCTGCTCGCGAAGGCCTGCGCGGGCGGCTACACCGAGCTCTGCAAGAAGTTAGACGAACGTAACGCGACGTCCTTGCGTCGCCGCAGCTCGGCGAACACCTCGGCGTCGGTGGCGTGCGGCAGCCCGAGCGCGGTGCGCACGCTCGGCTCGCGGGCGCGGAGGAAGACGTTGGTCGCGCGCTCGCTCGCGATGGTCGACGGGACGCTCGGCGCGCCCGACGCGCGGAGCCTCGCGACCTCGTCGGCGCGCGCGCGCGTCGCCGCGTTGTGCGGCTCGATCTCGAGGCAGAAGCGCAGGTTGGACGCGGTGTACTCGTGGCCGGGATAGACCGCGACGTCACCTGGCAGCGTCGCGAGCCGAGCGTCGAGCGAGCGCCACAGATCGTCGGGCGTGCCCTCGAACAGACGCCCGCACCCGCCACAGAACATCGTGTCTCCGGTGAACACCGCGACCTCGGCCCCGCGCTCTCTCACGACGTACGCGAGCGCGCCCATCGTGTGACCGGGGACGTGGCGCGCCTCGACGTCCAGTCCCGCGGCCTCCACGCGCTCGCCGTCCGACAGCGCGCGCGTGAGCGGCGGGAGGCGCGCGGCGTCGGGCGAGTAGCCCAGCACCTCGGCCCGCGGGAACGCGGCGGACACCCTGTCCCAGCCGTGCGTGTGATCGGGGTGGTGGTGCGTGAACGCGATGACCGACGCGGAGAGCCCGGCCGCATCGAGCGCCTCGAGCACCGGGTCGCCCTCCGAGGGATCGATCACCCACGCAGTGCGGTCGTCGGCCGTGACGGCATAGGCGTAGTTGTCGGCGAAGCAGGGGACAGGGATGACGCGCACGGCGCCGAGTCTAGCCGCGCGTGAGCCCCGCGAGTCGCTTCGCGTGCTCGAGCACGGAGTCGAGCATCGCCGGCGTCAGGCGGCCCGTCTGCGTGTTCTGCTGGCTCGGGTGGTAACAGTCGAGCAGCGTCGTGCCCGACACGTCGTGGAGCGCGCCATGCGCGAACTTGGGCTTCGACGTCGGGTGGATCCCCGCGCGCGCGAGGTGCGCGAGGAACACGTCGTGCGCGATCCCGCCGAGCGCCACCGCCACGCGTCGCCTGGTCAGCGCGGCGAGCTCGCCGTCGAGGAAGGGCTGACACCGCCTGAGCTCGTCTGGTGTCGGCTTGTTGTCTGGGGGCGCGCAGCGGGCCGAGGCGACGATGAACACCCCCCGCAGCGTGAGCCCGTCGCCCCGCGCGACCGACGTCGGCTGCGACGCGAGGCCCGCCCGGAAGAGCGCCGCGAACAAGAAATCGCCGGACCGATCGCCGGTGAACATCCGCCCGGTGCGGTTCGCCCCGTGCGCGGCAGGGGCCAGCCCGACGAGCACGATCTCGGCGCGCGGATCGCCGAAGCCCGGCACCGGCCTGCCCCAGTAGTCATCGTTCGCGTAGGCGCGCCGCTTCTCGCGGGCGACGCGTTCGCGCCACTCGACCAGGCGCGGACACGCGCGACACGCCGTGATCTCGGCCGCGAGCGTCGCGAGGCGCCGCGCGCTCACCCGCGGTCGACGTGCGACGACTTGGCCGAGCGCTCGAACAGCTCGCCGTCTTGATGCAGCACGGAGAGCACCATCACCGCGCCCAGCACCGGCACGAGCCACACGAGCGAGGTCTGCACGCGCTTCTGCTCGGCGCTGCACGAGGGGCTGCGGCGCAGCCTGAGCGTGGTGAAGACCTGGAGCGAGAGGACGGCGATGAGCAGGACGACGGCGGCGATTTCCACGATGGCGCGGAAGGTAAATCGCGCGCGACGGCGCGCAACCTCAAATTCTCGGCGAGCGTCGGGCGCGCTTCGCCGAGGGGCGCGCCGCAGCGAGCAGCTCTTCGGCCGCTCGCTCCGCCTGCGCACCGACGGTCGCGCCGCTCTGCATCCTCGCGAGCTCGTGCACGCGCGCCTTGCCCCGGACCTCGGTGATGCGGCTGGTGGTCCGCTCGCCGTCGGCCGATTTCTCGACGACGAAGTGCGTGTCGCCGAACGCGGCGATCTGCGCGAGGTGCGTGATGCAGACGACCTGGCGCGAGCCCGCGATGTCCGCGAGCGCCGCGCCGATGCGCTCGGCGACCGCGCCGCCGACCCCCGCGTCGACCTCGTCGAACACGTAGGTCCCGCGCGGCGCGACGCTGGCGAGCGCGCGCTTCAGCGCGAGCAGCGCCCTCGACAGCTCGCCGCCCGAGGCCACGCGCCGCAGCGGACGCGGCTCCGAGCCCTTGTTGGGCGCGATCAGGAACTCGATGCGATCCACGCCGTCGCGCGACAGCCGCGCGCCGCGGTAGCCCGGCTCGTCGGCGTCGGCGGGCAGCGGCGCGACCTCGACGACGACCTTCGCCGCGCCCATCCCGAGCGCGCCCAGCTCGGCCGTGATCGACGCCCCCAGCTCGGCGGCGGCGCGCGCCCGCTTCTCGGAGAGCGCTCCGGCGAGCGCGCCGGCCGCCTCGAGCGCCGCCTCGACCTGCGCGGACAGGCGCGCCGCCTGGTCCTCGCTCGCCTCGAGCGCGTCCAGCTCAGCGCGCAGCCTGACCGCCGCCGCGAGGACGTCGTCGAGCGTGCCTTTGTGCAGGCGCTTCAGCTTCTCGAGCGCGAACAGTCGCTCCTCGACGATGGCGAGCCTCCCTGGGTCGGCCCCGTCGCGCGCGCGGCGGGAGAGGTCGCGCGAGACCTCGACGAGCTCGGCGCGGGCCCCCTCGACGGCGTCGGCGAGCGCCCCGAGCGCCGCGTCGAACGCCGCTGCGGACCGCAGCTCGGTGGCGACGCGCCCGAGCGCGTCGAGCACCGACGCGTCGCCGTCGTCGAGGCTCGCCGCCGACCGATCGATCGCGGTCGCGATGCGGTCGGCGTTGCGCAGCCGCGCGCGCTCGGCGCCGAGCGCCGCCTCTTCTCCCGGAGACGGGGCGGCCTCTTCGATGCCCGCCAGCTGAAACCTCACGAACGCCTCTCGCTCGGCGCGGGTGCTCGCGCGCGCCTCGGCGTCTCGGAGCGCCGCGCGCGCCTCGCGGAGCGCGTCGACCGCGCGCGCCACCTCGCCGCGGTCCTCGACCAGCCCCGCGAACGCGTCGAGGTAGCCGAGGTGCGTGGCCGGATCGGTCAGCGCCACGCTCTCGTGCTGGGACGCGATGTCGACGAGCCACACGGTCGCCGTTGTCAGTTCTGCCGCGGTCGCGAGCCTGCCGTTGAGGTAGCCGCGCGAGCGCCCCTCGCGGGTGACGACGCGCCGCACGACCAGCTCGTCGGCGGGGAGCCCCGCGGCAGCGAGGCGCTCGCCCAGCGCCGGGTCATCGATGGTGAAGAGCGCCTCGACCGTCGCCTCGGTCGCGCCCTCGCGCACGAGGTCGGCCTTCGCGCGCGCCCCCAGCACCAGCCCGAGCGCGTCGACGAGGATCGACTTGCCGGCGCCGGTCTCGCCGGTGAGGACGTTGAGCCCCGGGCCCAGCGTGAGCTCCAGCCGATCGATCAGCACGAGGTTCTCGACGCGGAGGGCAGAAAGCATGGGCGGCGGCGCATACCACCGTCGTCGATTTTTTCCTGGTGAATCGGGGCGCGGTTCTGGATTAGGCTGCCCGCGCCCGCCCGCGCCCCTCCGGCAGCGCGCGGCCCCCGAGAAACGTCATGGCGGCACGCTCCGACCGCAACTCCGTGAAGCTTCGTAAGGCGACCCCGTCGTCGTTCAAGGTCAAGGCCGCGCCGGCGATGCAGCTCCCGCCGCCGCCCCCGCCCAAACCGAAGACGCTCGAGGAGCGCCGCGCGTCGGCGGAGACTCGCCTCTCGAGCACCGACGAGGCGTTCATCCAGGCGTACATGCAGCGCCTCGACATGTCGTGGATCTACCACGACGCCGCGCTCGAGGGCACGGTCTACACCAAGGAAGAGCTCGAGACAGCGCTCTCCAACGTGCCCTTGCCCCCCGCCGTCGAGGGCGAATCGACGCTGCAGCCGATCTGCGACGAGATCCGCCGCCACCGCGCCGCCATCAACTTCGTCCGCGAGATGGCCGTCAAGCGAAAGCAGCCGATCACGGTCGACACGCTGCGGCAGCTCTATCTGATCCTGCACCCCGAGGAGGGCGACCTCAAGTCGGTGAAGTATCGACGGGACGTGCCGCAGCACCGCCTGTATTTCCACGAGTACGCCGCGCCCGATCGCATCACCCAGAAGGTCAGGACGATCGTCGACTGGACCAACGATCCCGAGACCAAGAAGACCCGCAGCCCGATCCGCCTCGCGGCGCGCGCGCACTACGATCTCGTGCGGGTGTTCCCGTTCGCCAGCGACAGCGGCAAGGTCGCGCGGCTGTTCATGAACATCCTGATCCTGCGCGCCGGCTACCCGCCCGCGATCATCCACTCGGCCGATCGGCAGCGCTACTACGACGGCCTCAAGGGCGCGCCGGTGACGGTCAACCAGATGGTGGTCGAGTCGATCGACAACGCGCTCTCCAGCGTCGAGAAGATGCTCGACGAGCGCGACACGCGCACCCGCAGCTTCGTCTTAGGTCGATGCCGAGGCGCGCCCGGCTCGCGATCGTCTTGGCGCTGGTCGCCGCGGTCGTGGGCGGCTCGGTCGCGCTCGCGCAGCCGCCCGTGTTCGACGTGGTCGGAGAGCCCGTCGCGGTCACGGCCGAGCGCCTCGACGCGGATCTGTCTGGCAAGACGGTGGCGCTCTCGGGCGCGGTCACGCTGCGCCGTGGCGAGCTGTCCGTCCGCGCGGCGCGCGTCGACGCGAGGCTCGGTGACGGCGGACGGGTCGCGTGGGCGAGGGCGCACGGCGGCGTGCGGCTCGAGCACAAAGGCAGCCACGCCGAGGCCGACGAGGTCGAGATCGATCTCGTCGATCGGCGCGTCGAGCTGCGCGGTCACGTGGTGGTCGGGCGTGGCGCGACGCGCGTCGAGGCCGAGCGCGCGACGCTCGACCTCACGACCTCCAGGCTCTCTCTGTCGCAGGTGCGCGGCTCGCTGGCCCCGCCGTCCGCGTCCTCTGCCGCGCCGTGAGCCTCGCCGCGCGCGGGCTCACGGTCACGCGCGGCCGCGCGCGCACGCTGTCGGACGTGTCGCTCGAGGTCGGCCGCGGAGAGGCGCTCGGCGTGTTCGGTCCGTCGGGCGCGGGCAAGAGCACGC
>CAUJFL010000352.1 GCA_963169165.1 Myxococcota bacterium | reverse complement strand
GGACGACCGCCAGGCTACGGGCAACCGCCAGGCTACGGGCAACCGCCAGGCTACGGACAGGCGCCCGGTTATCCGCCGCCCGTCGCCAAGGATGACCCGACGGCGCGCAACCACGACGGCTTCTACTTGCGGTTCAGCCTGGGGATCGGGCGCCTCAAGCCGACCGTGAGCGCCGAGGCCGGTGGTTCGAGCGTCGAGTCGACCTACTCGGGGACGACGGTCGCCGGTGACCTCCTGATCGGTGGGAACGTGGCGCGCGGCGTGGTCCTCGGTGGCGCGTTCACCGCGCTGCGGATCGCCGAGGCGGACGTCGAGCGGCTCGGTGCGACGCAGAACGCGCACATGTCGCTCGATCTCTCGACGCTGGGCCCCTTCCTCGATCTCTACCCCGATCCGCGCGGCGGGTTCCACATCCAGGCGCTGGTCGGCATCGCGAACCTAACCGCGCAGCCCGACCGTGAGAGCAAGCGGACGCTCGACGGGTTCGGGGTGGCCGGAGGGCTCGGGTACGATGTGTGGATCGCGAGCCAGTGGAGCCTCGGCGCGATGGCGCGGCTACAGTACGCGAGCGTCAGCAAGGAGATCGACGGCGTCGACCACCAGATGAGCACCGTCGCTCCGTCGCTGCTGTTCACCGCGGTGTATCATTGACGAGCGCGAAGCGCGCGGGCCGGGCGCTTCGACGGACGTTGAGTTTGTTTTGCAGCCTCTCGCCTGCCGTCGCGCTCGCGCAGGGCGCCGCGCCGCCGCCGGGCGAGCCCGCGCCACCCCCCGTCGAGCAGGGTGTCCCCGGGGCGCCGCCGGTCGCGCCGCCCCAGCCGGGCGTGGCGGGCGAGGCGCCCCAGCGTCTGCCTCCTCCGCCTCCCGGTTACCCACCGCCTCCGGGTTACCCTCCCTGGTACGGCCCGCCGCCTTACGGGTATCCGCCGTGGTGGTACGGCGCGCCGCCGCCTTCACCTCCTCCTCCGCCTGCCCCGCCACGCGCGGGGGGCGATCCACGGAGCGTTCGGAACCACGACGGTCTCCAGCTCCGCATGAGCGCCGGTGCGTCGCAGCTGCGCGACTCGGTCAGCGGGCCGAACGGCGGAACCCTCGACGGGCTCGGCGCGGCGGTCGATGTGCTGATCGGCGGCACGGTGGCGCGCAACCTCACCCTCGGCGGGGGGATGTCGTTCGCGTCCGCCGAGCGCCCCCAGGAGGGCGGACGAGCGGACGCCGCGACGGTCAGCTACGGGATATTTGGCGCGTACGCCGACTGGTACCCCGATTCGAAGGCTGGCTTTCACTTGTCATTGCTGCTGGGCGTCGCGAAGGTCGACGTGACCCCCAACCCGGCGCTCGGGACCGCTGAAGGCAACGAAGCTTCTTCGTTCAGCGGCCTCGGCGTGGCGCCTTCCATGGGCTACGAGTGGTGGATCGGCGAACAGTGGAGCTTCGGTGTAGCCGGGCGCCTCTCGTACCTCGACGCGCGGAACCGCGAGCGCGTGAGCGCCGCGCCGGAGCGACACCGGGTGGTCGCGCCGTCCCTGCTCGCGACGTTCGTGCTGCACTGACCCCGCGCGTTGTCTGCTAGCGTCGCGCGCCATGTCGGAGCCGCTGCTCGTCGCCCGCGAGGGCGCAGTCTCGATCGTCACGCTGAACCGCCCCGCGTCGAAGAACGCGCTCTCCCCGGCGCTCGTCGACGCCCTCGGGCCCGCGCTCGAGCGCGAGGCGGGCGACGAGGCGGTGCGGGCGATCGTGCTCACGGGCGCCGGCGGGGCGTTCTGCTCCGGCGCCGATCTCAAGGCGGGGATCATCGACGATCCCGACCTGATGAACCACCTCGACGCGCGGATGGACTCGTTTCACCGGATCACCCGCGCGATCATCGGCGCTCCGAAGCCCGTGCTCGCGGCGGTCGACGGTCCCGCGGTCGGGTTCGGGTGCGATCTCGCGCTCGCCTGCGATCTGCGAATCATCACCGAGGGGGCCTATTTTCAAGAGAAATTTGTGAAGATCGGCCTGATGCCCGACGGCGGCGGCACGTTCTTCCTGCCCAGGCTCGTCGGCCTGGGGAAGGCGCTCGAGCTGATGTACTCGGGCGAGGCGGTGCGGGGCGAAGAGGCCGCGCGCATCGGCCTCGCGAGCCGCGTCGTGCCCGCGGACGCGCTGATGACGGAGGCGCTCGCGTGGGCGACGACGCTGTCGAAGGGGCCGCCGATGGCGCACAGGCTGATGAAGGCGGCGGTGTGGGCGAGCTTCGCGGCGACCCCCGACGACGCGCTCCGACGCGAGCGTGACGGCCAGCTGCAGTGCCTGCGCAGCGCGGACGCGATGGAGGGCGTCGTCGCGTGGATGCAGCGGCGCGAGCCCTCTTTTTCGGGTCGCTAGGCCCGTGATGCGCTAAGCGTGGGGGATGACCAAGTGGATCTTCGCCTTCGCCGCTTCTTCGCTGCTCAGCCTCTCTGCGTCCCAGGCGCGCGCCGACGTGGCGCCGACCTGCTCGCAGTTCGACTCCATCCCCAGCTGCACCGCGGCAGACGTGGACACGCCGTGCGACGGGGCGGGCACTTGCAAGCAGATCTCCTGCGACGCGGGCTCGAAGGTCTACAAATGTGTGGTGTGCCCGACCGCGGTCGCCGACACCGCGATGGTGTGCAAGGGCCCGGCCGACATCGGCAAGGCGTGCGGCGCCGACGGCGAGTGCGGCTTCGTGCCTTCCTACTGCGCTGGCAACAAGTACTCCTGCATCACCAAGTCTGGCGGGACGGGCGGAGCGGGCGGCGGCGGCGGCGCGACGAGCGCGGGCGGCGCGACGAGCGCGGGCGGCGCGACGAGCGCGGGCGGCACGAGCGCGGGCGGCACGAGCGCGGGCGGCACGACGAGCGCGGGCGCCCCGGCGGCTCCCGCGCAGAAGGCTGACGACGACGGCGGGTGTTCCATCGCCGCGCCGGCCGGGACGGTCGGAGTGGGCGCGCTCGCCGCCCTCGCGCTCGGGCTGCTGGTCGCGCGTCGTCGCCGCTGAGTCACCGTGGAGCGCCTGCTCGAGCCGCTCGACTCGCTGCGACGGCTCACGCTCGCCGGGCTGCTCGGCGTGCCGGGCCTCGGCGCGGCCCTGCGGCATCGAGACTCGCGGGTGGCGCTGCAGGCGACCGTCGGCGCCACGGTGGCGTTCTCGCTGACGCTGCTGGTCCCGGGAGCGCTGCTCGTCCTCGGGCCGCTGTGCCTCGGCGTCGTTCACGTGGCGTCGGACGTTCGATACCTCGTCCTGCGGCGCGGCGTCCCGTCGCGGATCGTCACGACGGTGCTCGCTGGCTGTGCGTGCCTGTTCGCGCTCAGGCTCGCCGCCTGGTTCGGAGCGCCGCCCTCGTCGCTCACGCTCGCGGAGGTGTCGGTCGGGTTCGCCTTGCCGCTGGTCGTGCTGGCGCTCTCGCCGTCGCGGCGCGCGCTGGTGGTCGCCGCGCCCTTCGCGATCCTGCTCGGCCTCGCGGTGGCCGGGCCGTCACGCGCGCAGCTCCTGTTCGCGTATGGACACAACGTCGTCGGGCTGCTCGCGTGGGGGTTGCTGTTCCGAAGGAGGCGCGCCTTCGCGCTGCCCGCGCTCGCGCTCATCGGCGTCGGCGCGCTGTGGCTCGCCTCCGGTGCCCTGCTGCCGCTCGCGAGGCTCACGGGCGACTGGGGCGAGCGGGTCGTGGACGAGGCGATGATGGTCATGCCGCTCGTCGAGCCGCGTCGGGCGATTGGGCTCGCGCTGTCGTTCTTGTTCTTGCAGTCGCTGCACTACTCGGCGTGGCTCGCGTGGATCCCACAGGAAGATCTGCCGGGCGAGGGCACGACGACGTTCAAGATGTCGGCGCGAAGCTTCGCGCGCGACCTCGGCCGCCCGGTGGCGCTCGCGGTGGTCGCGCTCGCGCTCTTCGTCGCCGCGGCGGGCGTCGCGGCTCCGCACCAGGCGCGGCACGTGTATCTCTCGCTCGCGACGTTCCATGGCTACCTCGAGCTCGCCATGCTCGCGTTCGTCGCCGCGCGCCCGACCGGCCTGTCCCCGTGAGCGCGTGGTTCACCGCCGTCGTCCTCGGGATGCTGCTGCAGGGCGGCGCGGTCGCGGCGCTCGTCGCGCGAGACCGGGCGCGCGCGGCGGGCCTCGCGTGCCTCGCCGAGCTGGCGTCGCCCGCGCTCGCCTACCTGGTCTTGCCGTCGCTGGGTCTCGGCCTGCCCGGCGCGAGGCTCGTGCAGCTGGGCGTCACCGCGTCGATCGCGATAGAGCTCGCGTGGTACGCCGCGCTCATCCCGTCGCTGTCGATCTGGCGCGCCGCGCTGGTGTGCCTGGCGGGCAACGTCGGCGGCCTCTGGCTGTCGTCGCTCGCGCCGTGGTAAGGCTCGCGTCAGGAGGCACGCCCGTGATCAAGCTGAACGAAGAGTGGAGCGAGCTTTTGTCGTCATACAAAGCAAGCCACGCCGATCCACGAAATCAATTTTGCCATCGCGTCGGGATCCCGATGATCCTCGCCAGCATCCCGGTCGGCGCCACGATCGTCGGCCTGCCGGCCGCGGCGTCGATGTTCACCGTCGGCTGGGGGTTTCAGTTCGCCGGTCACTGGTTCGAGGGCAACGATCCGGCCTTCTTCGGCGATCGCCGCAACCTCGCGGTGGGCGTGCTGTGGTGGCTCGAGAAGTCGGGCGTGAAGCTGTTCGAGGCCGCGGCGGCCTGACGCCGTCAGCGCCGCTCGAACGCGGCCCGCGAGGCCGCGCGCAGCTCGTGTTCGAAGAGCACGTCGCGCGCGAGCCGCGCCATCGCCTTCGCCGCGAGCCGCATCCCCTCGAACCCGCGCGCCGTGCCGGTGAGCTCGCCGAACGCCCGCTGGTGGATCGTGGCCTCGTCGGCGCCGCAGATGGCGATCCACGGGTGGATCGACGGGACGGCGTGCGACACGTCTCCCATGTCCGTGCTGCCCGCGCCGACCTCGGGCGCGGTCGTGGCGGCGTGGCGTCCGAGGGCGGCGAGGTGCTCGCCGAAGCGCGCGGCGAGCGGGGCGTTGTTGCGCATGTCCTTGTAGCCCTGCCGCACCTCGACGCGCACGTCGACACCCGACGCCATCGCCGCGCCGCGAGCGCACCGCTCGACGATTCCGCGCACGCGGGCCAGTCCGTCGAGCTCGCGTGAGCGCACCGAGAACTCGGCCGCCGCGCGCTCGGGCACGACGTTGACCGCCTGGCCGCCGTCGGTGACGATCCCGTGGACTCGGTCCCCGTCGCGCAGGTGCATCCGCTGGCCGTCGACCAGCCGGAACGTGTCGAGGCACGCGGTCAGCGCGCTCGCGCCGTCCCAGGGCGCCGCGGCGGCGTGCGACGGGCGCCCCGAGAAGGTGAGCCTCAGCCAGGCCGAAGCGAGCGCCGTGTGCATCAGGATATCGCGGTGAAACGGGTGAAACATGATGGCCGCGTCGAGCCCGTCGAACACGCCCGCGTCGCGCAGGAGGATCTTGCCGCCGCCCCCCTCCTCCGCCGGCGTACCGAGGAGCTCGACCTCACCTGGCAGCTGGTCGCGCACCGACGCGAGCGCCAGGAACGCGCCCACCGCGCCCGCGGCGATCAGGTTGTGGCCGCACGCGTGGCCGAGCTCCGGCAACGCGTCGTACTCGGCCAGGATGGCGACGCGCGGCCCGCCACGTCGCCCGAGCCGCGCGCGCAGCGCCGTCGGCAGGCCGCCCACCCCGCGCTCGACCGTGACGCCGGCGCGCTCGAGCTGCTCCGCGACCTTCGCCGCGGACCTCGTCTCCTGGAACTTCAGCTCCGGGTGAGCGTGGAGATCGGCCGCGAGCGCGTCGAGCTCGGGCCCGAGGCGGTCGAGCTCGTCGTCCAGCGCCGCGTGCGACAGGGAGGTCATCTCGGGCAGCGTACCTGGTCCCGCGGGGGCTCGGACGAGCTTGGCGCGCCACGGCGGGTGTGACAGTCGAGGGCGATGCCGCGCGCGCCCGTCGCCCTCGTCGCCGCGCTGCTGCTCGCGTCCTGTCGCAAGGAGACCGCCGAGCGCGCGCCGTGGAGGCCTCAGCCGGTCCGTGGGGTCTCCGAGCGCTCGTGCGCCGATCTCCTCGGTGACGCTGGCGCGTTCGACGCGCGCGCCGAGCGCCTGCGCGTCGACGGCGGGCGCGTCGCCGTCGCAGATCCCTCGGTGCTCGGAGGGCCGTTCGCGGCGCAGGTGGCCGTCGACGTCTCGCGCGGCGAGCACACTGTGCGCATCCTGCTCGGCAAGACACGGCTCGGCGACGCGCGGCCCGTGTGCGCCCGCCTCGAGGTCGACGGCCGAGGCCGGCCGACGAAGTTCGAGACCGTGGGCAAGGTCGCGCTCGACACCGACTCGCTCGTGTTCGCGGACGAGAAGCGGTGGATCCCCGCCGCGCGCGCGCTCGGGGCCACGACCGTCGGCGTGCTCGAGGGTGACGGGGCAGAGTTCGAGAAGGCCCTGCCCGCGTTCGAGGCCCGCGGCCTGCCGTTCACGCGGGCGCTGCCCACCCTCGCGCGCGCCCGACGAGCGTCGCAGCAGGGCGACCGCGCGCTCGCCAAGGAACTTCTGCGCGCGTCGGGCGCCAAGCTCCACTACGCCGAGGAGCCCGCGTCGGGCGGCTGGGCAGCGCTCGCCGCGCTCACCGACCACCCGATCGGCGCGATCGAGCTCCCCGAGGCCAAGCGCGTCGGCGTCGCGATCGAGAGCGGCGAGGGCGACGGCACGTACGCCGTCCGTGTGGGTCGAGACGCCTCGGGCGCGGTCGCGGTGATCGAGGTGCTGCTGTCCCCATGACACGCGAACGCCCGCCGCGGCGTGGCCGGGGCGGGCGGTTCGAGACGCCGGTCGACTGGCTAACTTCGCAGCGGTGACCTGGACGCCCTTGTAGTGCCCGCAGGAGGCGCACACGCGGTGGGGGAGCACCGGCTCGCCGCAGTTCTTGCAAGGGGCGAGGTTCACGGGCGTCACTTTGTCGTGCTGGGCGCGCCGCATCTTGCTCTTGGCGCGGGTCGTTCGTCGCTTGGGTACGGCCACGGTGGTCTAGTCCTTTCGGTCTTTCTTGAGTCGCGCCGACAGCGCCAACAGAGGCTGAAGGCGAGGATCGATGTCCCCATCGGTCGGGACCGGCGCTTGGGGGGTCGCCCCGATACCAGGACACGCCGCCGCGCACAAGGGAAACGGCGGCACCTCGAGCAGGATCGCCTCGCGCACGAAGTCGTCGAGCGCGACGTGATCGCCGTCGTACACGTCGAGGTCCGAGTCGCCTGGGTTGGTCTCTTCGCGCCGAGGATCGTCGGGCGGCCCGCTCTTGCCGCGCGCGTACGAGGCCTTCTGGCTGGACGCGGGGACCAGCAGCAGCGACAGCTCGGTGTCGACGTCGATCGGCGCGGGCGCGAGGCATCGCGCGCACGGCGCGGTCAGCGGCTGGCGTACGCGGCCGCGGATGACCACGTCGTCGCCCGACTTGGAGAACCGCACCTCGACCTGACCGGCCGCGGTCGCGGTGACGTCGCACCCGTCGAGCGCGCGCGTGACCCAGTCGACCTCGAGCGCGGACGCGTAGGTCTTGCCGGCGGCGTCGAGGTCGTGGACCTCGAGCAGGTGCTCGGGCTTCGTCATCGGAGCCGCGCCAGATAGCAGACTTCGAGCGACCTGCAAGCGCGCCGATTCGCGCCGTCGGCTTGCCACGCGCCGCGTCGCCATGAGACTGTCGTCTCCACCTCGCGCATGCCCGCCTCCGACTCGGCGCCCTCGTCTGCGACCATCCTGGTCGCCGACGACGATCGCCTGACGCGCGAGCTGCTCGTCGCGCTGCTGACGCGCCTCGGACACACGGTCGAGGCCGTCGAGGACGGGCAGGCCGCCGTCGAGCGCGTCGGCAAGGGCGGCGTCGATCTCGTGCTGCTCGACATCATGATGCCGCGCCTCTCGGGCCTCGAGGCCTGCCGCATCCTGAAGAGCATGACGGCCGACGCGTTCTTGCCCGTGGTGCTGCTCACGGTGAAGACCGACACGCAGAGCCGGGTCGAGGGGCTCCGTATCGGCGCCGATGACTACGTGCTGAAGCCGTTCGACGAGCGCGAGCTCGAGGCGCGCCTCGGCGCGATGCTGCGCATCAAGCAGCTCTACGATCACGTCCTCGCGTCGAAGCGCAAGCTCGAGCAGCTCAGCGTCGTGGACGCCCCGACGGGGCTCTACAACTATCGCTATCTGCACTCGCGCCTGACCGAGGAGTGGCGCCGCGCCGAGCGCTACCACGACCCGCTCGCGTGCGCGCTCATCGACGTCGACGGGCTCGCGGCGATCAACCAGGCGCGCGGTCACGACGCAGGCGACAGCGTGATCCGCGCGCTCGCCGACGTCGTGCGTCAGGCGGTGCGCGACACCGACATCGTCGCGAGGTTCGGGGGCGACGAGCTGCTGGTGCTGATGCCGAGCACGCACTTCGCGGGCGCCGTCGCGGTCGCCGAGCGTGTCTGGAGAGAGGCCACCCTGGCGGGCACGCGCCGCCCCTTCGTGTCGATCGGGGTGTCGCTGTTCCCGTCGCGCGACGTGAAGACGAAGGACGCGCTGCTACGCGCGGCCGACCGCGCCGTCACCGACGCGAAGCGCGAGGGCGGCAACCGAATCTGCGTCTTCCAGCATCAGGGCTACATCTACTCCCCCGGCGGCGCCCCGGGCAGCGAGAGGTGACGGCGCCGCTCTCGGTCCTCGTGGTCGACGGTGACGTCGCGGAGCTCCGCGCGTTCGCGGGCTCGCTGGTCGACGCCGGGTTCTCCGTGGTGACCGCCGAGTCGCTCGCCGCCGCCGCGCCGCTCGCCGCCGCGCGAGCGCACGACGCCTTGCTCGTCGACGTGACCGCGACGACGACCGCGGCGTCTCTCGAGCGCGCCGTCGACGCCGCGCGCGGGGCTGGGGTCGTCCTCGTCGCGGCGACGCGCCACCTCGCGCACGCGGCCGAGCTCGCGGCCAGGGGCGCGCACGACGTCCTGCAGAAGCCCGCCGCCCACGAGCTGTTGCACCTGGCGATCCGCCGCGCGGCGCGCGTGGCTGGGCTCGCGCGCGAGGTCGCCGCGCAGGCCGTCGTGCCCGCGCCGCCGCGCCTGGTCGCGGTGGGCAAGGCGATGCGCGCGCTCCTCGCCGAGCTGCCGAGGGTCGCCGCGTCGCCGCTGCCCGCCATGATCATCGGCGAGCCCGGGACCGGCAAGCGCACGCTCGCCGCGCTCGTGCACCAGCGAGGTCCACGCCGCGCGCGGCCGCTCGTCTGGGTGCACGCGGCCGACGCCGCGCGCGCCGGGTTGCCGACGGCGTCCGAGCTGGTCGGCGGCACGCTCGTCGTCGACGCCCTGCAAGCGCTCCCGAGCGAGCTGCACGCGCAGCTGCTGTCGCTCGCGCGTGAGCGCGGGGCTCACCGGGTGGTGTCGCTCGCGACGCCCGAGCTGCGCGCGCAGGCGAAGCGCGACGAGGGCTGGAGGGGCGTGTTTCACGGCCTCTCCGCGCACCTGCTCGAGCCGCCGCCGCTGCGTCGACGTCGTGACGATCTCCCGGTGCTGGCCGAGGAGGCGCTGCAGCGAGAGTCGGCGCGCCAGGGCGGTCGCCTTCGCCGCATCGGCCCCGAGGCGCACCGCGCGCTCGCGCGTCACACGTGGCCAGGGAACCTCCCCGAGCTCGACGCGGTGCTCGCGCGCGCCGTCGCGAGGGCGAGGGGAGAGGTGCTCTTGCCGCGCGATCTCGACCTCGCCGAGCACGAGCCCGAGGCCCCCTCGGACGACGTGACGCCCGCGCGCCTGCCGCCGTCGCTGCTCGACCTGGGCTACGCCGACGCGAAGGCGCAGGCGCTCGAGCTCTTCCATCGCTTCTACGCCGGCGGACTCGTCGAGCGCGCGGGCGGCAACATCAACGAGGCCGCGCGCCGCGCGGGGCTCGATCCGGCCAACTTTCGCCGCGCGCTGCGGCGCTTTCCGCGCTCGGTGAGGCGGTGATCACTCTGCCTTCTTGAAGTAGCGGATCCGCTTCTGCTGGATGGGCCCCCACTCGGCGTACGGCACGATCGGCGTGTCGACGAACAGCGAGCGCGCGCCCGGCGCCTCGCCTCGCACGAGCTTGATCGTGTGGCCTCCGTGGTGCTTGCCGGGCTGACTGGCGAGCGTCGTCGTCCCCGCGAACAGCGGCGTGAGCGAGCGCTCGAAGTACAGGCGACTCGCGCAGCCGAGGTCGGCGAGCACCTTGTCCAGCAGCGCGCCGTCGCCCTTCGCGCCGCCGTCGAGCTCGACATAGAGCAGGTGCCCGTCCTCGTCGACGCCGACGCCCGCCGCGGCCTCCGCGCTCGAGGAGGCGCCGCTCGCGAGCGGGAAGGCGCCGCGCGGCGCGTCCTTGGAGATCACGAACGACGTCGCAGACAGGTACAGCGTCGGCTCGCCAGCCCTCGGGCCGTGCGGCGCGTCGAGCGCCACGATGAGCCGCTCGTCGCGCGCGTCCGCCCTCGCGAGGCGCACCGTGGTGGGATCGATCGCGAGCACCCGCACTCGGAGGTCCGCGCGAGCCTTGTCGGGCCGCAGCGTCGTCGTCGCCACCGCGTGCGGAAACCCGTGCTGCGGCAGCTGCTTCGTCCGCCACTTTCCTTCGCCCGGCTCGGGCGGGACGATCACCGGCAACAGGTCTGGCCCAGGCAGCGCCGGGCGCATCGTCAGGTAGAAGAAGTCCCGCGCCTCGCGCTGGATATACCGGGGGAAACTCATCAAACCCATCCCCCGGACCATCCTCCTCCCGCGGAAGCGCCACTTGTCACCGCTCATCCCGGAGACCTCGCCCTCGCTCTCCCAGTCTCCCTGATAGGCGCGGCCGAGCGGCTGCCACTCGCTCGCCGGCGCCGCCGAATAGAACTCGAGGCCGGTGTGCCCAGGGTTCATGTCGAGGTGCATCCCGAGCTTGCAGCGCGCGTGGATCATCGCGGTCGCGAGGTCCTCCGCGCCGATGCCGTTGCCATAAAAATAGCCGAAGAAGCCCTCCTTCGTCATGCAGAGGCCGCTGCGGGTCGTGTGCACGCGGTCCTGCCAACCAGGCGGCGTCCCGCCCCACCAGGTGCGCTGGTAGGGGTTGAATTTCTCGTCGAGCACGAGCGGCGTCAGGTTCTGTCGAAAGCCTACGATCTCGGGTGGCACGTCGAGCGACTTGGGCCAGACCCCGGTCGCGGTCGAGCCGTCCGCGAGCTCCATGACCGTGGCGGCGTAGGCCTTCGGCGGCAGGTAGACCTGTCCTCCGCTCATCACGCCGAACTCGCCGTGCAGCGCCTGGAAACCGCCGTTGAACGCCGCGACGAGGCGCTTCATCACGCGGGGCTCGCGCGGCACGAGGCCGCCCGCCGTGGTCCCCGTCGCGCTCGTGGGCTCGGCCGATCCGCCCATCGTGTGCAGCGAGACGAGCCGCGGATCCCAGAGCGCGATGTGGATGCGGGTATAGGGTCGGTCACGATCGGTGCGGATGAACGTCCGCGCGAAGAGCGGAGGGTTGCCCGGCGACGTCCTCACGAAAGGATCGCTGTCGAGCAGCACCCACTTGCCCTCGCCGTCGACGGGAGATTTCAGGTACGGCGCGATCGGCGGGGGCGGCCAGCCCGACTCCTTGTCCGTCTCGGTCGCGACCGTGGGCACCGCGCCGTCGCCGCCGATCTCGTCCTGGATCTCCTTCGACGACTCCTTGGTGTCGGTCGTGACCACCTTGCTCTTCGCGCGCGTGACGACGTCGAGCGCGTCGAACACGACGGCCTTCAGGTACTGCATCTTCTCGTCGCCGAACCACTCGCTCTGCCTCACGCGGTCGACGGCCCAGGTGACGACGTTGCCCGGCGCGCCCTTCTCGATCGGCTGAGGCTTCAGCCAGGCGAGCTCGGCGTCCTCGTGGCCCGCGGGGAGCGCCTGCGGCACGCGCGCCTCGCGACCGTCCGCGCCGACCACGAGCTCGTCACCCTCGAAGCGCAGCGAGACTCGAGACGCGGGCGGCACCAGCGCGAACGAGCGGTGCCCGATGCCGGTGCGCTGCCCCGTCTGCTGCCAGTTGGTGACCTGGTTCTGCAAGCGCTTCACGAAGCCCCAGCCGGGGCCCTCTGGGCGAGGCTCGCCCGCGAGATCGATCAGCTGCACGCTCACCGCGGTCGAGCCGGCCACGAGCACGGTCGCGAGGCGCCGACCGCCGACCGCCGGGGGCGTCTCCTCGACGCCGCTCGAGCGCGTCGCGGGGATCGGTCGCGCCACGTCCAGTAGGACGTTCTCGGGAGACACCCGCGTGTCGACGACGAAGAGACGCGGCGGATCGTCGCCCTTCGCTGCCCGCACGATCGCGCGCGCGTCACGCGACAGCCACCGGCCGCCGACCGCGTCCAGCCACGTCACGTCCGACGACGCGGCCGCGTAGCCTCGCGCCGAGAGGGCGCGCGCGAGCGCCTCGCTGCGGTTCGGCGCGGTCGCGTCCACCGGCACCCCGCGCGCGCGCAGCGCGAGCCCGAGCACCACCGCGAACGGCACCGGTCGGAGCGCGTGCTTCAGGGTGAGGGTCATCGAGAGCGGGCGCGGGCGTTACCACTGCGCGGCGCGGTTGTCGCGCAGGCAACGTCGTTGACGGGCGTGGCGCGACAGTTCAGCCAATTTCTAGTCGTCCAGCGGCGGCACGCGCCGTGCTATCTCATTTCGTGTGCGAACGCGTCGCTGGTTCCTCTCCGCCGTCGCCGCGCTCGGGCTGGCGGCTGTCGGGTGCCAGAGCCCGACGCTGCCGCTGCCCCCACCCGGACAGCCCGAGGTGAGCGCGGTGTCGAGCGACGGCACCGTGACGGTGCAGGGTGACGCGATGGGCGACGCGCTGGTGTTCGGCCTCAACGATCGTACCGGAGACGGCGTCATCGCGACGGCGTCGCACGCCGGCGACTATCGGATGGTCATCAAGGCGCAGCTTGGAGATCAGCTCGAGATCTGGCAGCAGGTCGGGTCGGAGACGAGCTCGCCGATCCTCGTGCGGGTGAAAAAATAGTATCAGGCTGCCGCGCGCGGTGACGAGGACCTCATTCGGCGGTAAGATCCGCCGCGTTGCGCGCGTTCGCTGCTTCGCTCTGGATCTCGCTGGGGGTGGTCGGTTGCTCGCTGACCGTCGACCTCGACTCGCTGTCGTCCGGCGAGGCCGGGGGCGCGCCGTCGGCCGCGACGTCCAGCAGGGCGGGCGCGTCGGGCGCGGGTGGCTCCTCCGGCGCATCGGGCGCATCTGCGAAGGCGGGCGCCGCGGGCTGGTCGGGCTCGTCGAGCGGCGGGGGGAGCGCGGGGGCCGCTGGCTGGCCGAACAGTGGAGGTGGCGCGTCGGGCGCGCCTCCGACCGCGGGCAAGGGCGGCGCCGGAGGCGTCGCTCAAGGCGGCAAGGGTGGCTCCGCGCAGGCCGGCAAGGGCGGCTGGGCGCAGGCCGGAACCGGGCAGGGCGGCAAGGCGGGGGCGGCGGGCAAGGCCGGTACCGGCGGCAAGGCGACTTGCTCCAGTGATTCGCAGTGCGACGACGGCGACGCGTGCACCGACGATGACTGCTTCGCGTTCACGTGCCAGCACTCCCCCGTCGACGTCGGAGACGGCACGCAGTGTACGGTCGATTCGTGTCATCCGGTCACCGGCGTGCGACACGATCCCGTCCCGACCGACGACGGCAACGCCTGCACGGTCGACTGGTGCGAGAACTCCTCAGGAAAGATCTTTCATGATCCCGTCTCGACCGACGACGGCGACGCCTGCACGGCAGACTCGTGCAACCCTGGGACGGGCCAGGTCAGCCACTCGCCGATCTCCGTCGACGACGGCGATCCGTGCACGGTCGACTCGTGCAACCCGGCCACCGGCGTGCATCACCTCGTCCCCGCCGATCAGGTCTCCTGCGATGGCTGCCCATCGAACTACTACGCCGCGTCCTCGGTCAGTGATCCGGCTTGTGATCCGGGATCGGGCTTCGCCGCTCGTACGACGTGCAGAGTGGCCTGCGGCGCACAGTTTCAATCGTGTGCGGGCTGCCCCGACGGTTGGCACCAGGAGGCCTTCGTGTCAGGGGCGTCCCAGTGTTTCATCGCGCTCGCGTCCACCTGCGTGAAGAACACGCCCTCGTTTGGCGCTTGCTTCGCTTGTCCCGCCGGCTGGCACGCGACCGGCTTCTCGTGCGACGCGGCGTGCCTGACCTGCCAGAACGGGGGAAACCGCGCGCAATGTGAGCAGGACAGTCCATTGTTCTGGCAGTGCGAGGGCACGGCTTGCCCCGCTGGCTACCTCCAGACCCAGACCGGCTTCCTGATCGATTGCCCCGGCAGCTCCCCCAACGCCGTCCAGTGCAAGCAATGACGGCGCCGCGAATCGTCGGGCGGTATGTGCTGCACCAGGCGATAGCGTCGGGGGGGATGGCGACAGTACACCTCGGGCGCCTGGCTTCGACCGGCGGGTTCTCGCGCACCGTCGCCATCAAGAAGCTGCACCCGCACGTCGCGCGCGATCCCGAGTTCGTGGCGATGTTCCTCGACGAGGCCCGCATCGTCGCGCGCATCCAGCACCCCAACGTCGTGCCGACGCTCGACGTGGTCTCGACCGACGGCGAGCTGTTCATCGTGATGGATCACGTGCTCGGCGAGTCGCTGTCGCGGCTCATCCGCGCCGCCAACGCCCGCCGAGAGCGCATCCCCGTCCCGATCGCGGCGGCCATCGCGTGCGGGCTGCTCCACGGCCTTCACGCCGCGCACGAGGCGACCAGCGAGGCGGGCGAACCGCTCGGGGTCGTGCACCGCGACGTCTCCCCGCAGAACGTCCTCGTCGGCGTCGACGGCGTGACACGCGTGCTCGACTTCGGCATCGCGAAGGCGGTGGGCCGCTCGCAGTCGACGCGCGACGGGCAGATCAAAGGAAAGATTTCTTACATGCCGCCCGAGCAGGTGCGAAACACGGGCGTCGATCGGCGCACCGACGTGTACGCGGCGTCGGTGGTGCTGTGGGAGCTGCTGTCGCAGCAGCGCTTCCTCTCGGGGGACAGCGACATCGAGCTCGCGCTGCGCGTGCTCGAGCACGTCCCCGAGCCGCCGTCGCGACACGCGCGCGGCGTCCCCCCGGAGCTCGACGCCATCGTGATGCGCGGCCTCTCGAAGAAGCAGGCCGAGCGCTTCGCGACCGCGCGCGAGATGGCCATCGCGATCGAAGACTCGGTCGCGCTCGCGTCGCCGCGTCGCGTGGGCGAGTGGGTCGAGTCCCTCGCCGACGAGGTGCTCAAGCGGAGGGGCCAGGCTGTGATCGAGGTCGAGAGCGGCTCGCGCCAGCTCTCGAGAGAGTCGCTGGCCGACGCACCCGTCGAGCCCTCGCCGCCCGAGGAGACCACGGAGGTGAGCCACCCCGCGACGCGCTTCGGCACCTCCGTCGACCGGTCCCCGTGGGCTCCACGCCGCTCGAGGCTCGCGCTCGTGCTCGGCGCGGCGGGGCTGCTCGGGCTCTCGGCGCTCTTCTGGCTCGCGCGGAGCACGACGGCCGGGTCCGGCGAGGCCGCGGCTCGCGCGCCCGTCGAGTCCTCGGCCGTCCCACCTCCACCTCCGCTCCCTCCCGCGCCGAGCGCGCCGGCGACGGCGTCCGAGGTCGCGCCCACGCCCGCAGCCTCTTCCGCGAGCCCTCCGCCCAAGAAGCCACGCCCCGCGGTCGCGCCGCCGTCATGCGCCGACCCATACGTGAAGGACGCGCGCGGAGTGCTGCACGTCAAGCCGGGGTGCCTCTGATGAGGCGCGCCTGGGGCCTCGCCGTCGCCCTCTCGTTGCTGGTCGCGCCGCTCTCGGCCGACACCAAGAGCGCTTGCGCGTCGGCGTTCGAGCGCGCGCAGACGCGGCGACTCGAGAGCAAGCCCGTCGAGGCGCTCGAGGCGGCGCGGCAGTGCGGGCTGCCGGCGTGCCCCGCGGTGGTCCGGCCGATGTGCACGAAATGGATCACCGAGCTCGAGGCCGAGCTCGCCAGCGTCACCATCAGCGTCCACGACGATCAGGGCCACGCGTTGCCTGGTGCGACGGCGACCCTCGACGGCGCGACGGTCGCGACCGGCACGCCCGTGTGGCTCGAGAGAGGCAAGCACACCGTGTCCGCCGAGCACGACGGAAAGCGCGCGACGAGAGAGTTCGAGGCGTCGGCCGGTGAGCAAGGCCGCGCCGTCGCGCTCGTGCTCACCGCGCCCGCGGCGCCTCCCTCGCCCGCCACGTCGACCGCCGCCCCCGAACCGGTTCGTTCTCCCCCGCGGACGGCTGCGTTCGTCGCGACCGGCGTCGCCGTCGTGGGTCTTGGCGCGTTCGCATACTTTGGCTCGCAGGGCAAATCGCGTCGCGACGAGCTCGACCGCACCTGCGCGCCGCGCTGCGCCGACGCCGACGTCGACTCCGTCCGAAAGAAGCTCCTGTTCGCGGATCTCGGTCTCACGGTCGGGCTCGTGGCGGGCGCGGCCGCGGCCTACCTCTTCCTCCGACCCTCTCCGCGGGCCGCTGTCGGGGTAGGGCACGGCGGCGCCGTCGTGCAAGGATCGTTTTGACTGACCGGAGCCATGTTACAAGGCTGGCGTGATCCCGTCCGTCCAGCGCGCGCTCCTCGCCGGCGCGCTCCTCTGCTCGATCGCCGCCCCCGCCCGCGCAGACAACCGCGAGGCCGAGGGCCTCCCCGCCGCACCGCCGCCCGCCGCGCCCCCGCCGCCCGCCGCGCCCCCGCCGCCCCCGCCTGTCGCGCCGAGCCGCGCGTCCGACAGCCCGCGTGCTCGAGCGCCGGGTGACACCGGCTTCCTCTTCTCGCTCGGTGGTGACTACACCTTCTGGGGTCCGAGCTTCGGTCAGGGGCTCGATCAATACTCACGCGCCACGCACGGCGAGATCTCCGTCAACGACGAGGCCAAGCTGATGCCCGCGTTCGACGTGCGCGTTTTCAACCTCGCGGGGCTGTCGCTGCGGGCAGGCTACGCGACCGACAAGTTTCAGAAGTTCTTCTCCTTCGGTGGTGACGACGAAATCGACAAGACCGACGCGCCCGTGAGTCGGCTGTTCAACGCGGGCGCGCGCTTCAAGATGGCGCCCAGCGTCTACCTCGACGCCAGCGTCACGATGTCGAGGTTCGAGGCCAACGCGACCCAGTCGCTCCCGACAGGCGCGGCGTCGCGTCTCTACCTGCCCTCCAGCGGCGACCCCATCGGGCTCGCCAACGGTCAGAAGCTCAAGTGGTTCGCCGCGTCTCGCGACATCCTCGCCGACGTCGGGTTCGGCGAGACCATCGTGTTCCTGCTCGGCTACCGCAACGTCGACACGGTCGCGCCCAGCCTGCTCATCCCCGACTCGGGCAGCGCGATGCTCGCCGGGGCGCACCACCGTTGCTCCGCCGTTCATCTCGGCCTCGACGGCCGCGGACCAGCGAGCAACGAGGGCTTCCAGCTCACGCGCCTCGGCGTCAGCGTCACCTACGGAAAGGGCAAGATCGACTCGCCCTACCTCGAGTCGATCTCGGCCTCGTGCTTCGGCTACGAGGCGGGCGTCGCGTTCGGGTATCGCACCGGCAAGACGACGATCGAGCTGGGCTTCCGCCTCAACCAGCTCTCGCAGAGCACCGGCGACGCGGGCGAGACGGTCTCCTTCAAGAAGGCGCTCGCGCCCGGCGTCGCCGTGCCGCCAGGCACGCTCAACGTCCACGCTTCACACGCCGAGATGTTCTACGGGCCCTACCTTCGAGTCGGGCTCGGAATATTAGTTTTTATAACATTCGCCGGTGAGGCAGGCGAAGCCGCTCGGGCACCTGGGATCGTCGGAATCTCCGCATCGCACGGTGCAATAGGGCGGATCGAGCGTGCGCCCGCCGGGATCATTGCGCGCGCATTGCCCGCCGGGGCCCCCGCACGAGTTGCTCTTGCAAGGCGTGCCGACGGGGTAGGAGCAGCTGCCGCCGCTGCACACCGACCCCTCGGGGCACGGGTTGCCAACTCCACAAGCCTTCGAGCAGTTGCCGCCGTAGCAGACCTGCTCGCCGCCGCAGTCCTCATCGAGGTCGCAGCGAGTCACGCCCGGCGGGAGCGGCTCGAGCTCGAAGTCTCCGAGCACCTGCAAGCACCCTGTCGCGAGGACCGCGAGCGCCGCGAACGAGCAGGCGAGCGCGCGCCTCATCAGAAGCTCCCGTCCATCGACAGCCCGGCCGGCCCCAGGCGCACCGCCGTCCTCGGCTCGGGATCCTTGGCCGTCGCGTTGAGGATGATCCCGCCGCCGAGCAAGATGGCCCCGCCGACGAACCCGTACGTGGCCACCTTGGCGACCGTGCGGTAGCTCTTCAAGCTCGACTCTTTCTCGTTGGGGCACACGCCATCGGGGCAATCTTTCTTCAACGAAGCCCCCATGATCCACGCGGTCATCCCCGCGGAGAGCCCGACCGCGAGGCCGGTCGAGCCCAGCACGATGGCGGTGTTGCCGAGCGCGGTGCCAGTCGCGCGAGGCTGGGTCGGCTGGCTGATGACCACGCTGACCCGCTGGCCTGCCGCCGGGGTGCCAGGCAGGGGCTCGTCGCCGCGGTCGACCGGCGCGAGCTCGACCCGCAGATAGGCGCTGCAGCCGTCGGGCGGCCGCGAGTCGGCGCCCGTCGCCCGCTTGCACGCGTCGCGATCGCCGTCCTTCGACAGCACCTCCTCGGTCGACTCGCGCGCCGCGCCCGCCCCCACGCCGAACACGCCGATGCCGCCGCTCGTGTCCTTCGCGCCGCCCGAGGTGAACGCGAACGCGCCCGCGGTGATCCCGGTGATGACGTGGGTCGCGCGCGCGCAGTCGCCGCTCAGCGTCGCGCGGGTGGCGCTGCCCTCGGGGGCGTCCCACGAGCCGACGATGAACATGTCGGCCGTGAGTCGCCCCGAGGACTTCAGCTTGGCCTCGAGCTCGACCGCGTGCACCGGCAGCGTCGCGTACAGCTCGTCGCGGCTGGTCAGCGAGACGACGTCCTGCTTGGGCGTGACCGCGACGTAGCCGTAGGCGCCCTTGCCGTGGCACTGGCGGAGCACTTCCATCTCACGGCCGAGGAAACGGACCGCGACGACGCCAGCCTTCGACTGCGCCTCGAGCGCCGCGCGGTCGGGCGACGGCCACTCGACGATCAGCGGGCGCAGAGGGCTCTTCGCGACGTGCCCCTTCTCCTGATCCCTGGGCGTCCACTCGGGAGCCCGTGCGCGCGTCGACTCGGCCGGAGCGCCGCTGCACGCCGACAACGTGAGGATCGTGATCCCAAGCCCGAGAGCGCGCCGCGTGGTCACAGCGACGGCGTCACTCCGAGCTCGGTGAGCAAGTGATCGGCGCCGTCGACCGCGTCCATCACCCAGAGCATGTACCTGATGTCTGTGTGGATGCTCCGCGTGATCGACGGCACGAACACCCAGTCGGAGGCCATCGCCTCATAGTTCCCGTCGAAGACGAGCCCCACCAGCTCGCCGCGCGCGTTGAGCGTGGCCGACCCCGAGTTGCCGCCGGTGATGTGGAGATCAGCCAGGAAGTCGACCGGGACGTCGCCGAGCCGCGCGTCGACATAGGGGCCGAGCTTCTTCTGTGCGGCGGCGTCGAGGAGCCGCTGTGGCGCGATGGAGGGGTGCTTGGCCGGGTGCTGCTTCTCGAGGTCGGAGAGGGTCGAGATCGGCCGTATGCGCGGCGCAGCAGGGGAG
>CAUJFL010000351.1 GCA_963169165.1 Myxococcota bacterium | reverse complement strand
AGGGAGGCGGCGCGCTGGTCGGAGCGCTCGGTGGCGCCTCACGGTGCTGCGGCGCGCTCGCGCTCGCGGGGGAGTCGACACGCGTCGCGACGCTCGTCGACGCGAGCGACGGGACCGACGCGGCCGGGGCCGATGCGGCCGGGATCGACGCGGCCGACACCGGCGCGGCTGGCGGTCGAGGCCACACCAGCCACGCCGTCGCGAGCGCCGCGAGCGCGCCGCCTGTCACGAACCACGGCCACGCGCTCGAGGTCGGCGCCGCGCCGCCGAGCGCCGTGCCTCGGTGCGTGAGATCGGGCGCGACCGTCTCGGCCAGCGTGTTCGACCCCTCGACCCGCGCGGGCTCGACCCATTCGCCCGCGCGCGGCGCCGCGGCCACCGCGGCGACAGCGTGCGCCAGCTCGTCACCACGCTCGGTGAAGGGCGCGAGCCGCGCCGCCAGCGCCGCGACCGACGCGGGCCGCGCGGTCGGCTCACGTGACAGGCACTCCATCACAATTGAAACAAAAGCAACATCGAGCTCGGAGCGCCGTTCATCGAGCGAGATCGGAGGATCAGCGACGATCCGCGCGAGCAACCCCGACGTCGTGTACCCCTCGAACGGCAGCGCGCCCGAGGAGAGCTCGTACAGCACGACGCCCAGCGACCACACGTCGGACCGGGCGTCGACGGCGCGCGGATCGCGGATCTGCTCGGGTGACATGTACGCGGGCGAGCCCAGCAGGGCGTCCGAGGCCGTCAGCGCCGCGTCGCCCCCGTCGTCGTCGAGCTTCGCGACGCCGAAGTCGATCACGCGCACGCGTCTCCGGCCGTCTGGCAGCGTCGACAGCAAGAGGTTCGACGGCTTCAGATCGCGGTGCACGATGCCCCGGGCGTGCGCCTCCGCGACGCCGTGCGCCGCCTCGAGCACCAGCCGGACGGCCTCGTCGACGGGCAGCGCGCCGCGGGCCGCGAGCTCGTCCGCGAGCGTCACACCGTCGACGTGCTCGAGGACGAGCGCGGCCTCGCCGTCGTCGAGCTCGAGCACGTCGAGCACGCGGACCACATGATCGCTGCGCAGCTTGGCGGCGGCGCGGGCCTCGCGCAGCAGCCGCGCGCGACCGCGCTCGTCGCGCGCGGTGAGCACCATGATCGCCACCGGCTCGTCGAGCACGAGGAGACGCGCGCCGAGCACCAAGCCCATGCCTCCCTGGCCGAGCACGCGCTCGACTCGATATTTGTTGGCGAGGGTCTGGCCTGGAGCGAGCACGGGCGGCCCGACAGGCTCCCCCGGAACCCGCCGCGCGTCGATCCTTGGATCGTCACGCGGCGGTGTCGCTTGACGAGGGGCGCGGCTTGCCGCTGATTGCGCCCGTGAGCGAGCAGACCAGGTCCGAGCAAGGCTGGCTGACCGACCCCTCGCGCGGGGGGCGAGGCGGCGGCGTCGCGCTCGCGCGCGGGTGGTCGATGTCCGATCCCGAGCGCGTCGGCGAGCGCGCAGAGCTGCCACGAGGCGGCGCGGCGGTGCTCGGGCGGGGCGACGCGCAGGCCGGCGATCCCGGCGCGCGCCTGCTGTTTCGTCAGGCGAGGCCCGGGTCACGGGCCAAGGGCTCGCCGCTCGCGAGCCCCGGCGTGTCGCGCGTGCAGCTCTGCTTCACGCCGGCGGGCCGCGGCTTCGACGTCGAGAGCGTCGGCAAGGCGGCGCTCTTCGTCGACGGGGTGGCCTGCTCGAGCGCGCGAGTCTCGATCGGCACACGCCTGTACGTCGAGCGGCAGCTGCTCCTGCTCGTCGTCGACGCGGGTGAGCTGTCGCCACGGGCCCCCGCGCCGCCGTTCGCGTTCGGCGAGCCCGATCCGCACGGGTTCGTCGGCGAGTCGCCGCGCGCGTACGCCCTCCGCGACGAGCTCGCGTTCCTCGCGCGCCGCAGCGGCCACGTGCTCGTCCAGGGCCCGAGCGGCGCCGGAAAGGAGCTCTGCGCCCGCGCGCTCCACGAGCTCTCTCCCCGCGCGCGCGGCCCGTTCGTGGCGCGCAACGCCGCCACGCTCCCGCCCGGGATCATCGACGCCGAGCTGTTTGGTAACGCACATAACTATCCTAACGCCGGCATGCGAGCCCGGCGAGGGCTGGTCGGCGAGGCGGACGGCGGCGCGCTGTTCCTCGATGAGCTGGCAGAGCTGCCGGAAGAGCTCCAGGCGCACCTGCTGCGGCTGCTCGACGCGGGCGAGTACCACCGCCTCGGCGACGACGCGGCGAGGCGCGCCGAGCTTCGGCTGATAGGCGCGACGAACCGCGATCCCGCGGCGCTCAAGCACGATCTGCTCGCGCGGCTCCCGCTGCGCGTCGTGGTCCCTGGGCTCGACGAGCGCCTCGAGGACGTGCCGCTGCTCGTGCGGTCCATCCTGAGGCGGCACGCGGCGCGCGACGACGAGCTCCGCCACAGGTTCTTCCACGGGGCGCACCCGCGCGTCGATCCGGCGCTGCAAGAGGCGCTGCTGACGCACGTCTACTCGACCCACGTGCGCGAGCTCGAGGCGCTGCTGATCGCGTCGATGGCGGCCAGCCGCGGCAACTTCCTCGAGCTGGGCGACGCGGTCCTCGCGCGGCTCCGGCCCCGCGCGTCGGCGCGCGCGACCGACCCCGTGACGCTGACGCGTGAAGAGCTCGCGGCGGGCCTCGCGCGGGCTGGCGGCAACGTGTCGCAGGCGTGGCGGCTGCTCGGCCTGTCGAGCCGAGACGCCCTGCGACGGCTGATGAAGAAGCACGCGCTCTGACGGCTGGTCAGCCCGACGGGCAGCTCATCTTGCACTTCAGCCGGTCGCGCGCGACCTTCTCCTTGTCGCACCGCGCCTCGCACGCGGCGCGGCTCTCGCCGGGCGCGCTCGGGGCCGCCGAGGTGGGGGTAGCCTTGGCTGGCGTGTCGGGCGCGGTCGGCGCGGGGGCTGCGGAGCCCGCGGAGTCACTCTTGCCGCAGCCGGCGACGCAGGAGAGGGAGATGACCAGCGCGAACAGCTTCTGACGAGCGGCGTGCATGCCGACCACGGAGCACGACCCGCGCCAGGTCCTCATCCCGCAAGACGCGGCGTCTCCGAGGGCGCGCCGCCTGGGCGCCCAGCGCCCGCTCCAGGGCGCCCGACGCGCCGCCGCGCTGCCATGTTGGGCGCGACTCGGCGGCGCGCTAGAGTCTCGCGCCGATGCGCCGGTGGCCCGCGCTCCTCGTCGTCGTCTGGTGCGCGTCTCTGTCGACGTCGGCCCGCGCCGACGACGTCAGCGACTTCGAGGAGGCGGTCAACGCCTACGATCGCGACGAGCACGCGCTCTGCGTCCGCCGCTTCACCGACTTTCTCGACCGCAAGGACGTGCGCGAGCCGCGGCTCATCAAGCGCGCGCGCGTGTACCTCGCCGCGTGCCTCCTCGCGCAGGGAAAGGAGCCCGACTCCGAGAAGGCGATGGAGAGCCTCGTGCTCGACGATCCCAATTTTCGCCCTGATCCGGCGGCCTTCTCGCGTCGCGTGCTCGATCAGTTCGCCCGCGTGCGCGCGCGCATGACCGCCGAGATCGAGCGGATAGAGCGCGAGCGCCTCGCCAAGGAGGAGGCCGAGCGCAAGCGCAAGGAAGAGGAGCGCCGCAAGGAGGCGCTCCGGCTCGCGACGCTCGAGCGGCTCGCGCGTGAAGAGTACATGGTGAAGCGCAACTCGCGCGTCTTCGCGACGGTCCCGTTCGGCGTCGGCCAGCTGCAGAACGGCCAGCGCGCGCTCGGCTTCGTGTTCATGGGCGCCGAGGCGGCGTTCGCGACGGCGTCGGTCGTCACGTATTTCGCGAAGGAGAGCATCGAGGCCAACTACGTCTCGGGCACGAGCGATCGCCAGGCCACCATCGACCAGCGCGATCGGCTCGTGCTGCTCAACCGCCTCGCGTTCGGCGCCTTCATCGCGACCGCGATCGGCGGCGTCGTACACGCGCACCTGACGTTCGTCCCCGAGGTGCGAGAGATCAGGACGCGCCCGCTGCCCGAGCTGACAGTGGCCCCCGAGGCCGGGCTGGTGCCGGGGGGCCTGTCGCTGGGGGCGCGAGGGGCGTTCTTAGGGTCAAGCGGCGCGCCCCGCCGCCTCCCCATCGCTCGCCGAGGTGCTGTCGGGGATCTGGACGCGTCTGGCTCCCGACCATCCTCGAGGTGGTCGCAGGGCGGCTGCCGCTCACCACGAAGGTCTCCAGCCGCCGCGCGCCGGGTCGGCGGCGCGAGCGACGTGCTATGGGCTCCCGCCTCCACATGGCGTCGCTCAAAGAACTCTTCACCGCGCAGCGCGGCCCCGCAGTCGACGATTGCGTCGCGCTCATCGATCTCGAGGTCAAGGACAAGGGCGGCCTCTCCGGCATCGCCATCAAGGCTGGCTACGCGATGGTCAACGGCGTCCGACCCGCTTTCGTGAGGGACGCGGTCGACCGCATGCTCGACCAGTTCGCCGACAAGCTCGAGCCCATCTACCAGGAGGCCAAGTCCAGCGGCGCGCCGATCGCCGCGCACTTCGAGAACAACAAATCCAAGGTGGCCGACGCGCTGCTCGAGATCACCGACGAGCGCGCGGCGAAGCCCGGTCACTCGGCCGCGATCGTCAAGACCTACGGCAAGCTGCGCCCCGCCGCGAAGCAGAACGTCGAGGCCGCGGCGCTCCGCCTCGGCAAGCTCGTCGAGAAGTACGACCGATGACCCGCCGCGACGGCCGCCGGGCCGACGAGCCGCGCGCGATCGAGCTGCTGCCGGGGTTTCACAGGCTCGCCGAGGGCTCGTGCCTCGTGCGCGCGGGCGGCACGGTGGTCCTCTGCACGGCGTCGATCGACGACTCGGTGCCGAAGTTCCTCGAGGGAAAGGGCGTCGGCTGGCTCACCGCCGAGTACCAGATGCACCCGCGCGCGAACCCGCAGCGTCGCGAGGCCCGCGACGGCCGCGGCAAGGCGCCGAGCGGGCGCACGCAGGAGATCCAGCGCCTCGTGGGCCGCGCGCTCCGCGCCGCGTTCGATCTCGGGGCGCTCGGCCCGCGCACGCTCGCGGTCGACTGCGACGTGCTCGAGGCCGACGGCGGCACGCGCACGGCGTCGGTCACGGGCGGGTTCGTCGCCGTGGCGCTCGCGGTGGCCAAGCTCACCCGCGAGGGCCGCCTCGACAAACCCATCATCCGCGATCAGGTCGCCGCGATCAGCGTCGGGCACGTGCGCGGTGGGCTGATGCTCGATCTCGCCTACGACGAGGACAGCGGCGCGCGCGTCGATCTCAACCTCGTCGCGACCCGCGACGGCGCGATCGTCGAGGTACAGGGCACGGCCGAGGGCGTCGCCGTGCCGCGCGCCGACGTCGACGCGATGATCGATCTCGGCCTGCGCGGCGTCTCGCTGCTCGCCGAGCGCCAGGGCGCGGCGCTCGCTCAGGCGGGCGTGTCGCTCGAGTCGCTGATGATGGCGCGGTCATGACCTCGAAGCTCACGCTCGTGGTGGCGACGTCCAACAAGGGCAAGCTCCGCGAGCTCTCGTCGATCTTCTCCGAGCTGCCGATCGACATCGTCCCGCTCGCCGACGTCGTGCCGAGCGCGCCGACGGTGGTCGAGGATGGCGTGACGTTCGAGCAGAACGCCCGGAAGAAGGGCGCGTTCGCCGCGGGGCTGACGATGATGCTGACGCTCGCCGACGACTCGGGGCTCGAGGTCGACGCGCTCGGCGGACGCCCCGGGGTGCGCTCGGCGCGGTTCGCCGGTGAGCACGCGACCGACGCCGAGAACAACGCGGCCCTGCTCGACGCGCTGTCCGAGCTCGACGAAGAGTCACGCACCGCGCGGTTCCGCTGTGTGCTGTCGCTGCACGATCCGTGGGCCGCGCCCGGCGACGGGCCGATCGTCGCCTCGGGTTGTTGCGAGGGCCGCATCGCGCGCGAAGGCCGCGGCGGCGGCGGGTTCGGCTACGATCCGCTGTTCCTCGTGAGCGAGAAGGGGCTCCGCGCGATGGCCGAGCTGTCCGACGCGGAAAAGAACGAGGTCTCCCACCGGGGCCGCGCCGCCAAGGCGCTCTTGCCGCAGCTGTCGCGCCTCGTGACCGAGCGGCTCCTCGACGTCGAGCGCATCTCGAGGCGCCGACCGTCGCTGCTCGACAGGTGACGCGCGTGGTGGTGCCGCCCTCACGCCAGGGCCTCCACGCCGCAGGACGCCGAGCGTGGACGCCGAGCTGAGCGCGCGCTGGTCGACCCACGCGGCGAGCCTGGGCGACGGGGCGTGGAGAGCGCTCGGCGCCCTCGCCGTCGAGCAGACGCTCGGCGCGTCGACGCTCGCGCGGCTCGCCGTCGGCGGCCCGCCGATCGACGTCGCGCGGTTCGTCGACGAGGGCATCGAGTCAGGATTGTTGTTTGTCGTCGCGCCTCCTGGTCCGCTGAGCCTCGCGCCGCCTCCGGGCGAGCCGATGCTGGCCGTGAACCCGGCGTTCGAGCAGCTCGCGCTGCGCGCTGTCGCGAGGCGAGGCGAGCTCGCGGCGATCGCCCGCGAGACGCGCGCGCTGCTCGAGGGCGGCAGCGTCAGCGACGTGGTCGTCGCGGCCCAGACGGCGGACCTCGTCACGCTGGCACGTCGCGCCGCGGCGCCGAGGTTGCCTCGCCTGGTGCCCGAGCGCTCGGAGGCCGAGTGGCTGCGGGTGACGGTGTGCGAGCCGTTCGATGACGCGTGGTTCGCCGCGACGTTCGGCGCGAGGGCGACCGAGGTCGCGGTCCGCGTGCTCTCCGAGTGCCTCGAGCGCGGCCACGCCTGCGACGAGCTGCGGGCGTGGGCGAGGGCGAACGGCGAGGGTCACGTCGAGCTGTCGCGCCAGCTGGCCGAGCACGCGATCTTGCGCGGCGACGGGGCGGAGGCGCGCTCGTTCTCGGCGGCGTTGTCGCGCGTCGAGCGGCTGGGCTTCGACGTCGCGTCGCGTTTCGTCGACGGAGATCCCGCCGCCTCCGAGCAGCTCGTCGCGTGGGCGCGCGCGGGCGCGTCGGAGAGGGCGCTCGGACAGGCGAGGGAGCCCGCACCCCGGTTCGGAGCGGCGGGTCCGTTGCTGGCGCTGCTCGTCCTCGGCGGCGACACGCCGGCCGCGGCGGCGGTCGCGCGGCGCTGGGCCGCGTCGGGCAAGGGTGACGGCGCGAGGCGCGTGACGCGCGCGCTCCGCGTGTTGCTGCGCGAGCTGGCCGAGCCCGAAGCGGGCCACGCGCGGCTCGACGTGCAACGGCTGGGACCTCACGCGGTCGTCTGGGAGAGCTATCTCTCGGGGCTCACCGTCGGGCTGCACCGAGACCGGCCGTCGAGCCGCGCGGCGTGGGCGGCGCACCTCGTCGATCGCTCGGTGTCGTGGGACCGCGCGGGCTACCGCTGGCTCGCGCGGCAGGCGCTGCTCCTCGCGCGCGAGCTCGACGCGGACCACTGCGCGCGTGCGCTCGAGCAGCGTGGCCGCTCGGCGACGCTCGCGGACGCGCGCCCCGGCGAGCTCTCGCTGTGGGAGCGGGTCTCGCCGAGGCCCGAATGGCGAAGGGGACTCGACGCGCTCTCCGAGGTCGTCGCGGCGTCCGACGCGCGCGCCGAGCTCGGGCGCCGCGCCGCGTGGTACGTCGACATGACCTCGGGCGAGCTCGTGCGCCCGGCGCTGCAAGAGGCGCGCGTCTCGGGCGGCGGGTGGAGTCACGGGCGCAGGCTGTCCCTCTCCGAGCTCCACGAGCACCGCGCGCACCTCCCGCCCGAGGACCAGCGCGTGCTCGCGGCGACAGCGGACCTCGGCGAGGGTCGACGCGTCTTCGTGGACGAAGCGTACGAGCAGCTGATCGGGCACCCGCGCGTCTTCGACGGCGCGCGCGGTCAGGCCGAGATCGAGGTCGTGCGCGGCGCCTGCCGCGTCGAGACCGAGGACGATGGCGGCTACCTCCGCGTGGTGGTCGAGCCCGAGGGCGCCGCCCCGGGCGTGAACGTCGTGCCGGTGACCGAGGACAGGCTCGTCGTCTACACGGTGACGGAGGCGGCGGCGCGCGTCATCGCGATCGTCGGCCGCGGGCTGCGCGTGCCGCGCGCGCACGAGCAGGACGTCGTGCGCGTGCTGTCGCAGCTCGCCGAGCACGTCGAGGTCCGCAGCGAGCACCTGACGGCCGAGCGAACGATCGAGCCCGACTCGACGCCGTGCCTGCGGTTCTCGCTCCAGTCGGGCGCGTGGCAGGTGCAGGCGGGCGTGCGGCCGTTCGGTGAGCGCGGGCGCTTCTTCGTCGCGGGGCTCGGACCGACCAGCCTCACCCTCGTGCGCGACGGGCGCCGCCTGCGGTGTGTGCGCGAGCTCGCGACCGAGCGCGAGCGCGTCGACGCCCTCGTCGCCGCGTGTCCGTCGCTGTCGTCCGACGAGGAGGCCGAAGAGGCGGCGCGCGCCGCGGGAGAGCTCGACGCGTGGACGCTCGGCGAGGCGGGCGTGCTCACGCTGCTCGCCGAGCTGCGCGACGCGGGCCCTCGCTGCGAGCTCGAGTGGCCCGAGGCGACGGGGCTGAAGCTCGCCGGCACCGTGACGACCAGGAGCCTCACCGCGCGCCTGCGCCGCGAGAAGGGCTGGTACCTGCTGACCGGCGGGGTCCGCATCGACGCCGTCAACGAGGCGTCGCTCGCCGAGCTCGCGCGCGCGCCTGTCCTCGCAGGTGGAAGGTTCGTGAGGTTGCAGAGCGGCGACTACGTCGAGATCGAGCGAAGGATGCGGAGGGTGCTCGCGTCGCTCGCCGCCGCCTCCAAGGCCTCGCGCGCGCATGACCGGCTCGAGCTCCACGAGGGCGCCGTCTCGACGCTGCGCGAGCTCACGTCGAGCGGCGTCGCGATCGACGGCGCCGACGACGCGCTCGCGTGGCTCGAGCGCGTGTCGAGGAGCCACGACGAGGTCCACGAGCCGCCCCCCGGTCTGACCGCCGAGCTTCGGCCCTACCAGCTCGACGGCTACAGGTTCTTGCGTCGGCTCGCGTCGCTCGGGCTCGGCGCGTGCCTCGCCGACGACATGGGGCTCGGAAAGACCGTGCAGCTCATCGCGCTGCTGGTGGCCCGCGCCGACGAGGGTCCCGCGCTGGTGGTCGCGCCGACCTCCGTCTGCACGAACTGGGCGCGCGAGCTCTCGCGGTTCGCGCCCGGCCTCGTGCCAGTCGCCCACCCTGGCGACGCGCGCGACGAGGAGCTGCCATCGCCAGGGCCCGGACACGTCGTCATCACCAGCTATGCGTGGCTGCAGCAGAACGAGGCCCAGCTCACGAAGATCGCGTGGGCGACGGTCGTGCTCGACGAGGCCCAGTTCATCAAGAACGCCGAGTCGCAGCGGGCGCGCGCGGCGTCTCGCTTGCGCGCGGCCATGCGCGTCGTCTCGACCGGGACGCCCGTCGAGAACCACTACGGAGATCTATGGAGCCTCTTCCGTTTCGCGAACCCCGGCCTGCTGGGCGACTGGCCCAGCTTTCGTCGACGCTTCGTGCTGCCGATAGAGCGCGACGGGGACACGACGGCTGGCGAGTCGCTGCGCGAGCTCGTGTCGCCCTACATCCTCCGACGCTCGAAGCGCGACGTGCTCTCCGAGCTGCCTCCTGTCACCGAGGTCACCCACGAGGTGCGCCTGTCGTCGTCGTCGTCGACCCTCTACGCGCTGCTGCGCAGGCAGATCCACGACAAGCTGTTCGCGCCGGGTGACAACCAGAGCAAGCTCGTGATCCTCGCCGAGCTCACGCGGCTGCGGAGGTTCTGCTGTCACCCGCGCCTGGTGTTCCCCGACGCCGCGGCCGAGTCTGACAAGCTGCAGGCCTTCCTCCACCTCGTCGAGGAGCTGCGCGAGAACGGGCACCGCGCGCTCGTGTTCAGTCAGTACGTCGACTTTCTTGGCATGGCGCGCGAGTCGCTCGACGAGCGCGGCGTGAGGTACGAGTACCTCGACGGCCGCACCCCGGCCGCGGCGAGACAGGCGCGCGTCGACGCGTTCCAAGAGGGGAGCGCGCCCCTGTTCTTGATAAGCCTGAAGGCTGGTGGGTTCGGGCTGAACCTGACGGCCGCCGACTACGTGATTCACCTCGATCCGTGGTGGAACCCCGCCGTCGAGGCGCAGGCGACCGATCGCGCGCACCGCATCGGCCAATCACGCAACGTGACCGTCTACAGGCTCGTCACGAAGGACACGATCGAGGAGCGGATCGTCGAGCTGCACGCGAAGAAGCAGCGGCTCGCGCGCCAGCTGTTCGACGGGACGAGCCGCGGGCGACTCGAGCTCGACGAGCTGGTCGGCCTGCTTGATTGACTGGGCCAGGCGTCGGCGCGAGTCTCCGACCAGGCGCTTCACCTCCTCCGGCGAGCTCGCGGCGGCCTCGACCCCCTCGAGCAGCGTCGAGGGGGGGTCAGTCTTCCCGGCTTGATTGCGTGTCATGGCTCCTCTCAGGTAGTGCCGCCACCGCCGCCACCCGGTGGCAAGAAGTGCGGCGCGACCGCTCCGAGGTCGATGAGCACGCCTGGCGCCAGTGCCTGCGAGAGGTCGAGCACCAGGCCGGTCTCGACGATGCCCACGGCGATCTCGGCTTCTCGCCGCAGTCCTCCGAGGCTCCGCAGCAGCGCGATGAACCAGGACCGCTCAGGGATGGCGTTGCTGTACATGATGGCGTCCTCGTGCACCCGCAGGTCTGGCGCTTCAAGCCCGAGGCCGAGCATGGCGTCGAACACGATGGGCATCGCCTTCAGGACGACACCGGTGTCGTCGGGTGACACATCACCCTGGCGGCCGGGCGGCTGCGAGACGGAGCGAGCGCGCCCCGCCCATGTGCCAGAACATCGAGCCGGTGTAGGTGAGCTCGACGCCCGTCGCCGGGACGTCGAGCGACAGCGTCTCCCTACCCGCGACCATCCCGAACCAGCGGGCGAGGAACGCCACCCCTGCCGGCCGGAAGAACACCTCGATCTGGTGCTTTCCTGGCGCGACGTCGAAGCGATGTGTGGGCGCCTCCTGCCTCACCTGCTCGACGCCGTCGACCTTCATCACGACGTCCCAGCGCCGCCCCAGGCGGTGGACGTCGGGGCGGCGAGCCAGGGGGTGGAACGAGAGGTGGAGCGTGATCGCGGTCATGTGCATAGGAAATTCGGCCACGAACACGGGTGGTCGTGAAGATCATCGCGCGGTGGCGGACGTGGCGCTCATTGACGACATGGTAGCCGACGTTCGCGGCGGCGTCGCCTTATGTGTAGGGGCGCAGCATGCTGCGCCCCTACGGCCACGAACACGAACACGAACACGAACGCGAACACGAACACGAACACGAACGCGAACACGAACACGAACACGAACACGGGTGGTCGTGAAGACCATCGCGCGGCGGCGGACGTGGCGGTCGTTGACGACATGGTAGACGACGTTCGCGGCGGCGTCGGCGTACGTGTAGGGGCGCAGCATGCTGCGCCCCTACGGCCACGAACACGAACACGAACACGGGTGGTCGTGAAGACCATCGCGCGGCGGCGGACGTGGCGCTCGTGACGACGCCGTGATGCTGTTCGAACTCGAGGAAGACGCGCGGCGTGTGATGCATGTTCTGCCACTGCGCTTCGGCCAGTACGGACTGACGCTGCACCCAGAGAAGGCGAAACTCCTGGACTTCCGGAAGCCGAGTCGGGGTCAAGGTCGGGGCGCACCGGGCGCACCCGGCGCACCCGCGAAGGCCACCAGCAAACCGGCCACCTTCGACGTGGAAGGGGAGAGAGCGCGCGCGCAGATGACGGAGCGACCCAGGCCCGCACGATGGACCTCGCCGACCTGCAGCGAGGCAACGGCAGAGGCTTCCTCCGCCGTGTCACGCAGTTCCGGCCGCGGCCAGGCGACCGACCGACCCGGACGACCCGGACGGCCCCCGATGACTTCCAAGGTGGCCGGCTACTCGTTCGGGATGACGGAGCACCAGGCGAAGCGCGAGTGCGAACTGGCCGGAGGGCGGGCCGTTTCCGTGGCGAGACCGCGAGCGGCTCTCGTGTGTACGACGACGGCTCCGTGCTCGTCGGACTCACAAGCATAGACGAGCAGCCGCCGCCCCTCGGTGGACTCGCCGTCCGCACCGCTCACGCCACCGACGACGAGCACGGAGCCGTCGTGGAGCGCCTCGCGGCGTGCGAATGGCGAGGGTGCGCGGCCAGCCCAGCGGGGCGAACGCGACGCCGTTCCACCGCTCGGCGATGGCGATGGGCGGCAGGCCGTATGCGCTGCACCGACGCCTTCTTTCCCCGCCGCGCCTCAGCCTGCGTATTCCGCCCATCGTGATCGCTCCGTCCGCCCCATCGTCATCGGAGCGAACGGACCTCGGCGGGCGCCTCAGTACCTCGTCGACATGCGCGGCATCGGCCTCGTCTCGGGCGACAGCGGCTCCGGCAACAACACCTCTGTCGTTGGGGAACCTCCGTCGAAGTGACGCGGGATCGACCAATGCTCAGCAACAGGTGCCGAAGTAGATCCGGTAGCAACAAGTCCCGTGCTCGGACGGCAGGTTCTTCTTCATCCACGCGCAGTAGCCGATCTGCCCGATCGACAGGGCGCTCGGACACACGAAGTCCGCGGGAGGTTCGGCGCCGCTGCTGCCGGCTGCCGAGCCGTAGCCAATGCCCCAGTACGACGTCTCGGGGATCGCGTCCCAAGGGAAGCAGTCGTCGACCTCCTTGCATGCCTTCCCGGGGGAACCAGCCAAGCCCGCGCTCCCGGCGACTCCCGCTGCGCCCGCTTCACCCGCTGCGCCCGCTGCGCCCGCTTCACCCGCTTCACCCGCTGCGCCCGCGGTGCCTCCCTGCGAGGCGCCTGCCGAGCCCCCGACGAGGTCGGCGCGCGCGCCGCGAAGGGGCGGCTCGTTGTCGGCGCACGCGACTACCGCCGCCGCCGCGACCGTCAGGATCCGATGCGCGAGCTTGTTCGTGACCGCCAGCAAGCGGTGCCCGTCGGCGCCGAGCTTCGCCTTGCGGCCGGGCTTTCCGGCCTCGAGCCCCTGGGCTCCGCGCGACGCGAGCTGCAGGCGCCACGACGAGAGGTGAGAGCTGTCGATGCCCTCTCGCCTCAGCAGCCGCTCCAGCGCGCCGCGCACGCCGCTCGCGACCGCGGCGTCAGCCGCCTTGACGATGCGGAGCTTCTCCGAGGCAGGGAGCTTCTTGCGTGTCTTCTTTGGCACCACCTCCACCGCCGCGCCGTTCACGCCAAGCCGCGGAACGCGGCCGTCGCCGGCAGGGGTGGTCTCAGATCCAGGAACGGGGGCAGGCGTCGGCATGGTGAGGTTCCTTTCTTCGCGATCGGTACTGGGATGTCGAGAGGGCCCTGTCTCATCTGAGTATGCGCTGCACGGACCCCGTCTTTCCCCGTCACGCCTCAGCCCACAAACTGCCGCCATGGACGCCAAAGACGAGCGGACAGCGACGTGGGCAGCGCGGGTGGCAGACTGGCGAGGCAGCGGACAGACGGCG
>CAUJFL010000350.1 GCA_963169165.1 Myxococcota bacterium | reverse complement strand
TCTACCTGATCTTCAACGAGGGCTACGCCGCGACCCGCGGAGACGCCTGGATTCGCCACGATCTCTGCCAGGAGGCGCTCCGCCTCGGCAGGATCCTGGCCGGGCTCGCCCCCGACCACGCCGAGGCCCACGGCCTGGTCGCGCTGATGGAGCTGACCGCGGCGCGAGCGCGCGCCCGCGTCGACCCGACGGGCGCGCCGATTTTGTTGCTTGACCAAGATCGCTCGCGCTGGGATTGGCTGCAGATCGGGCGGGGCCTCGCGGCGCTCGAGCGGGCCGCCGACCTCGCACGGCCGTTCGGGCCCTACGCGCTGCAGGCGGCGATCGGCGCCTGCCACGCGCGCGCCCGCGTCGCCGCTGACACCGACTGGGCCAGGATCGTCGCGCTCTACGACGCGCTCGCGGAGCTCACGCGCTCGCCCGTGGTCGCGCTGAACCGCGCGGTGGCGATCTCGATGGCGTTCGGGCCGACCGCGGGGCTCGAGCTGGTCGACGAGCTGGCGGGCTCGCCCCAGCTCCGTGGCTACCACCTCTTGCCCGCCGCCCGCGGTGACCTGCTGCAGCGGCTCGGCCGCCGCGCCGAGGCCCGCGCCGAGTTCGAGCGAGCGGCCTCGTTGACGCACAACTCCCGTGAGCGCGAGCTGCTGAGGGGCCGCGCGCGGGATTGCGTCGACTCGCCACCAAAATCACACAACTTACACTGTCAAGGCTCGGACGAAGGGTCTCCGCCGCACGAGTCGGCGTGCTCGCCGTCGTCGATCTCGCCCGCCTCCCACGACTTGACCACGAAGCCGCTCGGCGGGCCCGACTGGCCGATGTCCATGTGAAAGTGGTTGCGATGGCTCGAGTTGTAGTTCGGCGTGAGGATCGTGCTGAAGACCTTCTTGGCTTTCAGCTCGCAGACCAGAGAGTAGAGCTCGAGGCTGACGCCCGACTGCGCGGCGAGCCCCGCCCCGCAGGTGTCGGTCGTCGCGAATTTCACGTAGTCGGTGGGATCGTTGACGTCGTACTTGGTCCCGTCCGCCTTCACCAGCCAGCGCACGTCGACGGCCCGGCCCCAGGAGTGGTTGGAGAACCCGCTCGAGCCGCACGAGGGCTCGGGATCGTTGGGACCACGACAGTAGTTGCTCGACGACCACGCGCAGCAGCAGCGATAACAGTACGAGCCGAGCGTGCCGATCCTCACGAAGCCGCGCGCCTTCAGCACCGCGGCGAAGTTGCGCAGCGTGAGCACGAACTCGCACGCCATCGGATCGCCTGATGGCTTGGTCGTGTCGCCGCTCGTGAAGAGCACGCCCTCTATCGGGCCGAGCACGTTGACAGCGTCGACCACCCCCTTGGCCGAGGTCTTCTTGTAGGAGATCCCGGCCGCGTCGAGCTGGCCCAGGCAGCCTGCCTGCGTCGAACCTGCCTTGCCGCCCTGCGCCGCGCCGGCGCTCGCGCCGCCCACGCCGGCCCCCGCCTGCGCCTTGCCCGCGGTCCCAGCCTGCGCGCCGCCTGCCTTGCCTCCTTGCGCGTTGCCTGCTTGCGCGTTGCCTGCTTGCGCGCCGCCTGCCTGCCCGCTGCCCGCCTGCGCTTTGCCTGCTGCGCCCGCCTGGGGCGCTCCGCCTTGACCGCCGCCGCCCGCGCCCGACTGCGGCGCGCCCGCGGTCCCCGCCGAGGCCCCGCCCGACTGAGCCGCGCCCGCGCCGCCGGTCACCCGCACCTCCGAGCCCGTGTTCTCCTCGCCGCACGCGGCCGCGAGCCCGACGACCACGCACGCGAACCCGAGCGCCTTCCGCGGACTCATTCCGGGGAGCGTACGGTATGCGCGCCCGACGCAACCAGCGAAACCCGCCGTCACCCCGTTCCACGCGGCGCCGAGATCCTCCAAGATGCGCCGGGTGACGAGGCTCGCGGTGCTGCTCGCTGTGTCGCTGTTCGCTGTGGGGTGCCGCTCTTCCTCATCCGGCGGGACCACCTCTGGAGACGCCGGCGCGGCCCCGTCGCGAGAGGCGCGCTGCGACGCGTGCGACGCGCGCTGCGAGCCCGACGCGGCGCAGGCCTGCTTCGAGCTCGGCGTCGCGCACGAGACCGGCGACGGCGCGCCTCAGGACCTCGCGCGAGCCCGCGCGCTGTGGGACAGGGCCGCGCGCGCGGGGCACGCCGGCGCCCGCGCCAAGATCCGGGCTCACTGGGGCGGCATCTGACGCGCGCGGCTCAGCGGCGCACGTAGGTGACCTCGCCGTCGGGCGTCGCGACGACGAACGAGCGCGCGTCCACGTGCAGCAGCTGGAACCTGTCTGCGAGCCCCGTCGGCCCGGCGCACTCGGCCGCCTGCACGGTGCGGACGAGCGTCGCGCCGTCGAGCCGCAGCACGCCGCGGTACGCGCAAGCGTAGCTCGGCGAGACCTGGCGCGCGCGAAACTCGCCCGTCTCCTCGACGTCCAGCTCGTTGCGCATACCGTCGGGGCGCACGGCGACCCACGCGCCCACGAGCGGCGCGAGCGGCGCGGGGGTCGGCGCGGACGACGCGGCGGGAGCGGGCGCGACGGCCGCGGTGGGCGCGTCGGCGGAGGCGCTCGCCGACGCGAGCGGCGGCGCGGGCGCGGCGGACCTGGACGCCGTCGGCGCGAGGTGCGTGCGCGCGATGCACGCGTCGATCACGATCCGCTGGTGCTCGGCCGCGGGTCCGGCGTACTCGGTCCTCACGCGGTCTCGCCACGCGACGGACCCGGCCACGCCGTACGCCGACGCGCCGATCTGCCGGGCGGCCTCGCTGTCGATCGACGCGCCGCCGGCCGCGCGCACGCACGCGACGAAGTCGGCGATGTCCTCGGGGACGCAGCCGCCGCCCTCTCCCGTCACGCGACCAGCGGGGCACGCCGCGCCGCCGCACGCGCCGACGAGCGTCACGACGAGGACCACCAGGGAGAGCGCGCGCATCGGCGGCGCGCATCCTGCCACGAACGAGCGGCCGCGCCGACGCTGGGCTATGCGCGCCGCCGTGCCCACGTCGCTCACGGCGTCGCAGCTGCTGCTCTCGGCGGTCGTGCTGCTCGCGTTCACGGTCGAGTCGGCGATTGGCTTCGGCGCGATGCTGGTGACGGTGTCGCTCGGCTCGACGCTGATAGGCCTCGACGCCTTGCTCGCCGCGGTCGTGCCGCTCAACGTCGGGCTGTCGGTGTACTTGACGGCGCGCTACGCGCGGCAGATCGCGGGGCGCCCGTTCGCCACCAAGATCGTGCCGGCGATGCTGCTCGGGCTGCCGTTCGGCCTGGTCGCCCTGTCGCGCCTCGATCCGCGGTGGCTCAAGTGCGCGCTCGGCGTGTTCGTGATCGCGGTCTCTCTCGTCGAGCTCGCCAGGCGCCGAGGGGGAGACACGCCCGCGCGACCGCTCCGCCCCGGGCTCGGCTGGGCGCTGCTCGGGCTCGCCGGCGTGTTTCATGGCGCGTTCTCGACGGGCGGGCCGCTCGCGGTCTACGTGCTGTCGCGAGAGGGCCTCGACAAGGCGAGCTTCCGCGCGACGCTGTCGGCCCTGTGGCTCGTGCTCGGCCTGGTGCTGGTGGTCACGTACGCGGCGACGGGCGCGCTCGGCCGCCAGAGCCTGATGACGTCGCTGGCGCTGACGTTGCCCGCCGCGCTCGGCACGGCGCTCGGCGAGCTCGCGCACCGACGCGTGTCTCAGCAGGCGTTCTCGCGCGCGGTGTTCGCGCTCCTCACGCTCGTCGGCGTCGTGCTCATCGGCAAGAGCGTCCTCGCCTGACGCTGGGCGCGACTTGGGGCATGATGGCCCGCGCAAGGAGCCGCACGTGCCCAACGCCATCATCTCCGGAACAGGATTCTTCGTCCCGCCCAACGTCGTCACCAACCACGAGCTCGCCGAGCGCTACGGCATCGACACCACGCACGAGTGGATCCTGCAGCGCACCGGCATCGAGGCCCGAAGGTTCGTCGACGAGGGCGTGGGCCCGAGCGATCTCGCGCTCCACGCGGCCGAGCAGGCGCTCGCGAGCGCAGGCATCCGCGCGCGCGACCTCGGCATGATCGTGTTCGCGACGCTGTCGTCCGAGCACTGCTTCCCGGGCGCGGGGGTCCACCTCCAGAAGAAGCTCGGGCTCTGCGACGGCCCCGACGCGCCCTTCGTGCCCGCGCTCGACGTGCGCAACCAGTGCTCGGGCTTCTTGTATGGGCTCGCGACCGCGTCGTCGATGGTCCAGTCGGGCAACGTCGAGCACGTGCTGCTCGTCGGCGCCGAGGTCCACTCGCACGCGCTCGATCTCTCCACGCGCGGGCGCACGGTCGCGACGCTGTTCGGCGACGGCGCGGGCGCGGTCGTCGTCAGCGCGTCGAGCGAGGATCGCGGGGTGCGGGGCTGGTGGCTCGGCGCCGACGGTCGCCACGCGGACGTGCTCTCCCAGAAGCTGTGGGACATCCGCAAGGCCCCGTTCATCCCCCAGAACGCCGAGGGCGTGGGGCAGCTCCAGCCCGAGATGATGTTCGCGCAGATGGACGGCAAGCTGGTCTTCCGGCACGCGGTCGAGCGCATGATCGGCTCGCTGTTCACCGCCTACTCGAAGAAGGGGCTCACGCACGACGACATCGATCTCTTCTTCTTTCACCAGGCCAACCTGCGCATCAACCAGTACGTCGCGGACCAGCTTGGCATCCCGCACGACAAGCTCGTGTCGAACATCCAGCGCTATGGCAACACGACCGCGGCCACGATCCCGATCATGCTCGCCGAGGCGAGCGCCTCGGGGAGGCTGAAGCGCGGGATGAAGATCGCGATGGTCGCGTTCGGCTCCGGGTTCACCTGGGGCTCGGCCGTCGTCGACTGGTGAACGCCGCGGGTTCGGGGGGACTGTCCGGCGTCGAAGAATGTCGCTAGCCTGGCGGGAGCATGCTCATCGCAACCTCTCGAGGGCGCGTGTGGGCGGGGGGGTGCGTCGCCGTCGCGACCCTCGCCGCGCCGCGCCCTGTCGCGGCCGAGGCCTACACCGGCCGCGATTTCACGACGCTCGCGCGTCAGTCGATCGACGTGATGCGAATGCAGCACTACCGGCTGCAGGGTCAGATGGCGATCGATCGATCGCAGCTCTTCGTCGAGTCGACGGGGCGCTTCATGAAGGCCCGCATCCGCCTGAATGACGGCAACGAAATGGACGCCGTGCTCGAGCGCCTCGGTGGCGGCTACTGGTGGGGCGACGGGAACCCCCGCACGGGCTTCGCCTGGTTCTCGGCGTTTCAGTCAGACGTCGGGGTCGCCACGACCGCGAACAAGGCCGCCGACGCGGTCATCTATGACGGCCTCCTCTTCGCTGGCATCGCCTACCACGGGCTCACGGTCGGCGCGGGGGTGCGCGGCGGGTTCACGAGCGGCATGGACGCCGACGGCGGGTTCACGCTGAAGACGAACACTGGCGGCGCCGCCGTGTCGCCTCGCACAGGCGCCCCGTCGGACGCCATCCTGCCCACCCGAGGACGGGAGCGGGTCGACAAGTTTCGCTTCGGCGGCTTCGTCACCACGGTCGAGCACGCCGAGGGCCTGAGCCTCGGCGCCGTGCTCGACCGCTCGTTCGGCGCCGAGACGCTGGCGGCCGCGCGCGCCCTCGTCCAGCCCGAGCCGCTGATGCGCCGCCTGCAGCTGAGGTCGCTCGGGGTGCCGTCACTCGGCGTCGACCGGATAGCGCCGGGAATCGACTACTACAGTGACGGGTTCGAGGCCGCACGCCAGGCCGCGGCGCGCGGGCTCCCCTCGCCGTCGGCATCCACGAGGGCGATGTGGGAGGTGCCGCTCGCGATCGACGATCTCGCGTCCGTGGGGCTTCGCGTGCGCGCCGTCGCGCAGGTCGCGCCGCGCCCACTGTTCCGTCTTGGCGAGGTTGGGTGGACTCCGCGGGAGAAGGTCCTGCGCGCTGGCGGGCGAGCGCTCGGCTTTCGCCGCGGCGACGGCGTCGTGGCGGGGGGCGAGGTGTACATCGGCGCGGGTACGCACTCTGACCCGCGCTCCGACGTCGCCGTGACGCTGTCGTACAGCTACAACGTGCCCGACTCTGTCACCTTCTTCCCCGTCCCGAACGCGCAGGTGTGGGGTGTTCAGTTCACCTTGGGGCCGCGGCAGCTCGGGCGACCGCTCGTGCCGATGCTGATGCAACCGTCGACCACGGAGGGGTCTGCCAAGTGAAGAAGCGACCTAACCTGGCCCCGCTGGCGGCGCTGCTCATGCTCGCGCCCACTTGCAAGCTGTCCGACGAGGTGACCTGCGCCGATCCGTCGAAGGGGTGCGGCGGCGACGCCTGGGCGACGTTCGAACCCCGGCTCTCGGCGGCGCTCGCCCCCGAGGCGCGGATCCTCTCCCCGCTGCAAGACGTCCCCTCGGTCGGCGCCCTGCGCGCGAGGGTGGTGGACCGCCCGGACGGCTCCTCCGTCGTCGTGCTGTGGGGTCACCGGGGCGCCGAAGCCGCCGGACCAGCGGGTCGCGAGGGCGCGACGGCCTCGGCCGCGGCGCTGATCGGGGTGGACGGCGTGGTGACGCCCATCGCGACCGACCGCGTCTCGCTCGACCTCGACCGTCAGCCGCTCGCCACCGCGTACGGCTCGGGCGCCATCCTGCTCGGCTGCTCGACCTCGCCCGGCGAAGTGACGATCGTCGACCCCGCCGCGGGGACGCTCACCACGACCGGCGAGGTGCCGTTCACTTGCAATTTTTCGAACCAGCTCTCCGCGTCGATGCTCGGCCGCGGGCTCGATCCCGCGCGCTTCACGGCCGCGAGCGGGCAGGAGCGCGGCGTCTACGCCTACGAGGGCGGCAGGTTGCAGAGGCTCCAGACCTTCCCCTCGACCGGCGGCGTCCACGCCTGGGTAGAAGAGATCGAGGCCGGCGTCGTCGCGACCGTCTCCTGGAACAACTCAGCGGAAGACCCCAGCGGCAGGTGGACCTACCATCGGACCGACACGGGAGCCGGCGCGAGCGTCGCGCCGAAGGACCTGATGCTCGATCCCTACGACATGAGCGGGCTCGAGCGGGTGCGACGTGAGCCGGGCGGCGCGCTGCTCGTCTCGACAGGTGAGGTCGCGAACGCGGGCTGCGCGTCGTGTACGGGCCTGTTTCGCTGGCACGTCGAGTCGGACGGGCGCGTCGAGCGGCTCGCCGAGCCTGCACCAGCCCCGTTCGGAGCTTGGGCTTTTGTTGGCTTCGGTCGCGCCATCTCGACCGAGCTGGGCCCCAACCCCGAGGTCAGCGGGCTCACGACCACGGCGCGCTTCGCGTCGCTCGACGTCGTGGGGGGCGCCTACGACGTGTCCGGGGTTCGACGGAGCCCCTGCGCGAGCGACGAGCTGTGTCGACGGTTTGGAGAGACCTACACACTAGCGACCGTCGGCGCTGGCCCGGGGCGCCTGGCGATCCAGGCGCTGTGGACGTGGGCCGGGCCCGCTGTCATCGTCGCCGCGCCAGCGGCCGGGGGGAGCGACGCCGAGCTGCCCGACGGAGGGAGCCTCGACGCTGGCCCCGGAGACGCGACGGTCGAGCCGCCAGACGACGGAGGCGCTCCGTCGGACGCCAGCGCCGAAGAAGGCGGCGTGGACGGCGGTCCGAGCGCCTCGACGTGGAACGCCCACCTCATCGCGAGCGGCTTCACGGGCGCGCGCTTCCTCACCGCGTCCGACGCGGTCGCGATGTTCACGACCGACGACGCGACCGGCGGCCAGATCGTGCTCACGCCGCTGCCGGACGGCCCCGCCATCCCCCAGTTCCCCGCTCGCCCGTCGCCCGCTCACATCGTGCTCACCGCGACGAAGGCGCCGATAGGCTGGGCGTGGGCCGAGACCGGCAGCGGCGCGATCATGACCTCGGGACAGGGAACTCCATTTGCCAAGTACACAGGGCAAGAGGAGCCATTTGGCATCGTGTTCGACGGCGCGACCACCTACTGGACCAACCGTGGGGGCGCCGGGACCGTGATGGCCGCGGGCGCGTCCGGGGCGCCGTTCAAGGTCGCCTCCAACGAGGGCGCGCCGTCGACGCTGGTCGACGACGCGACTCGCCTCTACTGGCTCGGCTCGAACGGCGCGGCGGTCCGGCAGAAGGCCAAGGCGAGCGGCGCGCCGTCGACGCTGGTGAGCGACCCAGGCGGCATCACCGCGCTGGCGACCTCGGGCGGGGTCGTCTACTTCGCGACGAGCGACGGCTCGGTGAAGCGCTGCCCCGCCGACAGCTGCCCGACGCCTGTCACGATCGCCAGCGGCTTCGGCCCTGTCGTGGCCCTCGCCGCCGACGCGACGGGAGCCTACTTCACCGAGTCAGGCACGAGCCCCGGAGGCGCGAGCGTGCAGCACGTCCCCGCGGGCGGCTCCGGGGCGACAGAGCTCGCGCGAGGCTCCACGGCTCCGCAGGGTATCTCCGTCACCTCGAGCCTCGTGCTGTGGGTGACCAGCACAGGCGAGCTCTGGCGCGCCCCGAAGCCCTAGGCGTACGGACGCGCCGCGCTCACGACACCCTCACCGGTCGCCGGGGTTCGGCCCGTGCGCTACAAGCGGTCCATGCTCGCCCGCCTGCTCGAGCCGCGCCTCGAGGCCGCCTACGCGCTGATGCGCGTCACCACCGCGCTCCTCTTCATGTTCCATGGCGTGCAGAAGATGTTCGGCGTGCTCACGGCCTCCACGCCGGTGTTCCCCTCACAGCTCTGGCTCGGCGGCCTCATCGAGCTCGTCGCGGGCGCGGCCATCGCGCTGGGCCTGCTGACGCGGTGGGCGGCGTTCCTCGCGAGCGGCACGATGGCGGTCGCGTACGTTCAGTTCCACTGGAAGTTCGCGCTCGGCGCGAGCCTCTTGCCCGCCATCAACAAGGGAGAGCTCGCGCTCGTCTACGCCGTCGCGTTCTTCTTCATCGCCTGTCGCGGCGGCGGGCGCTACAGCGTCGACGCGCGCTCGAAGTCCGCCTGAGCCGTGTCCACCTCCTCGGCTCACGCCTCGAGCCCCCTCGCTTCGGCGTGGTCGAGCCAGTCGTGGACGATCCCGGTCGACCCGATGAGAACGACGTCATGCCCCTCGTCGTCGAGTAGCCTGGACGTCGCCAAACGATCCACCCGTGTACGCTTCGGGTACACGCGCCGCTGAGTCGGCGAAAATCGGCCCGGAATTCCTGCATTCTCGAGCGATCGCCTCGCTGGCACGGAGCGTGAAGTGAGCGCCTCGTCCCCCGAGAGGAGAAGCCGAACCATGTTGAACCGATCCATCATCGCCTCCATCCTGTCCGCGGTCGCGCTGGCGTCGCTCGTCGGCTGCGGGAGCACGACCCCCGACTCGACCGACCCGTCCTCCGAGCCCGTCGCCACCACGGAGGCCCAGGCCGACGCGAAGCCGCTCGAGGTCGCGCCCGGCGCGCCGATCAAGCTGACCGCCAAGGTCGATCGCCTGCTCGTGTCGCCGATGGGTGACGTCGACGCGCTGCTGCTCGACGGCGGCAAGCTCGTCCGCGTGCCGCCGCGCGCGCTCGCGGTCGGCGCCGTGTCGCCTGGCGACTCCCTCGAGATCGAGGCGTGGGCCCCCAAGCGAGAGGGCGGGAGCCACCTGTTCGGCGCGGTCGTGAAGAAGGGCGGCGAGACGCTCGTCGACGCGAGCCAGCACCGCGGACCGCGCGGCCACCGCCCGCCGCCGCCGGACGGCGAGACCGCTCGGCCGCACGACGGGCGTGGGCCCGGCGAGCACCCGATGCGCATACATCACCTGGGCGAGGCGCCGCCCGAGCTCGCCGCGATCTCGTCGACGGGCGCGGTCGTCGCGCTCATCGACGGGCGCGACGGTCGCCCCGAGGCGGTCGTGCTCGCGGACGGCACGACGGGTCGCCTGTCGCCTCGTGGCCCCGCGCTCGACGCCAAGGTCGGCGATGTGCTCACGCTGACGGGCCGCGGCACCAGGTCCGCCGCCGGCACCGGGCTCTTCGTCGAGTCGGTGAAGCTCCCGTCCGGCGAGACGCGCGAGCTCGACAAGCTCCCGCCCCGCCCCGAGAAGCTCGAGAAGACAGGGCAGATCCAGCGCACGCTGCGCGATCCGTTCGGCAACGTGGACCGCCTGCTGCTGACCGACGGCACGCTGGTGCGGCTCCGCCCCGACGGCGCGCGGCCGGGGCTCGCCGCCGGACAGGCCGTGAGGATCGCGGGCATGGGGAGCGACAAGCACGTGTTCGCGCGCTCGATCTCGACGCCGGCGGGCGCGTCGCTGTACGCCGCCCCCGACGCGCCTCCCACGCCGCCGACCGAGCGCCCCAAGCTCGAGGACATCGAGGTGAGCGCGAAGATCACCTCGGTGGTCCGCGACGCGCGGGGTGACGCCGAGCTGCTGCTGGTGTCGGACGGCTCTGCCGCGAGCGTGCGCGGGCGCCTCGCGCACGACGCCTCGGCGAGCCTGGTCGAGGGCGCGAAGGTCAACGTGCGCGGCAAGGGCGGGCGATACGCCGACGGGGCTTCGCTGTTCGTGACCGAGCTGTCGCTCCCGTCGGGCGAGACCTTCAAGCAGCCCGAGCGCGGGCCGCGCGGCCACCACGGCCGCTGATAAATGTCGCTGCGCCAGCGCCTCGTGATCGTGGTGTGCCTCGCCGTCGTCGCAGCGATGACGGCGAGCGCCGCGGTCTGGCAGCTGGTGCGCGACAGCGACTCGGCGCGCGCGCCCGCGGCCGCCGCCGCCCCCGACGCCGCCGCCCCCG
>CAUJFL010000349.1 GCA_963169165.1 Myxococcota bacterium | reverse complement strand
ATCGGCCTCTTCCGGCCCGACGATCACTCAACGGCCCGTCTGCGACTCTCTGCGGCGCCACGAACAGCCACCAAGTTGCGCCCAGCGCCCTCTTCGAACTTGGCCCTTGACAGCCCGACCTGGTTTGTTTGACCTACACACTTCGAGACCTTCCCGCCATCGCCCCACCGGGGGTCGCGGGGGTCTTTTTCGCCGACGACGCGGCCTGCGACCGCGCGAACGCCCAGGAGCACGTCGTGAACGACACCATGACCCCCGCCGACCTGCTCGAGAAGTGCCGCGCCGCCGGCCTGCCGCTGACGACGGACCAGGAGACCTTCGACCAGACCGGGCTCGACTTTCGCGTCGTCCATGCCCGCGACGATGAGGGCCGGCCCTGGATCGTGCGCACGCCGCGCCGGCCCGATGTCACGCAGGCGGCGCTCGTCGAGGCGCGCGTGCTCGCCTTCGTGGGGCCGCGGCTGCCGGTGCCGGTGCCGCGGTGGCGCATCCACACGCCCGAGGTGATCGCCTACGCGCGGCTGCCCGGAGTGCCCGCCATCGACATCGCGCCGGCGGGGGGCGGGCCGCCGCGCTGGAACCTCGACCCCGCCGCCCTGCCCGCCCGCTTCCTCGACACCGCCGCGGCCACCTACGCGGCCCTGCAGCGCCTCTCCGTCGACGAGGCCGCCGCCGCCGGCGTCCCCTCGCAGAGCATCGACGAGGCGCGCGCCGAGCAGCGCCGCTTCATGGAGGACACGCGCGACGTGCTCGCGCCATCGGAGAAGCTCTGGGCGGCGTGGCAGCGCTGGCTCGACGACGACCGCCTGTGGCCCGCCCGCTCCGCCGTCGTCCACGGCGACCTGCACCCCGGGCACATGCTGCTCGGCGCGGACGACGACGCGGGCGACGGCCAAGCGCTCGTCGGCGTCCTCGACTGGACCGAGGCGAAGGTGACCGAGCCGAGCGTCGACTTCGCCATGTTCTACGGCTGCTTCGGCGCCGACGCGCTCCGCGAGCTCGTGCACCGCTGCGAGCAGCGCGGCGCGTCATTCCCCGCGGGCTTCCTCGCGCATGCCCAGGCGCGCTGGCGCGCGTCACCCGCCGCGGGGGCGGCGTGGGCCCAACGCACGGGGCAGCTGGGAGTGCTCGACCACACCCGCGCCATGCTCGCGACCATCGAGGACGACCTCGCGCGCGAATGATGAGCTTCTCGGTGGAGTGCGTGGTGCCCCTGCCCGTCGTCACCCCCACCTGCGAGGCGGGCGCCTGCGTGGTCCGAGACGGCGGCGAGGCCTGTCGCTACGACGACGGATTCTGCCGCGGACGATAGGCTGGGAGGACGGTGCCTGCCTCGCTCGAGACCTGGCTCTTCGACGGCTGCCGGCTCCACCTGTGGGACGAGGGCCGGGGGCCTCGTGTGCTCCTCACCCACGGCGCCGGCGTCGACTCCGCGCTGCTGGCGCCGCAGGCGCGCCACCTCGTCGCCCGCGGCTTCCGCGTCGTCACCTGGGACCTGCGCGGCCACGGCGCCTCGCGCCCGTCGCCCGTGCCCTTCTCCGCCGAGCAGGCGCTGCGCGACATGGGCGCCCTCCTCGATCACCTGCGCATCGACGACGTCATCCTCGTGGGGCACTCGCTCGGCGGCAACCTGAGCCAGGCCTTCGCGCGTCGCTCGCCGCAGCGCGTGCGCGGCCTCGTGGTGATCGGCGCCGCCTGGAACGCTGGGCCGCTGAGCCGGCGCGAGCGCGTCCTCCTCGAGCTCGCGCCGGCGGTGCTGTCCCTCGTTCCTTCGTCGAAGCTCGCCGGCCTGCTCGCCCGCGCGAGCGCGGTCACGGCGGCGGCGCGCGCGGAGACGGCGCGCGCGCTGCGGCAGCTGACCAAGCGGGAGCTCCTCGAGGTGCTGCGGGGGACCATCGAGCTGCTCGAGCCCGACGCCGCCTACCGGACGCCGATGCCCTTGTGCCTCATCCGCGGCGCCCAAGACGCCACCGGCAACATCCAAAAGGCCATGCCCGCGTGGGCGGCGCGCGAGGGGATCGCGGAGGTCGTCATCGACGGCGCCGGTCACGTCGCCACCCTCGACGCGCCAGAGGCCGTCAACCGCGCCCTCGACCGCTTCTTCGACCAGCACGGCTTGGGCGCCCGCGGCTCGGCCGGCCCCGGCGAGCAGCCGCGCGAAGGCGGCGGCGGACGCTCCGACGCCGAGCGACACCGCCCCACCCCGCCCGCCACCAAGGGGTAGCCCCGACGGGGCGTGCCGACGCAGCGGGCCGCGCAGGCCGTGCGCGCGCTCCATCATGGCACCGACCCGCGCTCCACGTGAGCTGGCCTCACCTTGTGGAGGCGGGGCCCTCGATACGGGTCTTGTCAGGGCCAGTGGGGCAGCCTGCGAACCGATGAAGTCGTCGGCGCCCTTGCTGGTGGGCACCCGCATCTGGAAACCTGACGCCGCGTCCTTGGGGGCTCGCTGCACGCCGGTACGACAACAGTCAGAGAGCCCGTCTGAGGCGCCTGGGTGGCAGCCCCGGTCGGGCCCTCCGATGGGTGGAAACGTCGTGAATCTTGAGAATCAAGATATGAGGGATGGCCTCACCTTATGAAGGCGTGGCCCTCGATACGGGTATTGTCAGGGTCAGTGGGGCAGCCTGCGAACCGATGATGTCGTCGGCGTCCTTCT
>CAUJFL010000348.1 GCA_963169165.1 Myxococcota bacterium | reverse complement strand
GGCCGCCCTCGACGCGACCTTCCAGGTGGCCGGCGGCGTGCGGCGGCCCGTGCTGGTCGATTTTCGCGGGATCCGCGCCGAGTCGAAGGCGGCGCGCGAGTACTTCGTCAGCGACGAGGCCGTGGAGCGCTACTCGGCGGTGGCCATCCTGATCGCCTCGCCCGTGAGCCGCGTGATCGGGAGCTTCTTCATGCGGCTCTCCAGGCACAGGGTGCCGACGCGGCTCTGCTCGAGCGAGGCTGACGCGATCGACTGGCTCCTCGAGGCGACGCGATGACCGGCGACGCGCACGACCCTCGGCTCGAGCGCGTCCTCGAGGTCATGCTCTCCATCGCCCAGCAGGATTTCGACGTCGAGGCCCCCGTCAGCGGTCGCATGGACGTGATCGACGCCATCGCGGTGGGGCTGAACATGCTCGTGGAAGAGCTGCGTGGAGAGGTGGCGTCGCGGCGCGAGCTGGAGAGGACGCACGAGGCGCTGAAGGAGGCCCAGGCGAGGCTCGTGCACGCCGAGAAGCTCGCGGCCATCGGTCAGCTCGCCGCGGGCGTCGCGCACGAGATCAACACGCCCATCCAGAGCGTGCAGGTGTCCCTCGCCATCGTCGAGCGAGTACACCGGGGGATGCTCGACGAGCTCCGCCCTCGACGCCTCGGCCCCGACGACGTCGCGATGCGTCTGAGGCGCGCGGGACAGGCGATCATCGACGCGCAAGAGGCCGTGGAGCGCGTCCGGGACGTGAGCGACTCGCTCCGAACCTTCGCGCGCGTGGACGACGACCGAGAGCAGGAGGTCTCCCTCGCCGAGATCGTCCGCGCCTCTTGCCGGATGGTGGAGCCCACGCTGCGTTCGAGGGCGCGGCTCGAGCTCGAGCTCGACGACGGGGTGCGGGTGCGCGGCAACGGCGGACGCCTGGGCCAGGTGGTCACGAACCTCCTCGTGAACGCCGTCCAGGCGCTCCCCGAGGCCAGGCGCTCCAGCGCCCGCGTCCGCGTCTGCCTCGAGTCCCTCGAGGGCGAGGCGCGGCTCACGGTCGAGGACAACGGCCCGGGCGTCCCCGCCGAGCTCCGCGCGCGCATCTTCGAGCCCTACTTCACGACCAAGCCCGAGGGCGTGGGCACGGGGCTCGGCCTCGCGCTCTCCCAGGAGACCGTGCGCGCCCATCGCGGCTCCGTCGCGGTGGACGACAGCCCGCTGGGCGGAGCGCGCTTCACCATCACGCTGCCGCGAATCACGGAGGAGGGGCGTGAGCCCGAGTCCGACGCGCGCCGGACGACGAGGCGAGTCCTGCTGATCGACGACGAGCCGATGCTCCTCCGCTTGCTCGGCTCGTTCCTCGGCGAGAGCCACGCCGTCGTCACCGCCGCCTCGGGCGACGCGGGCCTCGCCATCCTAGCCAAGGACGATCGCTTCGATCTCGTGCTGTGCGATCTCCACATGCCCGGCAAGGACGGCATCGACGTCTTCGAGGCCGTGACTCGCGCGAACCCCGCCCTCGCCGCGCGCTTCGTCTTCGCGACCGGCGGCGCCTTCACCGCGCGCACCCAGCGGTTCCTCGAGCTCACGCGCCCGCGAACCCTCACCAAGCCCTTCAAAATCGACGCGCTGTTCGCCCTGCTCGATGACGGAGCCCAAGCGGGCCCCGTGTCCTCGTGAGACGCTCCATCGACGAGCGCGGACCAACGGGCGCTGCCGACGGCGACCAACGGGTGACGGCCCCCGCGGGCTTCGCGGCGACGTCGTGCGTGGACCCGACGTCCCGGCGCGGCGCTAGCGCAGCTTGACGACGAGGTCCCGCGCGGTCGCGTCGTCGACCGCGAGCGCGAACCTGCGAAACGCCGCGTACTCGTCCGGCTGCACCCGGCCCGCCGGCAGATCGATCACGCGGTCGAACCGCGCCGATCCGTCTGGCAGGACGGCGTCCGCGACCCGCACGACGCGCTCTCCGTCGCGCAGCTCGACCGTGGTCGGCGGCGCGAGGACGGACGCCCCCGTCGGCAGCTTGACCGTCAGGCGCACCTCGGTGTGCGTCGCCTCCGGCAGGATCATCGGGGTCTCGCGCGCCTCGAGCGCGGCGAGCGGCCCGATCTTCATCGTCAAAGGAGCGCGAAGCGCGAGGCCATCGCCTCGGCGCCGCGCAAAATCTGACAATTCTACCTTCATCCGAAAGGTGACAGGTTTGTCGAGATCGTCTTTGTCGACGACCGTGAGCGACACGAGGCGCCCTCCGGGCAACGCGCGCTGCAGCAGCTTGGACTCGACGGCGGCGCGCAGCTGCTCCTCGGGGAGCTGGTCGACCGAGTCGCGGATGCCGATCCCGACCCGCCCGAGGAAGCGCTGATCGAGCTCGAGCGTCGCCGAGCCGTCGGCGCGGAGCTCCGCCGTCCCTTCGTACACGATGCCGTCGATCGAGCCCGCGCTCGGGGTCGTGTCGCGGGGGAGCCCGCTCTTGAGGCGCACCGCGGGCTGACCGCGCAGCTCGGCGGGGAGGTACCCGAACGGCGCGTTGCGCTCGCCGACGGTGAGCCACAGCGGGCACGCGCCGGCGGGGCACGGGAGCTCGAGGCGCAGGACGACGTGGTTCCAGCCGAACGGCCCCGTCAGCGGCCCCTCGACGCGCGGCCTCAGCCGATCGCGCACCGCCACGAGCTCGACCGGGAGCTCGAGCGCGCGGGCGAGGTACAGGAACGCCGAGGCGCGGCTGCCGCTCTTGCCGACGACGACGCGTCGTCCGTCGGCCTCACGCCCGTCCTCGACGTTGGCGGACACCCAGCGATAGAGCCGTCGCGCGCGCTCGCGAGGATCGGTCTTCGGGGTGTCGCCGACGATGCGCTCAGCCACGCGCACGAGGCGTGGATCGCGCGGGAGCTGGTTGGACGTCGCGTCGAGGAGCCGCCGCAGCTGCCCGTCCTCGGAGATGCCCCAGCCGAGCTGGATGCTCGGCAAGAACTCTTGAACCGGCACGCTCTGCGGCTCGACGGGCGCCGCCGGCGAGCGATCGACGCGCCACCTGCGCACGAGGAGCGGACCGAGATCCTCGACCTTGGCGGCGGGCACCGCGCCGGTCGTCTCGATGACGAGCTCGCGCTCCTTCGGCGCGACGACGACATATTCGCTCCGCCAGTAGGCGATGTCCGCCTCGCGGAAGAACCACTGCGGCGACAGGTAGCGCTTGCCGCCCTCGCCGTCGGTGCCCTGCGCCGTGACGAATTCGGTCTCGAGGTAGTCGCCCAGCTCGAGGTGCGGCATCGTGATCGTGGGCTTGCCCTCGACGCGCTCGGGCTCGAGGACGCGGCCGTCCTTCTTGATGACCCGCATCCGCAGCACCAGCGCGCCCTCGGGGACGCGCTGCTCCGCGAGCTTGCCGATCGCCTCCTGGCTCTGCACGCGGATGATCTCGTGCTCGAGCATGCGCGCGCTGCCGTCCGGGTGGATCCACAGCGTCGCGTAGTCGAGCACGCGCGCGGCCGTGCCCTCTTGCGGGCGGGGATCGCGCTCGTACTCGGCGATCACCGCGCGCGCGTCGCGACGGTACGGCTCGAGCTCGGTCGCGCCCTCGACCAGCTCGACGGCGGCGCGCAGCTCGCCGTCGCCGTACCCGCCGGCGATGGCCGTCGCGAGCGCGTTGCGGAGCGCGCCCTTGTCGCCGCGCGCGAACGCCGCGTCGGCGAGCGCGAGGCGCGCCGCGCCGTCCTTCGGGTTGCGCGCGAGGGCGCGCTGGATCGCCGGGACCGGATCGGTCGTCTCGCCGCTGCGCACCTTGAGCTGGAGCTTGCGCTCCTTGAGATCGCGGCGATCGGGACGGCGCTTGGCGAGGCGATCGAGCTCGGCCTCGGCGGCCTTCCAGTCGCGGCGGGCGATCGCGCGGTCGAGCTCGATCTCGCTGTCGGGCCACTGCTCCCGGACCCGCTTCGCGAGCGCGCCGGCCTCGGCCGACCTTCCCTGCTCCTCGAGCACGACGATCGCCGCCTCGAGCGCGCCGCGGTCGCCGGGGAAGCGCTCGGCCATCCGCGTCGCGATCCTCGCGCGCTCCGCCTTCCAGCCGAGCCGCGCGTACAGCGACGCGAGCACCCGCGGGATCTCGGGGACGCCGGGGGCCTCTTCCATCAGCCGCTCGAGCGCGCGCGTCGCGTCGGACATCCCCTTGTCGGCCGTGTCGAGCGCGAGCCATAGCCTCGCGAACACCTGGGTGGGATCCTTCTTCAGGCCCTTCTCGCGCAGCATGCGCGCCAGATCGCGCGCGTCGCTCTCGGGGAAGATCGGATCCTTCTCGGCGAACGACGCGGCCGTGATCAGCGCGAGGCCCGTCGCCTCGTCCTCGCTCTTGTGCAGCGGCTCGATGAATACGCTCGCGAGATCGGGCTGACCGTCGGTGCTCGCGAGCTGCGCCGCGAGGTAGCTCTCCAGCGGGTCGCGCGGCGCGTCGACGGGGCGATCGAGCCATCGCGACAGCACGTTCGGATCGGCGCCGCGCCGCGGGGCCTCGGTCAGATAGGGCGGCGTCGGGTCTGCGCTCGTCGTCACGTCGCTCGGCGAGCCGTCGGCGCGCATCACGCGGATCGACAGCTCTGGCTCGGTGAGGCGCGCGAGCACGCGGTGACGTCCGGCGGAGAGCCGCAACCCGACGCCGAACCGCGGCCAGACGGCCCACCTGCGCGGATCGCGATCCTGCACGAGGTGATCGTCGACCCAGATCGCGAGCGAGCCCTGGACGGCGATCACGACCTCACGCGCCTCCTTGGCCTCGATGAAGGTCTCGGCGTAGTAGATGCCAGGTGCGACGGGCTCGTCCGCGCGCACCGTGCAGCCGTGGCGCTCCGTCTTCATCACGTGCGGCTGCGCGGCTCGATCGGCGTCTCCTTGCCAGCGCGCGGGCCAGGGTCCCGGCGCCTCGGCGGCGAACGAGGCCCAGCGATCGCTCGCCGTCGCGCGGCCGAACGGGCCCGCGACGCGCACGGCCTTCGCGCAGCCATAGCGCTCGGCGGTCTTGTCGAGCAGGTGGGTCTCGGCGGCGTCATAGGCGTGACGCGACCACCACTCGACCAGCTCGCTGCGGGCGCGCCACCCCAGGTTGCCTGGATGCGCGAGCGCGTCGTCGACCCACGCCCTCGACGAGTCGAACACGGCGGGCGCCGCGCCCTCGATCGCGAGGAGGTTGGACGCGGCGAACCACGCGACCGCGGGGGCGAGCGGATCGCGGCTCTGCTGCGCGGCCTTCAGCGACGCGACGAAGGCGTCGGCCGCGACGACCAGCTCGCCCTTGCCCGCGGCGTCGACGGCGCGCGCGAGCCCGCCGTACATCCCCGGAGCCCCGCCGAGCTCGTCGAGGCGCTTCTTCGCGCGGTCGGCGCCGTCGCGGGTGCCCCCGGGCGCGACCAGCTCGGCCAGCCACCATCGACCGACCACCTCGGGATCGCGCGAAGCAGGGCCGTCTCGGCGCGCGACGTCGGATGGATGCTCGACGCCCTTCGGCGCGGCGGCGCCGCAGCCGAGCGACAGTGTTGCGGCGAGCGCGAGCGCGAGGTGGCGCATCGGCGAGCGGTTAGCGCGTGCGACCGCGCGCGTCGATGCACTATCCTCGCGCGCCCGATGACGTACCTCTTCGAAGACGACTCCCACGCGGCGCTGCGCGCCTCCGCGAAGAGGTTCGCCGAGGCGCACATCGCGCCGCACGCGCGCGCCTGGGAAGAGGCCGGGCTGTTTCCCCGCGAGCTCTACTCGAAGCTCGCCGAGGCGGGGCTGCACGGCGCGAGCTATCCCGAGGCGCACGGCGGCGGCGGCGGAGACCTCGGGCACGGCCTCGTGATCGCCGAGGAGCTGATCCTCGCGGGCAAGTCGGTCGGCACCGTCGTCGGCCTCGGCAGCCACGGCATCGCGCTGCCGCCGATCCTCGCCGCGGGCACCGCCGCGCAGAGGGCCCGCTTCGTCCCGCGCGTCGTCTCGGGCGAGCTCATCGCCGCGCTCGCCATCACCGAGCCGGGGGCCGGCAGCGACGTCGCGGGCCTCCGCACGACGGCGCGCCGCGACGGCGAGCACTACGTCGTCGACGGCACGAAGACCTTCATCACGTCCGGCACGCGCGCCGATCTGGTGACGGTCGCCGTGCGCACCGGCGGCCCCGGCCACGCCGGCGTGTCGATGCTCGTCGTCGAGCGCGGCACGCCCGGCTTCACGGTCGGCAAGAAGCTCGACAAGATGGGCTGGTGGGCGAGCGACACCGCCGAGCTGGTGTTCGAGGGCTGCCGCGTGCCGGCGTCGAACCTGATCGGCGACGAGAACCTCGGGTTCTTGCTCATCATGCAGAACTTCGCGACCGAGCGGATCTTCCTCGCCGGCAACTGCGTCGCCATCGCCGAGCTCGCCTACCGCGAGGCGCGCGCCTACGTCCGCTCGCGCGAGGCGTTCGGCAAGCCGCTCGCGGCCTTCCAGGTCGTGCGCCACAAGCTCGCCGACATGGCGTCGCGCATCGCGGCGGCGCGCGCGCTCACGGGCGAGGTGGTCACGCGGCACCTGCGGGGCGAGCCCGTCCCGGCGCTCGCGGCGATGGCGAAGAACACGGCGACGGACATGTGCTCGTTCGTCTGCGACCAGGCGGTGCAGCTCTTCGGCGGCGCGGGCTACATGCGCGAGTCGGTCGTCGAGCGCCTCTACCGCGACGCGCGCCTCTATCCGATCGGCGGCGGCACGCGCGAGATCATGAACGAGATCATCTGCAAGGTGGAGGGTTACTGATCGGTGCGACGCCTCCTCTGCCTGGCACCGCTCGTCGCGCTCGCGTGCGGGCCCTCCAAAGAGAAGCAGCAGGCGCGCGCGCTCGGCGCCGCGATCGAGGCGATGATCGCGGCGCCCAACGAGCAGAAGGCCGCGGCGCTCGCGGCGGTCGAGCGCGCGCCGTGCGAGGGTGAGCTCGCGTGCGAGACCAAGCGCGTGTGCGTCGACGCCTTCACCCCGCTGGTTCGCGCGATGACGATCAAGGACGAGGTGCGCGCCGCGATGCGCGCCCCCGGCGCCGCGGCCAGCGCCGACGCCCTGCGCGCGCGGGTCGACGAGGCCGACGCGCTCGTCAAGGAGACCGCGAAGAAGCACGATCTCTGCCTCGCGAAGAAGGCCGTGATGCAGCAGAAGCTGGGACGCGATTGAGGCGTCGCACCCAGGACGTGTTCATCCCGGCGCGCGTCGGCGGCCTCGAGGACCGCCTCGGCGACGCGCGGCTCGACGCCGCGATCGACGCGCTCGCGCCGCTCGTCACGCCAGCGCGGCGGGCGCGCCTCGACGCGGTGCTGTCGGCGCGGCTCGGCTCGGTCTGCGTGCTGATGGACGCGCCGTACGATCCTCACAACGGCTCGGCCGTCGTGCGCACGATGGATGCGTTCGGCGTCCAGGATTTGCACGTCGTGGAGCGACAGGCGCCCTTCACCCTGCACGCGTCGGTCGCGCGCGGCTCCCACAAGTGGCTCGATCTCTTCACGTATCAGACACCAGAGGCCGCGCTCGCGCGGCTGAGCGGCGACGGGTTCGAGCTCGTCGCGACGCACCCGGAGGGCGCGCTGCTGCCCGAGGATCTGGCCACGATCCCCCGCGTCTGCGTGCTGCTCGGCAACGAGCACGAGGGGATCGATCCGCGACTGATGGCGGGCGCGACGCGCACCGTGCGCGTCCCGATGCGCGGCTTCGTCGAGAGCCTGAACGTGAGCGTGACCGCCGCGCTGCTGCTGCACGCCGCCGGGCGCGGGCGCGCGGGGGACCTGCCTCCCCCGCGACAGCGGCGGCTGCTGTTGAGGGGTCTGTTGTATTCAATCGAGCGCGCCGAGGACGTCCTGCTCGCGAAGGGGGTGCTCACGTGACGCCGGGCGACCTCGTCACGTGCCGAGTGATCGGCGTCGTCCGCTCGCCGTTCGTCGACAAGCGCGACGCGCCGAGGCAGGCGTCCGTCGCGCGCGACGTCGAGGGGACCATCGAGGTCGCGCCGACGGCGGAGCTGGGCCACGCCCTCGAGGACCTCGCGACGTGGAGCCACCTCTGGGTGCTGTACAGGTTTCACCTGGCACATGACTTTCGTCCCAAGGTGCAGCCGCCGCGCGGCGACGGCGGTCGGGTCGGCGTGCTCGCGACGCGCTCTCCTCATCGCCCCAACCCCATCGGGCTGTCGGCCGTGGAGCTGCTCGGGGTCGAGGGCTTCACGCTGCGCGTCCGCGGACTCGACATGGTCGACGGCACGCCGGTGCTCGATCTCAAACCTTACGTGGTCTACGCTGACGCCATCCCGAGCGCGTCCGACGGCTGGCTCGCGGCCGATCCCAAGCCAGCGTGGCGCGTCGACTATGCACAGCTGGCCGAGGCGCAGCTCGCGTGGCTGAGAGAGCGGGGCGTCGAGCTGCGCGCGTCGCTCGACGCCGCGCTCTCGCTCGGACCAGAGCCCAGACCCTACCGACGCATCAGGGCCGACGGCCATCGCTGGAGGCTCGCCGTCAAGGACTGGCGCGCGTGGTTCGAGGTCATCGGAGACGTCATCCGGGTCGTCGAGCTGGGCAGCGGGTATCGTCGGGCCGAGCACGCGAAGCCTGAGCTCGTCGTTCATCGAGACTTCACGGCGCGGTTCGGCGGCGACCGGCCGTAGCCGCGACGCGGCTGGCTCGAGGGACCATACGGAGGACGGGCGACGACGAGCTCACGCCCCGAGCAGCAGCTTCGCCGCCAGCGCGAGCAGCACGGCGCCTCCCGCCGCGTCGAGGCGCCTCCCGAGGAGCGCGCCGAGCCGACGCCCCACGAGCAGCGCGAGCGCGCTCGACGCCGCGGTCACGAGCCCGATGGTCACGATGGTCAGCGTGAACGGCGCGCGCAGCAGGGGCAGCGTGAAGCCGACGGCGAGCGCGTCGACGCTGGTCGCGACCGCGAGCGCGAGCATCACCCCGAGCCTCCACGGATCGCCGCAGGTCGACCCGCCGTCGTCCGCCGCGAGGCGGGCCTCCCACAGCATCTTGCCTCCGATCACCACCAGCACAGCCGCGGCGATCCAGCGCGCCCACGCCGCGACGTAGCCGCCGACGGTCGCTCCGACCGCCCACCCGAGCGCCGGCATCAGCGCCTGGAACCCGCCGAAGAAGCCCGCCACCAGCGCGACGTGCCTCGCGCGCACGGCAGGCGTGGAGAGCCCGCGCGCCGCCGACACGGCCGCCGCGTCCATCGCGAGCCCGAACGCCAGCGCCACGATGGCGGCGAGGGTCATGCCTCGGCTCGACGTGCGCACGCGTCGTCCACGTCGACCGCGCTCGCCGCGGGCGCGCGGGCGACCTCGAACCCCACGATCGCGCCGCCCCCGTCAGCCGCACGCGCGAACGCCTCGCCGCCGTGCGCCTCCGCGATCCGCCGCACGAGGGACAGGCCGAGGCCGACCGAGCCAGGCTTCGGTCTGCCCTCGGAAGCTGGCGCGTCGCCGCTGCGCTGTCCGCCGAACGGCTCGAAGATCCGCTGCGCGTCACCGACCTCGATGCCGGGGCCGCGGTCGCGCGCCTCGACGCGCACGAAGCCCTCGCGCACCTCGGAGAGCGTCAGCGAGACGAGGCCGTCGCCGTGCCTCTCTGCGTTGGAGACGAGGTTGCCGATCGCCCGCCCGAGCAGCGTCGGATCGCCGGTGACGACGCGATCGGCGACCTCGGCGGACAGCAGCGACACGTCGGCGCCGCGCTTCTCGAGCACCTCGATCGCGACCGCGCCGAGGTCGACGCGCTCGGGGCTCTGCGCGCCGAAGTCGAGGCGTGAGCCGGCGAGGAGATCGGCGACGAGCGCGTCGACCTCGGCCACCTCGGCGTCGAGTTTGTCGAGCGCGCCCGCGTCACCGCCGCGCGACAGCTCGGTCAAGAGCCGCATCCGCGCGAGCGGCGTGCGGATCTCGTGCGACACCGCCGCGAGCAGCGCGCGCTGGGTCTCGAGCTGCTTCTCCGCCCGCGCGGCCAGATCGTTGAGGGTGTCGGCGATCGCGGCCACCTCGTCGTCGTCTCGCTCCGAGCGCTCGATGCGCGTACCGAGCCGCCCGCGCCCGATGTCCTCGGCGACGCGCGACATCGCGTGGAAGGGCCTCGCCAGCCGCCGCGCGAGCAGCGACGCCGAGAGCCAGAGCACGAGCGCGCCCGCCCCCACCGGCGCGAGCGCGCGCCACGGGCCCGGCTTCACGCGGTCGCCGCAGACGATCACGTAGCCGAGCAACTTCCCGGCGCGACTGACCTCGGTCGACAGGCCGCGACGGCCGCAGCGCCCCTTGTGCTCGGACAGCGGCCGGTGGTCGCGGTCGACGACGTTCACGGTCAGCTCGAACCGCTCGGCGATGCTGCGCGTGAGCGCGTCGCGCGCCACGGGATCGTCCCACGCGCGCGACAGCTCGTCGGAGGTGAACGCGCGCAGGCGCACCCAGTCGCGGCGCCAGTTCGCCGCGGGCCCGCCGCCGACGACCGCGGACGCGACGAAGCCGGCCAGCATCGCGACGAAGATGGCGAGCGCGAACCACGCGAACAGGCGCCGCTGCAGGCGACGCCGCAGGAACCCCGCGAGGCCCCGCGGGCGCTCACGCATCCTTCGCCATCACGTAGCCGATGCCGTGCACGGTCTTCAGCAGCCGCGGCGCCCTCGGATCGTCGCCGAGCTTCTGTCGCAGGTGGGAGATGTGGACGTCGACCGTGCGCTCGCCCACCGTGACGTCTCCCCTGCCCGCCTCGGACAGCAGCGACTCACGGGGGACGACTCGCCCCGCGCGCCGGGCGAGCGCCACGAGGATGTCGAACTCGATCCCGGTGAGCTCGATCTCTCGCTCGTCTCGCCGCACGCTCCGGGCCGAGACGTCGATCGCGAGGCCGGCGACGACGAGCCGCTCGCCCTGGGCGTCGGGGCTGGCCCGGCGGAGGACGGCGCGCAGACGCGCGAGCAGCGCGCGCGGCGAGCACGGCTTCGGCATGGAGTCGTCCGCGCCCAGCTCGAGCCCGACCCCACGATCGGCCTCGTCACCGCGCGCCGTGAGCCTCACCACGGGGATCGCGCTGTCCGCCCGGATCTTGCGCAGCACCGCGACGCCATCGTCGCCTGGCATCATCACGTCGAGCAGCACCGCGTCGAACACCGCGCGCGCGAGCAGCGCGAGGCCACGCGCGCCGTCGGGGGCGTGCGTGACCTCGAAGCCGTGGCCCGCGAGGTACGACGTGATCAGCTCGACCAGCCGAGGGTCGTCGTCGATGAGCAGGATGCGCACGGCCACGGCGTGACTCTACCTCGGCGGCGCGCGGTGGGCGCCGTCCGCGCACGCGCCGGCGACGTGCGAGAAGAAGGCGTCACGTCGGTGCCGCGCGTGGTGGCCGAAGCGCGCGATCTCGAGCCCGAGCCCGAGCACCACGCCGAGCCCGAGCGCGGCGACCATGACCTTCTCGCGCGCGCTCACGCCGCGCTCCATCGCGCGTGGTGACCGCACCGACCGGCGCCGCGAGGTCCGTGCTCGATCGCGGAGGCGAGCCTGCGCCGCTGGTCCGGCTCGAGGATCTCGTGCGCGCGCGTGACGCCGAGGCTCGCGACCTCGCGCAGGTGTTGCAGCTTCTGCTCGAGCGACGCGAACGCACGCGCGAGCGTGGCCTCGTCGACCCGCTCTCCCCGGAGCGCCGCGGCGATGTCCCGGCGGGCCTGCCGCGCGTCGTCTCGCGCGTCGCCGCCCGCCGCGAAGAGCTCGTCGAGCAGGGGCGACAGCTCCTTCTCCTGGCCGGCGGTCGTGTCGAGGTACCGGTACAACGCGCGCCTCGGGCTTCCCCAGCCGAGGCCGCGCCACCTCGACCGCTTCACGACACGAAACAACCCGTACGCGCACGCGGCGCTGATGATGAAACCGATCATGACAGTGTCTCCTTGTCCGCGCGCGCCCTGTGCGCGACGCGTGGGGCCCACTGTGCAGTCGGGATGTGAAGCGCGGACCACGACGCGGGTGAAGAAGCGTGAAGCTAAGCGCAGCGTCTCGATGTGCCCGCGGATCGTCGCGCGGGTCCCTTGATCGGGCGCGAGCTCTGCCGCCCGCTCCCACGCCGTCACGGCCTTGGTCTTGAAGCCGGCCTTCTGGTAGAGGACGGCCAGGTTCTTCAGGACGGGGAAGTGCTTGGGGTTCTGCTCGGCGGCGGCCTCGAGCTCGGCGATCGCCTCGTAGACCATGCCCTTCTTGCCGTAGAGCAGGCCGAGGTGAAAATGCAGGCGAAACGCGAGCGGATCGAGCGCGACGCCGCGTCGCAGGTGCTCGATCGCGAGCTCGAGATCGCCCGCTTGCCACGCGGCGACCCCCGCGTTGAGGCAGGCCTCTGCCTCGGCCGACACCTCTTCGGGGTCGCGCCGCGGGGGCGGCTCGGGGGCGGCGGCGGGCGGGGCCTCGCCCTTCTTGCCCGACAGCGCCGCCTCGACCGCGTCGACGATCTCGGCGATGCGGAACGGCTTCTCGATGTAGGCGTCGACGCCGTAGCTCTGGCGCGCGTCCTCGGCGTACTGCGCGCCCTTGTAGACCGCCGAGACCATGATGATCGGGATGTGGCCGTACTTCTGGCTGCCCTTGATGCGCCGGGCGATCTCGAAGCCGTGCACCTCGGGGAGCATCGCGTCGAGCAGCAGGAGGTCGGGCATGTGCGCCTTGACCATGCGCAGCGCCTCGAGCCCGCGGTCGGCCTCGAGGACCTTGTAGCCCTTCGTGCCGAGCACCCGCAGCAGGATCTTGCGGATGTCCGCCTCGTCGTCGACCACCAGGATGGTCTTCTTGGTGGGCGACAGCGGCGGGGTCGACGGCGACGGCGCGGGGACCTCGGTGACGACCGACAGCTCGGGGTTGGTGTTGCCGAGATCGTTGTACGACAGCTCGTCGCGCTCGGCGGCCGCCGCGACGCGCTCCCCGGCGACGCGCGCGGCCGGCGCGTCGGGGAACACGTCGGGCGCGGGAGGCTCGACCTCGTCACGCGGCTCGGAGACGACGCCCATCTTGCGCTGGATCTCGGGCGGACAGCGCGGGCCGACGTAGAAGCGCTCGTTGCGCACCTTGCCGTCATAGGCCGCGGCGATCACCCGCTCGAGCGTGGTCGCGAGCGCGACGTACGGGAACACGCGCTTGCCAGTCACGAACTCGAGCTCGTCGATGAGCTTCTCGTCGCCCGGGTTGGTCATCGCGACGAAGACGCGGTCGTCGCGCACGAGCACCGGCAAGATCAGGCGACGCTCGGCGATCTCGCGCGGCAAGAGCTCGAGATCGTCGAGGCGCACGCAGATCTGCCCGAGATCGATGCCGGGCACGCCGTGCTGCTCGGAGAGCTTGCGGAGCTCCTCGACCTCGGCCTGCGGGTCGGGATCATCGCCACGACGGAGCTGCACGCGGCCGAGCTGCTTCTTGTCGTCGCTCATCGAGACTCGGCGTTCAACTTAGCAAATCCGGCGCCCAAATGGTCAGAAGGCTTCGCGCCACTCCGCGCGGCCGAGCCTGGGGACCACGACCGACACCGTCGTCGCGAACGCGCTCGCGCCGAGCGCCGTCGCCCAGCCGAGCGGCCCGAGCGGCGTACACCCGAAAAATTGCGAGACCCCGGGCAGCTGCACGATCCCGGTGAGGAGCGCGGCCGACCCGAGGCACGTCCACAGCACCGGCCTCGAGCCGTGCCCCGCGGCGACGGTCTGCCCGAGCTGGCTGCCGACCAGCGCGACCATGCCGATCGTGCGCGCGCGCGCCGCGGTGCCCGTGAGCCGCCCGACGAACCACGCGCCGCCCGCCGACGAAGCCGTGAGGGCAGAGCGCAGCGCGATGTCCTTGTAGAGCGCGCGACCGAGCGACGCGTCGGGGCCTACCTCGGCGAGCCGCGCGAGCGTGCCCTGATCGGGCGGGCGGACCGCGATGGCCATCGCCGGGGCGACGTCGGTGAGGAGGTTCACGAGCAGGAGCTGGCGCGCGTTGAGCGGCGGTCGACCATCGAGGAGCCCCGCGCCGAGCGTGAAGCCGATCTCGCCGAGGTTGCCGCCGATCAGGATCGACACGGCGTCCTTCACGGACTCCCAGAGCGCGCGCCCCTCGACGACGGCGCGCGCCACCGTGCCGAGCCGCTCGTCGGTGAGCACGATGTCCGCCGACGCGCGCGCCGCCGCGGTCGCCCGCGTCCCCAGCGCCAGGCCCACGTCGGCGATGCGGATCGCGGGCGCGTCGTTGGTGCCGTCGCCTGCCATCGCGACGCAGCGCCCTGCCCGCTGCAGCGCGCGCACGAACCTGACCTTCTGCGACGGCGTCGCGCGCGCCACGACCGCCACCGCGAGCGCGCGCGCCGCGAGCTCGTCGTCACCGAGGGCGTCGAGATCCGCGCCGGTGTCGACGTCTCCGCTCCCCAGCCCGAGCTCGGCGGCGATCGCCCGCGCGGTCTCCGGTTGGTCGCCCGTGATCATTACATTATTGACTCCAGCTCGGCCGAGGTCCCTGAACAGTCCGGGCGCCTCGCGGCGGATTGGATCGCGAAACGCGAGCAGCCCGACGAACCTCGCGCCCGCCAGCTCGTCGGGCGTCACGGCCGTCGTGGAGAGCGGGATGGGCCCGTCGGAGCGGCGCTCGGCGACCGCGAGCACCCGCAGCCCCGCCCGCGCGAGCTCGAGCTCTCGCGCGCGCACCTCGTCCCTCGCGGCGTCCGTCATCGGCGCGCCGCCGTGGGTCGTCGCGCAGGTCGAGAGCACGGCCTCGACCGAGCCCTTCAGCGCGAGCAGCGAGCCCCCATCGACCGCGCCGAGCACGGCCGACAGCCTGCGGTTCGCGTCGAACGACAGCTCGGCGACCGGACGGAAGCGCGCGGGCGCCGCCACCGCGAGCCTCCGCGCGGCCGACGCGACGGCCACGTCGAGCGAGTCGACCGCGTGCGACGCGCGCGGCTGGGCCCCCGACGCGAGCCCGACGGCGAGCGCTAGGCGCCCGTCCGCGTCGAGTCCCTCGAGCGGCCGCGCGTCGCCACCCGCCGCGATCGCCACCAGCTCCTGACGCCCCTCCGTCATCGTCCCGGTCTTGTCGACCGCGAGCACGTTCACGCGACCGAGGCGCTCGAGCGAGCGAGGATCTCGCACGAACGCGCCCAGCGCGCCGAGGCGCTTCGCCGCCGCGAGCTGCGCGGCGGTCGCGAGCAGCGGCAGCCCCTCCGGCACCGCGGCGACCGCCATGCTGACGCCCGCCGAGACGACGTCCTCGAGGCTGCGCCCGCGCAGCAGGCCGATACCGACGAGCGCGAGGCCCGCCGTGCCCGCGATAGGTGCAGTTAGTTTAGTTATTTTTTCGAGGCGTGCCTCGACCCCTCCCCTTCGCGGCGCGGCGCCCGCGGCGCGCAGCGCGCGGCGCCCCTCCGTGTCCTCTCCGGTCGCGACGACGACGGCCGTCGCGCGCCCCGACGCGATCTCGGTCCCCTCGTAGAGCATCGAGCTGCGGTCGGCGAGGTGCCGCGCCTTCGTCGGCTGCGCGCTCTTCACGACGGGCGCCGACTCGCCGGTGAGGCTGGAGGCGTCGACCTCGAGCCCCTCGGCCGAGACGATCCGGCAGTCGGCGGGGACGACGTCGCCGGCCTCGAGCTGCACGAGATCGCCGCGCACGAGCGCCGCGGCGAGCACGCGACGCCCCACGCCGGCGCGCACGACGGTGGCCATCACGCGCTCGCCTCGCTCGAGCTTGCGGAGCGCGCGCTCCGTCGAGAAGCGCTGCACGCCTCCGACGAGCGCGTTGAGCGCGACCACCGACGCGACCAGCCCCGCGTCGTCGAGCGAGCCGGTCACGGCCGAGAGCCCGGCGCCGGCGGCGAGCAGCGGCGTCAACGGGTTGTCGAGCTCGACCGCGATGGCCTCGCCCAGCTCGAGCAGCGGCGACGGGCGCGCGGGATCAGGGCGCGCGCGCAGCGACAGATCGCGCTCGCGCAGGCCCGACGCGCTCGTACCGAGCCGGTCCATCACGTCGTCCGCGGGCAGCGCGTGCCAGGGCGTCGGGTCACGCGGCACGGGGAGCGGCTGCTTGGAGAGCGAATAGGAGACGCGCACCCCGTTGGCCATCGAGCCGAGCGTCGCGAGGTTGACGACGCGCA
>CAUJFL010000347.1 GCA_963169165.1 Myxococcota bacterium | reverse complement strand
AACAATGCCTGCCATAACGGCCCGTTGCCCCGGGACGAGATTACCGAACTCCTCTGGGAGGGCATCGACCCTGGCCGCTCGCGCAACAGCCTGCGGCAGGCGCTCTTCCGGATCAGGAGCGTGATCGGCGCCGACGCGGTCGTCGACGAACTCGGGGGGCTCAGGCTCGAGCACCCGCTCGAGACCGATCTTCAGCAGCCGCGGAACGACGTCGGCCGGCGCAGCGACGGTCGCCGCCGCTTCGGGCGACCGAGCGCCATCACGGGCCGGGCTTTCGAGTTGTGGTGCGAGCAGATGCGCGCTGCCGGCGCCGCTCTCGAGTCGGAGCGAGGGCAGGGCGCCCAGGAGATCAAGCGGTGGCTGGGCGAACTCTGGCAGCGTGCACGCGCAGGGAGTCCGGTGAGCGCGTGGCTCCCGCATGCGCTCGACCCGTCGTCCCGCGAGCTGCTGGCCGACGTCGCCTCCGGGTGCCGCAAGGACGGCGGTCGGGTGGCACAGGTGGTCAGTCGCGGGCCATGGTATCAGCCGTACGCCCTCGAGCGCGACCTGGCGGGCGTGCTCTGGGAGATGCCCGGCGCGGCCGGGGTGCGCCCCGAGCACCGCGAGGCGATGGAGCGGCTGGCGGCGGGCCAGCGCGCCCAGCCCCTCCTCCTCCGCACGGCGATCCTCGACCTCATCTCGGCGGTCGCCGAGGACGCCCCCATCATGGTGCAGCTCGAGGAGCCGGAGCGCTACTCGACGGAGGCGTTGCGCGAGCTCGTCGGCGAGCTCTCGGTGCAGCCCACCTGTCCCGTGCTCCTCGTGCTCGCGGCGCGCGACGGCGCGGCGCCCACCTCCGGGCTCTGCCTCCAGCCGCCCGACGCTCCCGCGCACTAGCGTCCGCGCACTAGCGCCCGCGCGTTGCCCGGCCCGGGTACGTCGAGTAAATTCCTCCAACGCCCCTGCAGCCGGGGCGTTTTTTGTTGCCCGCCCGTCCCGCTCGCCATCACCGTCCCGCCAGGAGCACCGCCCCATGTTCGACGCCAAGACCCGGACCATCGTCATCGTGGGCGCGCAGTGGGGCGATGAAGGGAAGGGGAAGCTCGTCGACGTGCTCGCCGAGCGCGCAGACTGGGTGGTGCGCTACCAGGGCGGCGCCAACGCCGGCCACACGGTGCACGTCGGCGACGAGTCGACGGTGCTGCATCAGGTGCCGAGCGGCATCCTGCACGCCGGCGTGCGCTGCGCGATCGGCAACGGCGTGGTGCTCGACGCCGAGAGCGTCTTCGAGGAGATCGACGCGCTCGTCGCGAACGGCGTCGACGTGGCGGGCCGTCTCTACCTGAGCGACCGCGCGCATCTCGTGATGCCGTATCACAAGCTCGTCGACAAGGAGAGCGCGGCGAGCAAGGCGATCGGCACCACCGGGCGCGGGATCGGGCCGGCGTACGAGGACAAGGTCGCGCGCCGCGGCATCCGCGTGCTCGACCTCCGTCACCCGGCGCGCCTGCGTCAGCTGGTCGAGCGCGGCACCGAGCACGCGAACCACATCCTCGCGGGCTTCGGCTCGACCAAGCGCGCCGACGCCGAGTTCACGCTCGCGACGCTCGAGCGGCTCGCGCCGCGCCTGCTCTCGATCGCCGAGGACGTGGGGCTCGCCGTGTACAAGGCGCAGAAGCAGGGCGCGGCGATCCTCCTCGAGGGGGCGCAGGGATCGCTGCTCGACATCGATCATGGCACCTACCCGTTCGTGACGTCGTCGAGCACCACCGCGGGCGGTGCGGCGATCGGCGTCGGGATCGGCCCGCGCACGATCGACGCCGCGCTCGGCGTGGTGAAGGCGTACACGACGCGTGTTGGCGGCGGGCCGCTCCCGACCGAGTTCGACGAGGTGATGGGCGAGCAGGTGCGCACGCTCGGCAACGAGTACGGCGCGACGACGGGCCGTCCGCGCCGTTGCGGCTGGTTCGACGCGGTCGTGGTGCGCTACGCGGTGCGCGTGAACGGCCTCACCGGACTCGCGGTGACGAAGCTCGACGTGCTCGACACGCTCGACACGATCGGGCTCTGCACCGGCTACCGGATCGACGGCGAGGTGGTGACCGAGTTCCCGGGCGACATCGCCGACCTCGTGGGCATCGAGCCGGTCTACGAATGGTTCGAGGGGTGGAAGACGTCGACGGCCGAGGCGCGCACGCTCGACGCGCTGCCGAAGCAGGCGCGGGTGTATCTCGACCGGATCCAGGAGCTCGTCGAGTGCCCGGCGCAGTACGTCTCGGTGGGAACGCGTCGCGACCAGATCATCGGGCTGTGATCCCGACCGGGGAGCGCTGAGATGGCCGCGCGGGTGAAGCGGAAGCCTGCCGCCACGGTCGCCGGGAGCATCGCGCACACGCTCTCGGAGGATCCGACCCTGCCGGTCGTCGTGATCGGTGCGGGCCCGTGCGGCCTCGCGGCGGCGGCGTCGATCCAGCAGCTCGGCATCCCGGTGACCGTCTTCGACCGCGGCAGCGTCGCGAGCTCGATCGCGTCGTATCCGATC
>CAUJFL010000346.1 GCA_963169165.1 Myxococcota bacterium | reverse complement strand
GAGCCCGTGGCTCGCGCGGCTCGTCGCCGCGGCGGCGCCGCTCGTCGAGTGGCTGGTGTTCGCGACCGCGTGATCGTGACGTGTGGCGCGACGACAGGCCGCGCGAGCCAGCGCTCGCTCTCGGCCTGGTGAGATCCTCGCGGTCCCGTCGTGACCCGCTAACCGCATCAGCAGCACGACGCCCACGACGCCGAGCACGAGCGCCAGCACCCCGACCGCGATCAGCGCCGCGATCGGCACGCCCTTCTGCGGGACCCCGGCGACGACCACCTCGTCGGCGACCGGCGCCGCGAAGGCCTGATCCATCGCGGCGACGGCGGCCGGCGGCGGCGCGGCGAACGGATCCCCCACCGTCGCGACGCTCGCCCCGCCCTTCATCAGCTCGGGTAGGTTGAGCTTGATTGATTCGTCGAGCACGTGCTGCGGCGTCACGGCCCACTGTCGAAAGTCTCCCTGCAGCCCGTACGCCGCGCCGAAGCGGTTGGCGAGATCGCCGACGCTCGCGACGCGACCCTGGGGGTTCTTGTAGAAGGCGTGCTCGACCACGGGATCGAGCGTCGGGGGGATCGGCATCACCGCCTTCGCCGTCGCCTGGCTCGGCGGGATCGGCTCCTTCGTCATGATCGACAGGAGGATCGTGGGGCCGTTGTTCCCGGCGAACGGCACGGTCGCGGTGAGCGCCTCGTAGGCGATCGCGGCCACGGCCCAGACGTCCGCGCGGTGATCGAGGCTGTCGAGCCCCTGCGCCTGCTCGGGGGCCATGTAGTACGGCGACCCGATCGTCGTGCCGAGCATGGTCAGCTTCTTCGCGCCGGCCGACTTGTCCTTCGCGCTGCCAAAATCGAGGATCTTGACGGTGTCGCCCTCTCGGGTGCCGCACAAGAAGATGTTGTCGGGCTTCAGATCGCGGTGGACGAACTTGGCCTGGTGCGCCGGATCGAGGCCGATCGCGATCTGCGACAGCATGCGCACGACGCGGCCGGGCGTGATGCTCTTCTCGCGCGACAGCACGTTGCGGAGCTCCTCGCCCTCGAGGAACTCCATCACGAGCGCGTAGGTGGCCCCGTCGCGCTGAAAGTCGAGCACGTCGATGATGTGATCGTGCGGCAGCGAGCGCGACACCTCGAACTCTCGCTTGAACCGCTCGACGCTCACCTGGTCGGCGGCGACGTCGGCGTGCAGCATCTTGACCGCCACGCGGCGCCCCGCGTGGGTGTCGAGCGCCTCGTACACGCGGCCCATCCCGCCGTCGGCGACGACGCGTCGGATCTGGTAGCGCATCGCGACCAGCGTGCCGACGCGCTCGTCGTCGGACGCCTGGATCGGCACCTGCGTCGCGCTGCGCAGCCCCTGCCCATCCGCGGGGCAGAACCCCGCCTCGTCGGGGTACAGCCGCCCGCAGGCAGGGCACGCTTTCACGTCGCCTCCGACTCCGGCCCTTCGACGAGCGGCGGCGGCGCCAGCACGCGGTAGCAGTTCGGGCACTGCTCGACGACCTCGTAGTACACGATCCGCTGGTACAGCTGAGGCTGCAGCGAGATGTGGCACGAGAGGCAGCGCCCCTTCTCGAGCTGCGCGATGCCCACCTTCGCGAGCCCCGAGCCCTTGCGACCCAGCACCTGCTGGTAGCGCTTCAGCAGGGCGGGCGGGATCTTCTTCGCGAGCTCGTCGCGCGACGCGCGCGCCCGCTCGGCCTCTGCCTTGGCGTCGCGAATGGAAGCGAGCGTGCCCGACTCGCTCGACTCGAGCTCACCCGCCACCTTCGCGCGCCGCACCTCGAGATCGCCGAGGCTCTTCTTGGCGGCGTCGGACAGCGGCGCGAGCTTCTTCAGCTCGTCCTCGCGATCGCGCACGAGCTTGCGGAGCTCCTCGATCTCGCGCTCGACCGCGACGTTCTCGCGCTCGTTGCGGGCGCGCGCGAGCTTCTCGCGGGAGCGGTCGATCTGCGCCGACATCTGCCGCGCCTCGAGGTTGAGATCGCCCATCGATTTGTGCATCTCGGCGAGGCTGCTCGTCTCGGAGGCGAGGCGCGCGTCGAGCGACGACAATTCGCCGGTCAGCGTCTGGAGCTGGGTCTCGCCCTCGGCGATCTGCGCCTCGATGCGGCGCAGCTCGGCGTCTTGCTCGGCGAGCGCCTCGAGGGCGCGGATCTGGTCGGCGTGCTTCTGTTGCGTAGGGGTCATGCGAAGAGATCGAGAGGGGTGGGCCCACCTGGGTTCGAACCAGGACGCGCCCGGTTATGAGCCGGGAGCTCTAACCGATTGAGCTATAGGCCCGTACGAGACGGGTGTGGGGCATGAGCCGACCGAGCTCGAAGAGGGAGCGCGGCTGGGGGAGCCCGACGACACGGGCGCACCCTAACGCATGCGGGCGACGAGAGGGAGCTGAACACTTGCTCACTTCGCGCGGCGACGCGGCAACGGGCCGAGGTGCGTGCCCTTGAACGAGCCGTCGGTCGGGTCGGCGCAGCACCTGAAGCCGACCTGATAGAAGCGAAACCACGGGTTGTGCGACGAGGTGATGGGCCGACAGCGCGCGCGGATGGGGCCCCAGTAGCCGCCCTTCAGGCCGCTCACGTACGGGCGATCTTTCTCCTCCTTGTCGCGACCGAGCGGGGCGAAGTGGGCGTCGTTGATCGTCCACTCGTCGACGTTGCCGGTCATGTCGTACACGCCGAACGAGCTGACGCACCGCGGTCGCGCGCCGCTCGCGACGCGAAGATCGAGGCGGTGCACCTCGGCGCTGATGTCGCGCGGCCGCGAGAACGCCTCGAAGTCGGGCTCGGGCGCGGGGCGCGGGCGATCGATGTTGCACGCCGACGGGTCGCGCTCGGAGCCGTACGGGTACGGAGAGCCCTCGCGCCCCTCGCACGCCAGCGTCCACTCGGACGCGTTGCAGAGGCGCTTGCCCTCCAGCTCGCACGCCTCCCTCGCCTCGAGCCAGTCCATCATCACCGCCGGACGCACGCCCTCGAGGTTGGGGTACTCGAACCGGTCGACGCAGAAGCGAAGGCGCACGGGCTTGCCGCCCGTGAGCGGGCGCGGCGCGTAAGACTGGCAGCGGTCCTTCTCCTCGCTGATCCACCGCGTGCACGCGTGCCCGAGCGACGGCACGAAGCCGCCGTCGACGAGCACCATCCCCTCCGGGCACGCCGACGACGACGCGGGATCCTCGAGCGGCGAGCGGAGCGGTGGCGGCGGGCTCGACACCACAGGGCTCGCGACCGCCGCGCTCACCGACGCCGCGCTCGTGGAGGGCGCCGCGTTCACGCGGACGACCGGCTGCGCGGGCTCGCCGCCGCACGAGCCGCAGAGCGCTGCGGTGAGCAGGGTTCGGCGGATCATGGCGGGCGCTTACGCACGGCGCGGCGCCCCCGCAACACGTCACCGCCGTCCTTGACCGCGCGCGGGCGATGACTAGACACTTGGGGCTCGGCCTTCCGCCGAGGAGATCCGAGCCTCCGTGCCCAAGAAGAAGAAGCCAGCGGTGGTCGCCCCCGAAGCTCCCCGGCGCGAGTCCGACGCAGAAGAGCCAGAGGCGAGCGACGAGGGAGAGGTCGTCGACGCCGTCGGCGAGCTGGTCGACGAGGGCGACGCAGACGAGCACGAGCCCGCTCACGCCGACGAGGGCGAGGAGCGCGAGGAGCGCGAGGAGCACGAAGACGAGCCGAGAGACGTCGACTCGCAGGTCGCGCTCAGCCGCCACGATCCGCTGCAGGCCTACCTGCGCGAGGTGCAGCGTCACCGCGTGCTCACGGCCGACGAGCAGCACGCGCTCGCGGTCCGCTACGTCGAGACCGAGGACGTCGACGCCGCGCGCAAGCTCGTCACGACCAACCTGCGCCTCGTGGTGAAGATCGCGTACGAGTACCGGCGCGCCTACAAGAACATCATGGACCTGATCCAGGAGGGGAACATCGGCCTGATGCAGGCCGTGAAGAAGTACGATCCCTACCGCGGCGTGAAGCTCTCGTCGTACTCGGCCTGGTGGATCCGCGCGTACATCCTGCGCTTCATCGTCAACAACTGGCGCCTCGTGAAGCTCGGCACGACGCAGGCGCAGCGCAAGCTCTTCTTCAACCTCAACAAGGAGAAGGCCCGGCTGCTCGCGATGGGCATCGATCCCAACGCCGAAGAGGTGGCGAAGCGCCTCGGCGTCGCCCCCGAAGAGGTCATCGAGATGGACCGGCGCCTCTCCTCGGCCGAGGCGAGCCTCGACGCGCCCGTCGGCGACAACGAGGGCCGCGCGGTCGCGCGCGTCGAGCTGTTGCCGTCCTCCACCCCGGGCCCGGATCACGCGGTCGAGGGTGAGGAGATCGGCGACATCGTCCGCGAGCGGCTCGGCGAGTTCCGCAAGACGCTGAAGGGCAAGGAGCTCATCATCTTCGACAAGCGCCTCGTCGCCGAGGAGCCCCTCACGCTCCAGGAGCTCGGCGACGAGTTCGGCGTCTCGCGCGAGCGGGTGCGGCAGCTCGAGGCCCGCCTGACGTCGAACCTCCGCGTGTTCCTGAAGGACGCGCTCGGCGACGCCGTCAGCGTGTCGTGAGCGGCGCGCTCCTCGTCGTCGGCACGCCGATCGGCAACCTCGAGGACCTGTCGCCCCGCGCCGCCCGCGCGCTCGCCGAGTGCGACGCGGTGCTCGCCGAGGATACGCGGCGCGCGCGGCAGCTGCTCGCACACCTCGGCGTCACTCGAAAAGAGATCATCCGGCACGACGCGCACGCCTCCGACGACGATCACCGACGCGCGCTCCAGCGGCTCGTCGCGGGTGAGACGCTGGCGCTGGTCTCCGACGCGGGCACTCCGGGGGTGTCCGATCCAGGCGCGTCGCTCGTCGCGCGCGCGGCGGCGGCGGGCGTGCGCGTCTCGGCGATCCCTGGGCCGTCGGCGGTCGTCGCGGCGGTCGCCGCGAGCGGGTTCGCGCGCAACGCGTTCCGGTTCGTGGGGTTCTTGCCGCGAGACGGCGCCGAGCGAGACGACGCGCTGTCGCGGATCGCCGGCGACACGGACCTCGTCGTGCTGTTCGAGTCGCCCCGTCGCGTCGCAGAGACGCTGCGCGAGCTCGCCGCGCTGTGCCCCACGCGCGAGGTGGTGGTCACCCGCGAGCTCACGAAGCTTCACGAAGAGCTGGTGCGCGGCACACTCGCCGACGTCGCGGGGCGCGAGCGTGAGTGGCTGGGCGAGCTCACGCTCGTGCTCGGCCCGACCGAGGCGCTCGCCGAAGGTGTGGTCGACGACGACGTGATCGACAGGTGGTTGGCCGAGCAGCTCGACGCGGGCGCGACGGTGCGAGAGGCGGCGCGCGTCGTCGCGGCGAGATCGGGCCTCCCTAAGCGCGAGATCTACGCGCGCGCCGTCGCTCGTACGGCGCGCGCGTCGAGGGGTTGAGCGGGTCGACGGCGCTCGTCGGCCTCGCGATAACACGAGGCTGAGCAGGTGCGCGCGGAGCGACGCGAGGAGCGCGTCGGCGCGGTCGAGGCCGATGGTCAGCGCGAGCCGCCCGAAGGCTGCCTCGTCGCCGCCGCTGGGCGCGGCCTTCGCGGCCGGTGCCTTCGCGGCAGGCGCCTTCGCGGCAGGCGCCTTCGCGGTCGTAGCCTTCGCGGCAGGCGCCTTCGTCGCCTTCTTCGCCTTCGATCCCTTGCGCGCGAGGTAGCGAACTCGCTGGACGTTGCTCTCTGATGTGCTGAAGCCGGCCTCCTGGGCGCGGAGCACCACCTGCTTGACCGGCATGTCGCCGGGGAGGCTCTCGATGAACAGGGACAAATTTGATTTCGGTCGGGCCATCGCGGCCCCTAGTACCACGAACTCGACAGGTGGGGACCCATGGAACGCGATTTGTCAAACTCGGCACGCCCGGCAGGACTCGAACCTGCGACCAGGAGATTAGAAATCTCCCGCTCTATCCAGCTGAGCTACGGGCGCGAACCGGGACCCGTCTAGCACGGCTCACCCGCTCGCGACGCCGTCCGCGACGCTCATCAGTGCAACCTGGGGAAATCTCTGTGGGGCGACCGGGGAGCGAGCGGGGGCAGCCTCCGGTCGGGTCGAGAACCCCCAGGTCATCCGGGGTCGAGCCTCACCCCTTCTCGTCGGGTGGATGAGCGCATTTGCTCAATGAATTCATGATGTTGCAGAGTTATCCCCGAAGTCCACAGCGCCTACGACCACGACGATTCAATTCTCTCTCCTAGAGAGGTATGAGAGCGGACCCGACCCATGGACCTCACCGTCGCGAAGAAAGACCTGCTGCGCCTCGTGGGTCGTGCCCAGGCGATCGCCGACAAGAAGAGCACGATGCCCGTCTTGTCGAACGTGCTGCTCGACGCGCGCGGCCCCGCGCTCTCGGTGCGCGCGACCGATCTGTATCTGTCGGTCAGCGGCGACGCGCCCGCCGAGATCAAGCGACCGGGCGCCATCGCCGTGCCCGCGCGAGATCTGCACGAGCGCGTCAAGCACATGGCCGAGGGCCCGGTGCGCCTCTTCAGCGAGAACGGTACGCAGCTCGAGATCCGCTCGCCGGGCACCGCGCGGCAGTACCGGCTGCACGGCGTGCCGGGCGGCGAGTTCCCGAGCTTGCCGCAGCCCGAGCCGGACGCGCCGCGGGTCGCGCTGCCCGCGCCGTTGCTGTCGACGTTCATCGTGCGCACGCAGTTCAGCATCTCACCCGACGACACGCGCCCGAACCTCAACAGCGCGCTGTTCGAGTGGACCGAGTCGCGGCTGCGGATGGTGACGACCGACGGCCACCGCCTCTCGAAGATCGAGGCCCCCCACGAGTGCGCCACGCAGGCGAGCATGCTGATCCCGCTGAAGGCCGTGGCCGAGCTGCGTCGCCTCGCCGACGAGGCGCGCGGCGATGGCGTGGGCGTGGTCACGCTGATCCCGTCGGCGTCGTCAGCGTTCTTCGAGGTCGCCGGCGGCCTGTTCGGCGTCAAGCTCATCGACGCGCAGTTCCCCGCCTATGACAAGGTCATCCCGGCCTCGAGCTCGCGCACGGCGCGCATCCCGCGCGCGGCGTTCGCCGACGCGCTGAAGGCGATGAACCTCGCCGCGAGCGATCGCACCGGCGGCATCAAGCTCGCGCTCTCGAGCGGCACGCTCCGTCTCAGCAGCGAGAGCCCCGAGAGCGGCGACGGGATGGACGAGGTGCCGGTCGACTACACCGGCAACGATCTGACGATCGGCTTCAACGCCAAGTATTTCCTCGACGTCCTCGGCGCGCTCGACGGCGTCGACGAGATCACGCTCGGGCTCTCGGGAGAGCTCGATCCGGCCGTGGTGCGCCCCGCGGGAGACGACGCCGGACGCGACTACCTCGCGGTCGTGATGCCGATGCGCATCTGAGCTCCGTGCGCCCGCTCGTCCTCCGCGAGCTCACGGTCTCCGATCTGCGCAACCTGACGCGCGTCGCGCTGCGCCCCTCGCCGCGCGTGACCGTCGTCGCGGGCTCGAACGGGCACGGCAAGACGAGCCTGCTCGAGGCCCTCTACCTCGCGGCGACCTCGCGCAGCTTCCGGACCACCAGGCTCGCAGAGCTCACGCGGCACGGCTGCTCACGCTCGGAGGTCTCGGCGACCTTCGTTCGCGACGAGCTGATCTGCTCTCAAGACGTCGTCGTCGAGGCGGGCCGCCGCGCGGTGCGCGCGGAGGGCAAGCGACCGAAGAGCCTCGCCGCGTTCGCCATGCGCGCGCCGACGGTGTGCTTCCACGCGGGAGAGCTCGAGCTCTCGCAGGGACCGGCGGCGGGGCGGCGCACGCTGCTCGATCGGGTAGGGCTGTTCGTCGATCCCGTGTCGGCCGATGACCGCGCGCGATACGACGACGCGATGAGGCAGCGAAAGCGAGCGCTCGACGAGCGCGGCGTGTCGGCGAGCGAGCTCGACGCGTTCGAGGCGCTCGCGGCCGAGCACGGCGCGCGCCTCACGGCGGCGAGGCGGCTGACCACGTCGGCGCTCGCGGCCAGCACGGCGCGGTGGTTCACGCGGATCGGCACGCCTGGCCTCACGCTCACGGCCACCTACTCGCCAGGCGGCACCGACGATCGGGCAGACTTCGCGCGGGCGCTCTCGGCGCGCCGCGAGCGGGATCGCGCGCGTGGAGCGGCGACGTTCGGGCCGCACAGGGACGACGTCGCGCTCTGTCTCGATGGTCATGACGCACGCGCCGTAGCCTCGCAGGGGCAGCACCGCGCGCTCACGCTGTCTCTCAAGCTCGCCGAGCTCGATCTGATCGCCGACGCGGCCGACGCGCGGCCGATGTTCCTGCTCGACGACGTGTCGAGCGAGCTCGACGCGTCGCGAACCGCGTCGCTGTTCGACGTCCTCGCCGAGCGAGAGGGGCAGCTGCTGATCACGACGACCCGGCCCGAGCTGATCGACACCTCGCGCTTCACCGAGCGCCTCGATCTGACGATGCGAGATGGTCGCCTCGAGGGTTGAGCCGCCGCGGGACGAGGCCGAGCTGCTCGCGCGGTGTCGCGCGCTCGAGGGGCTCGACGTCGACGAGCTCGCGCGACGCTGTGGCCGCAGCGTCGCGGGCCCGACCGTGCGCACCAAGGGCAAGGTCGGCGAGCTGCTCGAGCACGCGCTCGGCGCGACGGCGGGGACGTCCAACGAGCCTGATTTCGTCGAGCTGGGCGTCGAGCTGAAGACGATCCCGGTGCGACCCGACGGGCGCGTCCGCGAGTCGACCTACGTCTCGGCGTTCTCGCTCGCCGACGTCGACGTGATGGAGTGGGCGACCTCGTCCGCGCGGCGAAAGCTCGCGCGGGTGCTGTGGGTGCCGATCGTGCACGACGACGCGCGCCGGGTTGGTCGCGCGGCGCTGTGGAGCCCGTCTCCCGAAGAGGCGCTCGTGCTCGCGGCCGACTTCGACGAGCTGATCGGGCGCATCGCGATCGGCGGGATCGAGGGGCTCGACGCGCGCGTGGGCGAGGCGCTGCAGCTGCGCCCGAAGGCCCCCGACGGTCAGAAGCGCGCCATCGCGCTCGGCCCCGAGGGCGAGCGCATCCCCAGCGTGCCGCTCGGCTTCTATCTGCGCGCGCGGTTCACCGAGCGCCTGCTTCGCGCGGCGCTCGATCGCGCGTGAGGCGGCGGACCACGCCCTCGGCCGTCAACAGCGCGAGCAGCGCCCAGGCGACGTACGGCGACAGCTCGACGCGGGAGACGTTCGCGCCGCCCGCCTGCGTCGGCGCCCGCGCGGGCGCGGCTCGGGGCGTCAGCGAGACCTCGCGCTCGTCGATCTCGGCGACGCGCGCCTCGAGCTCCTCGCCGACGCGCACCGCGTAGAGCCCCGCGCGAAGCGGGATGAACTCGCCGTCGGCGCTCGCCGACCGCTCGCCGCTCGGCCCGGTCACGCGCGCCCCCGGCGAGAGCCGCCACCTGGTGCCCACGGCCGAGCGCACGTCGCCGCGGAGCGCGCGCCCGTCGGCGAGGGCGCGCCCGAGGATCTCGAGGAACGCCGGGCGCAGCGCGAGATCGCTCTCGTCGAGGCTCGCGCCGAGCGTCGTCACGTAGACGCGCCCCCGCCCCACCCGCCTCGTGAACACCAGCGGGTGGCCGTCGGACCACCTCGCGAGCACCGTCGCGTCGGCGGTGGCGCGCTCGTCGAGCAGCACGCGGCCCTTCGGCGCGAGCTCGACGAGTCCCGCCGCCGTCACGCCGAGCGCCGCGACCGACGCCTCGTCGACGCCCCTCGGCGCGCTCGTCGCCCAGCGCACCGCGCCCGTGACGAACGGCTCGAACGTGTTGCCGAGGATCGCCGCGCCCGCGTGCGCGCCGAGCAGCGCCACCGCGACGCCGCCGCGCTCGACGTAGCCGCGCAGCGCCGCGCGCGCCTCGGGGGTGAGCCCCGGCGGATCGTCGAGGACGACGACCGCGAGCGACGCGAGCGCCTCGGGGGCCTCGGGCGGTGAGAACGCGGGTCGGATCGCGAGCGTCTCGTCGAGCGCGCCGAGCGCCTCCTCGACGACGGGGACGCGCCGCTCGGTCGCGCTCGAACCGGGCGAAGACACGACCGCCACCGACAGCGCCGCCGAGCGGCTCGTCACCGGCGCGGAGTCGTCGTCCGCGATCGCGTCGGAGCCGGTCAGCCTCGCCGTCAGGTTCGCGCCGGCCGGCGGCGAGTCAGAGAGCACGATCTCGGCGTCTTGCCTGGGCTCGGCCTTCAGCGCGACGAACCCGAGCACGCCGGTCGGGCCGACGACCTCGACGCGGCGACCGTCGGCGTGCTCGCCGCGGCCGCACGCGACGCTCGCGCGGACCTCGCGGCCACGGCCCTCTGCGCGCACGATCCCGCAGTCGGGCCGCGCCTCGGCCAGCGACGCGTCGGGCGTCCACGTCGAGACGCCCGACGGCGCGTCGAGCGGCTTGTCCGATCCGTCGGCGAGATCGCTCAGCAGCACGATGCGTCGCTCGGGCTGCTCCGCGCCGCGCGCGAGGGTGCCGGCGAGCGCCAGCGCGTCGTCGAGCGCCGTCGCGCGGTCGCTGGCCTCGAGCCCCTCGAGCGCGCGCGCGGCCACGTCTCGCGCGGGCGACGGCGCGACCAGCATGCGAGCGGGCGCGCCGGCCGCGACGACGCCGACCACGTCGCCGTCGCGCAGGGACGAGACGATCTCGAGCGCCCCGCGGCGCGCCCGGGCGAAGCGAGTCAGGCTGCCCGCGGTCGCCTTCATGCTCATCGAGTCGTCGATCACGATCACGACCGCGAGCGCGCTGCCCGACGGCCGATCGAGCTCGAGCCGAGAGCAGGTGACGAACGGCGCGGCGCCGAGCACCGCGAGCGCCAGCACCCCAGCGGCTCGCACGGCGAGCAGCGCGCGGTCCTCGAGGTGGGCGCGCCGTCGCGCCGCGGGCGTCGCGGTCGGCACGAGCCGCGCGGGAGGGAACGCGCGCGTCTCCGTCCTGCGGCGGCGCAGGAGGTGGGCGACGACCGGCAAGCTCACGCCGAGGGCCACGAGGAGCCCGAGCGCCGCGCCGAAGCTCACGAGGCTCGGCCCCCCGCGGCGGCCGCGAGCACCTGCCGGACCACCGCGACCGGATCTTCATCGGACGTCGCCGCGACCAGCCGCCCGCCGCGCTCGACGAGCGCCGACGACCAGCGCGCGCGCGCCTCGTCGAGCGCCGCGAGGTAGCCCTGGCGAACCGTCTCCGGGTTGGTCTCGACCGCGTAGTCGCCCTCCACCGCGACGAGGCGCAGCGGGTCCGCGAACGGGAAGGTCGCCTCCTCGTGATCGAGCACGCGGACGGCGACCGCCGTCCTACCGCGCGTGGCGAGCGCGAGGTAGCGTCTCTTCAGCGCCTCGTGCACGTCGACGAGATCGGACAGCAGCACGACGACCGAGCCCTTGCGCGCGCGCTCGGCGACGGGGAAGAGCGCGCGGTCGAGCGCCGCGTCGTCCAGCGAGAGATCTCCCGCGGCGCGCGTCGCCTCGAGCGTCGCCACGACCCGCGAGAACCCCACCGCGCCGCGCGCCGGTCGCGTGATCGCCCCGGGGCTGCCGAGCACGGTGAGCCCGACAGGATCGCCCGTCGCCGTCGCGACCCGCGCGAGCGCCGCCGCGACGACCGCCGCGTACTCGAGCTTGGTCACGGCCGCCCGCGCGCCGCGAAAGCCCATCGACGCGGACGCGTCGACGACGAGCCAGAGCGCGCGGTCGGTGTCGGTCTCGAGCTCGCGGACGAACGGCCGATCGTGCCGCGCCATCACGCGACGATCGATCAGGCGCAGATCATCGCCCGGGACATACGCGCGGTGGCCGCTGAACTCGACGCCGCCGCCGCGACGCCGGCTCGCGTGCGCGCCGAGCACCAGGCCGTCCGCGACGGCCCGCGCGCGCAGGCGCAGCCCGGTGAGCCGAGTCCAGTCGAGCGCGACCAAGTCAGCCCTCGGTCGACACCCGATCGCCGCCACGCAGGCGCGCCGCCTCGACGCGGGCGCGTGCCCGCTCGAGCAGCGCGCTGTCGCTCGGATCGTCGCCGAGGCACGCGAGCGACGCGACGCCGACGCTCACGGTGGGTCCGCCCGGGCTCGCGGCGGCGAGGGCCGCGCGGATCTGGTCGCCGACCGTCGCGCCGCGCTCGAGCGTCACGCCGCGCTGCGCGACGCAGAGCTCGTCCGCGCCGGTGCGGGCGATGACGTCGCCGCGCTCCACGCACGCGCCGACGACACGTCCCAGCAGACGGACGAGCGGATCGAGCGCGTCGAAGCCGTCGGCCAGCGCGCGCGCGCTCGAGCCGTCGAGATCGACGATCAGCAGCGAGAGCGGCTCCTTGTGGCGCCGCGCGTACGCGACCTCGGACGACAGGTGCTCGACGAGGGCGCGCGCGTTCGCGAGGCCGGTCAGGCCGTCGCGACGGCTGCCCGCGTAGAGCTCGCGGAGCGCCCGCGCCTCGTCGGGGCCGACGCGCTGGAAGCGCAGCAGCACGGGCCCTGCCTCCAGCCTGTCGCCCGGGACCAGCGGTCGAGCCGCCGCGGGCTCGCCACCCACCGTCGCGGCGTCGAGCGTGGTGCACAGGACGCGGTCCGCCTCTCGCAGCAGCGACGCGACCTCTGCGCCGTCGCCGTCGAAGGACAGCTCCCAGCCGCGCGCCCGCCGGAGCGTCGAGGCGCCCTCCGGGACCTCGAACACGCGCCCCGCCTCGAGGCCCGCGGTCTGGATGAGCACGGGCCGCGCGGACGTGCTCGCCTTCGCGTCGAACTCGTCGAAATCGACGAACGTCGGCATCGTCTCGCGCTCGGGGGCTTCGTCGGGCTCGTCCGGCGACATCGTACCCGAGCATACACGCTCGGGCGCGAGGGCTGGCGCACGCTCGGCTTCCCGCCCGGCGCGAGGCGTGACATGCCCCTCGACCCCTTGCGCCCCGACCTGCCGCTGCCGATGCTGTTCGCGCTCTACCTCGTCCCGATGGTGCTGTCGGGCGCGGTGCACGAGTTCGCCCACGCGTGGGTCGCGCACAAGCTCGGCGACGACACCCCCGAGCGACAAGGGCGGCTGACGCTCTCGCCGCTCGCGCACGTCGATTTCTTCGGCACGCTGCTGGTCCCGGCGCTGAGCATCCTGACGAGCGGCGCCGCGTTCCTCGGCTGGGCGCGCCCGGTGCAGTTCGTGCCGACCAACTTCACCCGGAGGGTCTCGATGCGGACCGGCACCGCGCTGGTCGCCGTCGCCGGCCCGCTGTCCAACGTGGTGCTCGCGTTCGTGTCGGTGCTGACGCTCGCGCTGATGATCCGCTTCGTGCCCGACGGAGACCGCCGCGTGCAGGCCCTCAAGTACCTCGCGCAGGCGATGTTCAACGTCAACGTCGGGCTCGCCGTGTTCAACCTGCTGCCGGTGCCGCCGCTCGACGGCTCGCGGCTCTTGCCCCGCTCGATGGACGATCTCGTCGAGAGCGTCGGTCAGTACTCGTGGATCATCATCATGCTGCTGATCAGCGTGGGCCCGGTGCGCGCGGTGCTGCTCGACGCGCCGATGCGGTTCATCACGCACGCGCTGCAGACCGCGACCACCCACCTGGTGTTCTGATGGCCGATCCCGCGATCGAAGCGAAGGCGCACGATCCGCTCGCGTACCAGGTCGCGCTGCCGCAGTTCGAGGGGCCGCTCGATCTGCTGCTGCACCTGATTCAGACGCACGAGCTGTCGATCCTCGACATCCCGATGAAGTTCGTGACGGAGAAGTACCTCGAGTACCTCTCGCTGATGCAGGCGCTGACGATCGACGTCGCGAGCGAGTACCTCGTGATGGCGGCGATGCTCACGCACATCAAGTCGAAGATGCTGCTGCCCGAGGCGCCGAAGGGCCAGGACGACTCGGCCGAGGAGGAGCTGCTCGATCCGCGCGAAGAGCTCGTGAGGCGGCTGCTTGAGTATCAAAAATTCAAACATGCCGCCGCGGAGCTCCAGGACCGCGGCACGCTGGGTCAGGACGTCTTCACGCGGCCCGAGCTGCCCGACGACGCGCCGAAGGAGCAGGGTCCGCTCGCGTCGTTCCCGGTCTTCCAGCTCTTCGACGCGTTCTACAAGCTGCTCGAGCGTCGCTAGATCAAGGTGAGCCACGAGGTTAGTTTCGACAAGCTGACGATCATCGATCGCTTCGCTCAGATCTCCGAGCTGCTGAGGGCGCGCGGCCGGATGGCGTTCGAAGATCTTTTCGAAGAGGAGATGACCCGCGGCGACCTGGTGATCACGTTCCTGTCGCTGCTCGAGATGGGCAAGATGCGCCTGGTCCGGCTCTTCCAGGGCGACAACTACGGCGGCATCTACCTCGAGGCGACGATCGTCGAGGACGACGGCGCAGAGCCGGACGTCGACGCCGATCTCGCGCCCCGCGCTCCGAAGCCGCGCCCGACCGAGGCCGAGCTGGCCCAGGCCGCCGCCCGCGCCGAGGCCGAACGCGAGACCGAGGCGGCGATCGAGGCCGAGCTCGAGGCAGAGGCCGCCGCCGAGCTCGACCGCGCCATCGAGATCGAGCGCGCACGCCGCGAGGCAGGGGACCTCGCGCCTGAGCTCGCGGTCGCCGAGCCCGAGGCCGTCGCCGAGCCTGAGCCCGTGGTCGCCGCCGAGTCTGAGCCCGAGCCCGAGGCCGTCGCCGAGCCTGAGCCCGAGGCAGTCGTCGAGCCCGAGCCAGTCATCGCCGAGCCTGAGCCCGAGGCCGCCGCCGAGCCTGAGCCCGAGGCAGTCGTCGAGCCCGAGCCAGTCATCGCCGAGCCTGAGCCCGTGGTCGCCGAACCTGTGCTCGTCGCCGAGCCTGAGCCCGCCCTTGTCGCCGAGCCCGCGGTCGCCGAGCTCGAGCCCGCACCAGACACCACCGCGCCCCCCGAGGAGACGCCGTGAGCACCCGCAAGAGAACGCCCGCACCGCGCGAGCCCGCGCCGACCCAGGACGAAGACGCCATCTCGCTCGACGCCCTCGCCGATGACGACGAGGCGCCTCCCATCGCCGCGCCGACCGAGACCGCGGTGGACGAGCCGACCGCCGCGCCGACCGAGACCGCGGTGGACGAAGCGTCCTCGCCCCCGGCGTCCGAGGTGACCGAGGTCGTCGACGACGAACCGTTCGAGGATCCCGAGGTCGTCGCGGCGCGTGAGGCCGAGCTCGACGCGGCCGAGCTCGAGGAGGCCGCGCGACGCTTCGGCGTGGTGCCCTCCGAGGAGGCGCCCGCGGAGGCGCTCGAGCCCGATGGCACGCCGAGCGCCGACGAGACCCTGGCCGCGCTGCGAGACGCGACCGAGCTGGCCACCGACGAGCCCTCCGCTGACGTAGGCGCGACCGATGATGAAGGCGCGGCGACCGACACGAGCGACACCGACGACCCGCCGACCGAACTTGGCGCCGAGAACCCCGAGCGTCTCGTCAAGGTCAAGCGCGGCAAGGCTGACGCGCCGCCCAAGGAAGCCCCTCCGCCCCTCGACGACGTCGGGCGCGCGCACCTGCGTGGCTTGCTCGAGGCCCTGCTGTTCATCCGCCACGAGCCCACCCCCGCGCACGCCCTCGCGAAGCAGGCCAACGCCGAGAAGAAGGTGGTGATCGAGGTGCTCGAGGAGCTGCGCGAGTTCTATCAACCGCGCGGCGTGCAGCTCGAGGAGGTCGCGAGCGGCTGGGTGTTCCGCACGGCGGCGGCGTACGCGCCGTTCGTCCGCGAGGCGACCGGGGTGAAGCCGGTGCGGCTGACCCGTGCGCAGATCGAGACGCTCGCGATCTGCGCGTACCGGCAGCCCATCACGCGACCCGAGATCGACGACGTGCGCGGCGTCGACTCTGGTCCGGTGCTGAAGGTGCTGCTCGAGCGCGATCTGGTGAAGATCCTCGGCAAGCGAGACGAGCCGGGCCGCCCGCTCATCTACGGCACCACGCCGCATTTTCTCGAGTTTTTTGGCCTGAAGTCGCTGCGCGACATGCCGACGCTCCGCGAGTTCACCGAGCTCACCGACGACTCGAAGCGCACGTACGAGCGCGAGCTCGGCGAGGACGCGCCTGCCGGCCCGATCGACATGGGCGGGCTCTCCGGCGGCGAGGGCCACCTGGAGCCGGTGACCGAGGAGCCGAAGCCCACCGCGGAAGAGCTCGAGAACGATCCCACCGCGCCGCCCGAAGCGCTGGATGCTTCCACCGAGGTGGTCGAGGATCCGCCAGTCGTCGCGGAAGCTCCGTCCAACGTCGCGGAGTCCTCGTCGAGCGAAGCTGAAGCAGACGAAGACGAAGACGACGACGACGACGAAGACGACGAAGACGAAGACGACGACGACGACGACGACGACGACGACGACGACGACGACGACGACGACGACGACGACGACGACGACGACGAGAAGTGAGCCTGCGCACGCGGCAGATCCCGGGTTGGGCGCGCCCAGGATGCGCCCAGCGCGCCCAGCGTGCAGGGCGCGCGGTCACCGAACTTTTCGCGCTCAACCGCCAGGCACGCGCCGTGCTGAAACCTCGTCATGCGTACAACACAGAGGTTCCTTCGCGTTTCATTCGTTCTCTTCACGCTCGCGCTCGGCGGTTCTCTGGTGGCTTGCGCTGCCAAGAACGACGACAAGGGCGCTGGTGGCTCGGGCGGCGCTGACGCCTCCGCAGGTAGCAGCAACGCAGGCGCAGGTGGCACGAGCGCAGGCGCAGGTGGCACGAGCGCAGGCGCAGGTGGCACGAGCGCGGGCGCAGGTGGCACGAGCGCGGGCGCAGGTGGCACGAGCGCGGGCGCAGGTGGCACGAGCGCAGGCGCAGGCGGCACGAGCGCGGGCGCAGGCGGCACGAGCGCGGGCGCAGGCGGGACGAGCGCGGGCGCAGGCGGCACGAGCGCGGGCGCAGGCGGCACGAGCGCGGGCGCAGGCGGCACGACCGCGGC
>CAUJFL010000345.1 GCA_963169165.1 Myxococcota bacterium | reverse complement strand
CGAGCCCGAGCTCGCGCAGCGCCCGCGCGACGCGGGTGACGGAGTCGACAGCGAGCAGGACGCGCCGCCCGAGCTCGCGGAACCCCTCGGCGATCGCCGTGGCCGTCTCGGCGGCAGCGATGCGCAACAGCGGCGGCGCGTCGCTCGTCGCCACCACCACGACGACGCGCGCGCCGCGCTCCGAGGTCACGCGCGCGGCGAGCTCGGCGGCCTCCCGTCCGCGCTCTCCGACGAGCGCGAGCACCACCACATCGGCCGACGCGCGGGTCAGGCGCGACAGCAGCGTCGACTTGCCAGCGCCGCTCGCCGCGAACAGGCCGACCCGCTGACCCTCGCCCAGCGGCGAGAGGGCGTCGATCACGCGCAGGCCCGTCACCAGCTGACGCTCGACGGGGCGTCGCTCGCCGAGCGTGGGAGGTGCCCGCCGCAGCGGCGCGCGCGCGCCGTCCACGATCGGACCCCGGCCGTCGATGGGCGCGCCGAGCGGACCGAGCACCCGCCCCAGACAACCGTCGCCGACGAGCACCTCGAGCGGCTGATCGAGCGGCTCGACCGCGTCTCCGAGCCGCACGCCGCGCACCTCGCCGAGCGGCGCGAGCAGCGCCCCGCGCTCGTCGAAGCCCACGATCTCGGCGTCGAGCGGCTCGCCAGCGCGGCGCACCCGCGCGAAGGCGCCCACCTCGGCGAGCGGCAGCGCGGCGCGCACCACGCCGCCCGTCACCCCGACCACACGGCCCATCACCGACACCGGCCGCGCGCGCGAAAGGTCCATCGGCGTCACGAGCCGTCGGTGAAATCTGATTTTTTGAACAACGACACCAGCGGCAGGTCCGCCGCCGTGAACGCCTCGGTCGCGCCCTCTTCACGGTCGACCAGCGCCAGCACGCCGACGACGCGCGCGCCCGCCGAGGTGAGCGCCTCGACGGCGCGGAGCGAGGAGCCCCCTGTCGTCACGACGTCTTCGAGGAGCGCGACCGGAAGCCCTGGGCAGAGCGCGCGGTCACCCTCGATGAGGCGCCGCGAGCCGTGATCCTTCACGGCCTTGCGGACGTACAGCGCGTCGAGCGGCCGCCCTGACACGAAGCTGGTCAGTGACACCGCCGACGCGAGCGGACACCCGCCCAGCTCGACCCCCGCGACCGCGTCGCACGGAGGCAGTCCTCCGAGCGCCGCGAACATCGCGCGCCCGACCAGCGCGTGCCCCTCCGCTGTGAGAATTGTTTGTTTGCAGTCGATGAAGAAGTCGCTCTCGCGACCGGACGCGAGCACGACTCGGCGTCGCTCGTAGCTGCGCGCCGCCAGCAGATCGCGGAGGCGCGCGAGGTCGCTCATCCAGCGACCCTCTTCTTCAGCGCGGCCTTCGCTCCCTTCTTCATCGCGGGCACCACCGGGGGCGGAGGCTTCGGCGCGGGCGGCGCGGGGGCGGCCGCGGGCTTCGGCGGCGCGTGCGGGGCGGCCGCCTTCGGGGGCTCGACGCGAGGCGCGGGGCGGGGCGGGGGCGCCGCCTTCGCGGGCGCCGCGGCAGGTCGCGCCGCCGGTCGCTGCGCGTGGCTGGCGCTCGGGCGTGAACCCGCGGCGTCGCTCGTCTCGATCCGGCCGCGCACGAGCGCGCCGTCTCCGACGCCGAGCGACGGGGCGCGCACGTCGCCGACCACCCGCGCGCCGTCCTCGAGCAGGACGGCCGAGGTGCCCGAGAGATCGCCCGCGACCGCGCCGCGCACCACGATTCGAGCGCCCGAGACGTTGCCCTTCACGAGCGCCGTGCCGTCGAGCGTGACGTCGCCCGCGACCTCGATCTCTCCGTCGACGCGCCCGGCGACCGTGACGTCGCCCTCGCCCTGGATGCTGCCGCGAACCCACGTGCCTGCTGCGATGACCGTCGTGCTCATTCGTCGTGTCCTCCGTCAGACGTCCATGTCGACGTTGCCCTTGAACGAGGCGCCGTCGGCGATGGTGAGCCGCGCCGCGCGCACGTCGCCGATGAGGCGGCCGCCGACCTGGATGTCGACCCGATCCTCGGCGACGACGTTGCCGGTGACCGCGCCGGCGAGCGCGACCTTGCTCGCGGTCAGCTCGGCCTCGACGACCGCGCCGCTCGCGATCGTGATCGCGTCCTTGCAGCTGATCTTGCCGCGCACAGTGCCGGCGATCTCGATGTCGTCGTCTGAGGTGAGCTCGCCCTCGATGGTGATGCCCGCTGACAGGATGGTCGTGGCCATGTGCTGTGTCGTTCTCCGTGGTGGTTGTCGCGGTCGGCTCAGCGGAGCTCTGCCGGCAGCTCGAACTCGCAGTCCAGATCGGCGCTCACGCTCGCGCCCTCGTCGATGCGCAGGCTCGCCGCGCGCACCTTGCCACGCAGCGAGGCGCCCGCGCGCACGGTGACGGCGCCGTCGCAGCTGACGTCTGCCGCCAGCGCGCCCCCGACGTCGACCGAGCTCGCCTCGAGGGCGTCGCCCGCCACGCTGCCGCCCTCGGCGATCACGACCGCGCCGGTGACCAGCACGTCGCCGGAGACGCTGCCCTCGATGGTGAGATCGACGTCGCCGGTGATCCGGCCACGCACGGTGGTGCTCGAACCGAGGACTGCTTCGGAGGTGGGGCGCTTCGTGGCCATCGGCGGTGGGCGCTCCTACCACAGCACCCCGCGCAAAGGTGCGCCGAAGTGTCGCGCCGAGCCCGCGTGAACGTGGTACCGGCCGCTGTCATGGAACGCCCGCTCTCTGGCAAGGTCGCGTGGGTCGTCGGCGGCTCGCGGGGGCTGGGTCGGGCGGCGGCGGTGCGCCTCGCCGGGGAGGGCGCCAGGGTGCTCGTGACCGGCCGCGGCGCGCGCGGGCTCGGCGAGGCGGTCGGCGAGATCGCGTTCCAGGGCGGCCGGGCGGCGCACCTCGTCGCCGACGCGCGCGACGCCGACGCGATGGAGGCCGCCGCGCGCCACGCCACCGCGACGTTCGGCGGCCTCGACCTCGTCGTCTTCGCGGCGGCGCCCCGCGGCCCCTCGTCGCTCGTCGACGGCGCGCTCGCCGAGCTCGACGCCGCCGTGTCGACGTCGTGGCTCGGCGCGCTGCACGCGGCTCGCGCTTCCTCGAAGCTGTCTCGCGGCGGACGCTTCCTTGCGCTCGCCTGGCGGACCGACGGCGCCGCCTCGTCGCTCGTCGTCGCGGGGCTCTCCGGCCTGACGCGGACGCTCGCGACCGAGCTGGCCCCGCGCGGCGTGACGGCGAACACGCTCACCGCGGGCGCGAGCGCCGATCCGGACCACGTCGCGCAGGTCCTGGCGTTCCTCGCGGGGCCGTCCGGGGCCCTCGTCAGCGGGCAGACGGTCGACGTCGCCTAGGCGCGCCGATCCCCGAACACGGCCCGTCCAGTCAACCGAAAAAAAAATCAAGAACTTGACCAGGGTGCGCCCGTTCAGTATGCATCGCGGCATGCGCGGCCTCACGCCTCGGCAGTTTCAGGTCCTCGAGTACATCCGAACCTCGATCAAGGATCGCGGGTACCCGCCGACCCTGCGCGAGATCGGCACGCACATGGGCATCCGCTCGACGAACGGGGTCAACGATCACCTCCGCGCCCTCGAGAACAAGGGCTACCTCACGCGCGAGGACATGAAGTCTCGCTCGCTGCGGCCCACGTCGCGCGGTCGCGAGCTCGCCGGGGGCGACGACGAGCCCGGGGTGTCCATCGATGACGACACGCTCGAGGTCCCGATCCTCGGCCGCGTCGCCGCCGGCCTCCCGATCATGGCCGACGAGAACGTGCTCGACACCGTGCGCGTCGCGCGCTCGATGGTCGGCGGCGGCGGCGAGGTCTTCGGGTTGCGCGTCTCCGGCGACTCGATGATCGAGGCCGGCATCCTGCACGGCGACTACATCTTCGTGAAGAAGCAGAGCGTCGCGAACCGCGGCGAGATCGTGGTCGCGCTCATCGGCGACGAGGCCACCGTCAAGTACTACTTCCCCGAGAAGGATCACGTGCGGTTCCAGCCGGCCAACGCGGCGATGGCGCCGATCCTCGTCCGCGCGATCGACTTCCGCTCGACGATGCTGCTCGGCGTCGTGACCGGCGTGTTCCGCCGCATCTAGCGGGCGCTGTAGTAGAGGGGTGCGGTCCATGACCCGCGAGACCCCAAAGTACGATCCGGCGGCGATCGAGCCGAAGTGGCAGAAGCGGTGGGAAGAGGCGCGCGCGTTCGTCGCCGCGCGCCGCCCCGGCAAGAAGAAGCTCTACGTGCTCGACATGTTCCCGTACCCGTCTGGCTCGGGGCTGCACGTCGGCCACCCCGAGGGCTACACCGCGACCGACATCATCGCGCGCCACGCGCGGATGAACGACGTCGACGTGCTGCACCCGATGGGCTGGGACGCGTTCGGCCTGCCCGCCGAGCAGTACGCGATCAAGACCGGTACGCAACCGGCCGTCACCACCGCGAAGAACGTGGCGACGTTCAAGCGCCAGCTGAAGAGCCTCGGCTTCTCGTACGACTGGTCGCGCGAGCTCGACACGACCGATCCCGGCTACGTGAAGTGGACGCAGTGGATCTTCTTGAAGCTGTTCGAGCGCGGCCTCGCGTACCAGGCCGAGACGCCGGTCAACTGGTGCCCCGAGCTCGGCACCGTGCTCGCCAACGAAGAGGTCATCGACGGCAAGAGCGAGCGCGGCGGGCACCCCGTCGTGCGCCGCCCGCTCCGGCAGTGGATGCTGCGCATCACCGCGTACGCGGATCGCCTCGCCGAGGACCTCGCGCAGGTCGACTGGCCCGAGACCAAGCTGAAGCAGGAGCAGTGGATCGGCCGCAGCGAGGGCGCCGAGATCGACTTCGACGTCGAGGGCGGCGGAGCGCTGCGCGTCTACACCACGCGCCCCGACACGCTGTTCGGCGCGACGTACATGGTGGTCGCGCCAGAGCACCCGCTCGTCGCCGAGATCACGACCGACGACGCGCGCGCGGCCGTCGAGGCGTATCAGCGCGAGGTCGCGTCGAAGAGCGACATGGAGCGCACCGCGCTCGCGAAGACCAAGACCGGAGTCTTCACCGGCGCCCACGCGATCAACCCGGCGAGCG
>CAUJFL010000344.1 GCA_963169165.1 Myxococcota bacterium | reverse complement strand
CTCGACATCGCGACGAAATCGTCGGCGCTCAGCTCGAGCGTCACGTCGGCCTTCTCGGGCTCGCCCTTCTTCAGCGCGCCGACGCCGTTCTTCAGATCGAGGAACCACGCCGAGTCAGGCCCGGTCAGCTTGAACTGGAACGTGGTGCCGATGTCCTTCACGAGTCCGGGGTTCTGCTCGAGCGTCCAGCCGAGCGCCCAGAAGATCTGATCCGCGCTCGGTCCCTCGGGCGCCGCGGGGGCCGCCGTCGCCGCGCCGCCGCCCGCGCCCGCGCGCGCCTTCGCCGCGTCGAGCACGAGCTGCTTGTCCATCTTCATCAGGAAGCCGAGCTTCTGCGAGGCCATCATGTTGCCGGTCACCTTGAGCTGCCCGCCCATGAAGAGCTTCTGCGGGTTGGCCTGACCGGCCACCATGGCCATGAAATCAGCGTCGGAGAGCTCGAGCGTGACGTCGGCCTTGTCGGCGACGCCAGGCACGAGCGCGCCCGCGCCGTTCTTCAGATCGATGAGGTAGGCGCTGTCCGGCGACGTCAGCTTGAACTGGAACGTCGTCTGGATCTCGGCCGCGAGCTTCGGGTTGGCCGCGAGGTGCGCCTTCACGCCCGCGAACACGTCCGCGCTGATGGGCTCGCTCGACGCGGCGGCGGCGGCGGCGGGCTTCGCGGCCTCGGGCGCCTTCGCCTTGGGGAGCTCGTCGTAGAACTCGACTGCGGCGTTCGAGAGGCACACCTTCTCGCGCTCGACGATCGTGACGCGGAAGATGACCTTGTCGCCCTCCTTCCACATCTCGGTCTTCAGCGTCTCGCCGGGGAAGACGCTCTCGCTGAAGCGCCCGCCGATCGACTTCACGTAACGTGGATCGCCCTTCTTCGCGTACTTGTTGACCACGTGGCGCGTCGCGAAGCCGAACGTACACAGCCCGTGCAAGATCGGCTTCTTGAAGCCGAACGCCGTCGCGAAGCCGGGATCGACGTGCAGCGGGTTGATGTCGCCCGACAGGCGGTAGAGCAGCGCCTGGTTGTCGCTGGTCTTCTCGGTGATCACGGCGTCGGGCGCGCGCTCGGGCGGGACGTTGACGTCGGCCGACGGGCCGCGATCGCCGCCCCAGCCGCCCGCGCCCTTCACGAGCGTCGTGATCTCGTTGCGCGCGAGCAGGACGCCCTTCTCGTCGTAGGACTTGACCTCGGTGACGACGAGCGCGTGCTTGCCCTTGTCCCAGATGTCGCTGACGCGCGCCTTGTGGGTGAGCTTGGCCGACGTCGGCAGCGGCGCGAGGATCTCGGTCAGCTGCTCGCCGTGCAAGATGCGGTCGAGCCCGTAGCTCATGCCCGGCACCGTGCTGCCGTTCTTCGCGGCCTCCATGATCACCGCGACGGCCTGCGCGGCCATCATCGACGGGAGCACCTTCTGTCCGTCGCCGTGCATCTCGTAGACGAGCGCGAGATCGGCCGCGTCGTTGGGATCGCGCGCGGCGCCGACGCCGAGCGCGTAGGTGGAGACGTCGCGCTCGCTGTAGCTGCTCTTCGCCTCGGGCATCTCGTACCCGAGCGCCTCGTCGACGTCGATGAACTCGTTGCCGCCCTTCGACTCCTTCGTGCCGAGGTTGTCGATGATCGGCGCCATCGACGCGGTGATGTCCTTCGGCTTGGTCGCCTTCGACAGATCGTTGATGGCGGCCCACTCCTTCGCGACCATCTCGATCGACAGCGGACGGCCGATGCGGAAGCTCTTGCCGACCGCGCGCTCCCACCGGAGCTTGCCCATGAACCCGCCGCCGACCTCATACAGGCCGCCCGTGTCCTGCATCGACTCGTGGCAGAGCCAGGCGACGAGCGGGCTCACGAACTCGGGCTTCAGCGCCTCGAGCAGATCCTTCGGCAGGACCGTCTCGGTCATGCGCGAGCCGGCGATCGGCGCGATGACGTTGACGCGCACGTTCTTCTTCGAGCCCTCGATCGCGAGCGCGTTGGCCATGCCGACGAGCCCGAGCTTGGCCATCGCGTAGTTGACCTGGCCGAAGTTGCCGTAGATGCCGGCCGCCGACGACGTGAACACGACGCGGCCGTAGCCCTTGTCGCGCATGTGATCCCACGCGGCCTTCGTGACCTTGTACGCGCCGCGGACGTGGACTCGGTAGATGAGGTCCCAGTCGGCGTCGGTCATCTTCTGGAAGCTGACGTCGCGGAGGATGCCGGCGTTGTTGATGACGATGTCGACGCCGCCGAACACGTCCATCGCCGTCTGGACGATCTTGTCGCCGTCCTCGACGCTGTCGTAGTTGGCCGCCGCCGCGCCGCCCGCGGCCTTGATCTCCTCGACCACCTTGTCGGCCGCCGCGGTGCCCTTGCCGTCGCCCGTGTGACCGCCACCCAGATCGTTCACCACGACCTTCGCGCCGCGGCTGGCGAGCAGGAGCGCGTGCGCGCGCCCGAGCCCGTTGCCTGCGCCAGTGACGATCGCGACCTTGCCATCGAATCGGAGCTCGCTGCCCATCTTGGTCCGTCCCTCTACGTTGGAGTGAAACGTGTTCACGAAATTTCAGTCAGAGAAATTTCGCGTGCGAACTTTCGGGTCCGAGGTCCTCCTCGTCAAGCTCGATGTGCCCAAAATCGATCGCGGGGCGCCTCGGCGACGGGCTGTGGTAGGTGGGCGCCCGCTTGGCCAAGAAGTCAGACAGCAAGAAATCGGTCCCGCCGCCGCCCTCCACGCCCGCCGCCGACAAGCCCGCGATGCCCGACCAGCGGCGGATCCTGCGCGACGTCGGGATGCGGCTCGGGCTCCCGCTGATCGCGGTGTGGCTGATCGCGGCGTTCTTCAACCACTGGATCGGCTACGCGGTCGCGGGCGCGCTGACCCTCGCGGCAGCGGGGCTCGCGTGGTGGGCGCTCGCGCGGCTCAACAAGACCAAGGCCGTCGCCAGCATCCTCGGCTCGGCGAAGCTCGACGACAAGGAGGGCCGCAAGGCCGCGCTCGAGAAGCTCGAGGGCTTCAAGAAGACCGATCTCGCGGCGGCGCTCGCGCGCGCGCAGCTGTTGATGCAGGACGATCCCGACGGCGCGCTCGGCGTGCTCGAGGGCATCGACGTCAGCAAGGCGCTGCCCGCCGAGGGCGATCAGGTCCGCTTCCAGCGCGCGCTCATCCACCTGTCGAAGGGCGACGTCGACAAGGCGCGCGCGCTCGTCGATCACATCGAGCTGTCGAGGCAAGAGGACGCGAAGGCGCGCGCGGTGATGGCCGCCGTCGTGGCCGAGGCGTGGGGCCGCACGGGCCAGGCGAAGAAGGCGAAGGAGACGCTCGATCTGTTCGATCCGAACGATCCCTCGCTCGGCGAGATGGCCCTGCAACTGTGGCGCGCGCGCGCGTTCGTGTCGGCCGCGCTCAACGACATGAAGACCGCCAGGCACGCGCTCCGCAAGCTCTCCGAGCAGAACCCGCAGTTCCTCGGGATCTTCGTGCAGAAGCGCGTCCACCCGCTGCTCGCGAAGGAGGCGACCGACATGCTGAAGCGCTCGGGCGTGATCCCGCAGCCGAAGATGCAGTTCCGAGGGCGCTGATGCGAGACGTCGAGGCGCGCCTCACCGAGCTCGAGATCCGCTACACGCACCAGGCCCGGCTCCTCGACGAGCTCGACGGCGTGATCATCGAGCAGCGCCGCGCGATCGATCGGCTGGTGCAGGAGGTGGCGCGGCTGCGCGAGCGCCTCGACGGGGCCGACGACGCGCCGTCGAACGAGCCTCCGCCGCACTACTTATCGCGGGTCGCCCGCGAGCTCGCGCGCCGCCGCGCGCCCGAAGAGGAGCGCGTCTTCCATCGACGAGTAGTTCCAGCCGCCATAGCGACCGGTCGACACGATCCCCTGCTCGCGCAGGAACGGCTCGAGCACCGCGAGGGCGCCGTAGTAGTCGTGATCGAAGATCACGTAGGCGTGCGACAGGGTCCGCGCGCGGACGAACTCGACGTCGTCGCGCGACGCGACGAGCCCCATCGTGACGAGCCCGTCGAGCGCCCGTGTGACGGCCGCTTCGTCGACCGGGCCGCGCTCCGACAGCTCGACGTACAGGCTGCTCTTTCCCGGGGGGGCGACGTCGGGCGAGAAGTTCGAATAGCAACCGATCCGATAGAACGGGAGCTCGCGCGCGGGCACGTACACCCAGTGGAGATCGCGCAGGATGGGCCGCCTCAGCGCGACGTCGAGGTACGACAGGCTCGTGCACCGGAGCTTCGCGACGGCGTCCCGCACGACGTCCGGCGGATCGACGAGCGCGCGCCCGAGCACGTCGAGCGGCAGCGTCGAGACGAGCCGCTCATAGGGGACCGCCTCTCCTCGCGCCACCACGCGCCGCGCGCGCCAGTCGACCGCGACCACCTTGCGCTCGAGCTCGATCCCGGGCACCTCGCGCGCCATCGCCTCGGGCAGCGCGCCGATCCCGCGGCGCGGATACACGAACGACGCGTTGTAGCCGAGCTCGCGATCGTGGAGGCCGACCGCCCCGGCGATCACGTCCTCGACGCGCGGCACCGGCACGAAGCGCTGGCACCACGCGGCCGTGATCTCGGTCGCGGCGACGCCCCAGAGCTTCTCGTTGTAGGGGATCATGAAGTGCGCCGCGATGCCCTCGCCGAACACCTGCAGGCAGTGCTCGCGAAAGTCGCGCGCCGGCGGGTGCGATCTCGACCGCGCGTCGAGGAACCCCATCACGCACTCGTAGGCGACGGCAGGCGGCAGCCCGAAGGTGTTCGCCTGGAACGGGTAGCGCGTGTAGACGCCGTGCGAGTAGACGAAGCTGCGTCGCGAGACCGTCAGGTGGTCGTCGCCTATCCACCGCAGGACGTCGGCGCGCACGTCGGGATCTCGCAGATGCAACAGGTGCCCCGTGCGATCGAACGAGAACCCTCGATCGACCTCTGTCACGGCGTGCCCGCCGACCCGCGAAGCCCGCTCGAGCACCCTCGATGGCAGGCCGAGGCGCCCGAGCTCGATCGCCGCCGACAGGCCCGTGAGGCCCGCGCCGAGCACGACGACACGAGGCGCACCCATCGCCGGCGGCTCGTAGCGGACGCGATCGCGCGCCGCAACCCGACGGCGGGGCTACCCGTCGAGCGCCCGACGTGGCAGGGGAAGTCGCGTGCGACCGGCGCCGTTTCGACCCAGCTCAGCGCACCTGTTCGTCTGCACGAACGCGCGCGACCTCCACGATCCGCTCGGCGCGGGGTGCGGCGCCCGCGGCCGCGCGCTGTACGACGCGCTGAAGCGCGCGGTCACGCGAGGCGGGCTCGTCTCGCGCGTCTGGGTGTCGCGCACGCACTGCCTCGGCGTCTGCCCGCAGGTCGGCGCGGCGCTCGCGGTGTCACCCACCGGCGGGCTGTTCACCGAGGTCGACGCGGGCGACGCGGACGGGCTGGTCGCTGCGGTGAGGGGCGCATGAAGCTCGACCACGACACCATCGATTTCATCGCGGGCGAGCTCGAGGCGCAGCACACCCTCCAGAAGAAGAAGGTGCTCGACCTCGCGCGACGCCTCAAGCCGAACCTGACGCCCGAGGACATCCGAAATCCGCATGATTTTCCCGAGCTCGAGGATCCTGACTGGCACTTCGAAGACGGTCAGCTCTCGGCGATCGAGGCCATCCTCGTGAGGCTGCGCGCGCTGAAGAACGAGGCGCGGTGAAGAAGAAGGCGCGTCGGCCGACCGCGCGGCAGGAGGCGCCGTTCTTCCGTCCGTTCGCGGGCGTCGCGAGCGTTGCAAAGCCAACAAACAATACAAGAACGCCGTACCCGGCGCCTCCCCCGCCCTCACCGACCGACGTCACGTTCGAGCAGCTGCTCTACGGCGTCGAGCGCCTGCCGCGAGCGGCGAAGACCCCCTCGGCGCCTACCGGAGCGAGCCCCGATGCGCAGCACGAAGAGGCGATGGCGCGGCTCCGACGCCTCGTGGAGGGCGGTGACGGCCGCTTCGAGCTCTCGGATGACGGGCGGCGCATCGAGGGGCGGCGGGTCGACGTCGACGTGTCGCTCGCGCGTCGGCTGCGGCGCGGGGAGCTGCCGATCGACGGGACGCTCGATCTTCACGGCCTCGACGCCGTCGCGGCGCGCGAGGCGCTCGAGCGGCGGATCGCCGACGCGGCGGCGCGCGGCGAGCGCACGCTGCTCGTCAGTCACGGCAAGGGGCACCGGTCGCCCGGCGGCCACGGCGTGCTCCGCGGCGAGATCGGCGCGTGGCTCAGCCAGGGGCGCGAGCGCGCGCGGGTCGCGGCGTTCTGCACCGCGCTCGCCGAGGACGGCGGAGACGGCGCCCTGTATGTGAGGCTCCGATGAGCACGCGCGCCCGCACCGTCCTGCTGGTCTCGCTCGCTTGCGCGGGGTGTTCGACGCCGCCCGCGCTCTCGCCGTCGCCAGCGCCGACCTCGAGCGCCGCGGCGCCCCCTCCCTCGACCAGCGCGCGCGTCGGCTGGTCGGGCCCGTGGGGAAGGTTCCACTCCAGGCGCCACGACGCGTGGCTCCAGCTGCCGGACGGCGCGGCGTGGAAGATCGACGACCACCGTTCGTCGTGGCTGGTCGCGCGACACCCGGCGACGTCGACCGTGCTCAGGTTCAAGCTGTTTCGCGAGGAGCACGCGGTCAACCGCGACCGATGCGAGGCCCTCGCGCGCCGGGACGATCCGACGCTGCCCATCGAGGACGACGCGGCGATCGATCGCGCCGACGCGGTGCTGTCGGCGTGGGACAGCCACGCGTTCAGCGTCGTCACGCCCGGCCGGGTCGGTAGCCACGCGATCGTCGGTCGCTACCTCGCGTGGGGCGCGAGCATCCGCCGGTGCTTCGCGCTGTCGGTCACGACCACCGCCGACAGCGCCGCCGAGGTGGGCGCGCGCCTCGCCGAGCTTCCCGACCTGACGAAGCGGCTCTCCTTCGAGGAGCCGACCGCCGGACCGGGCCGCGTGCCTGCGCCGGACCGGTGACGAAAATCATGGCGCCGCGCGCAGGGCCTTTCCCCTAAGCTTCGAGCATGGGGAAGACCACACAGCGAACGTTCGAGGCGCCGGGGCCTGGAGCGTGGGAGCTCGAGAGCGTTCACTTTCCGCGGCCGACGACGACGTTCCTGCAAGGCGCCATGGGCGGGTTCTCGGAGGGGTTCGCCGAGGGGATGGCGCGCTACGGCGGCATGTTGAGCCACCTCGAGCCTCGCTTCGTGAACGGCTTCGCCTACACGCGCGCGGTGGCCTTCGGCGCGCCGCCCGGCGCCAAGGGACCTCCTCCCAAGCTGGTGCTGCAGCTGTTGACGCGGCTCTTGCCGTCGATGCGTCGGCGCATCCAGACCGCGCACGAGGCGATCGAGGGGCGGCTCTGGCGCGACGATCTGCGCCGCTGGGACGAGGAGGTGAAGCCGGCGTCGGTCGCGCGCCACCGGGCGCTGCAGGCCGTCGACGTGCGCGCGCTCTCCGACGAGGCGCTGTGCGCGCACCTGGACGCGTGCCGCGCGCACGCTCGGGCGATGCTGAAGCAGCACCACCAGTTCACCGCGACCTGCACAGTGCCCGTCGGCGATCTGCTCGCGCAGGTCCAGGCCTGGACCGGCAAGCGCCCCGGAGAGATCTTGCAGGCGCTGCGCGGCTCGAGCGAGATCTCGCTGGGCGCCGCGCACGCCGAGCTGCTCGCGCTGGCCAAGGCCATCCGCGAGGACGCCGACGCGCGCGCCACGCTCGACGGAGAGCCCCGCGCGGCCCTCGACGCGCTCTCTGGGCGAAGTGACGAGCTCGGCGAGCTCGCGCGCGCGTACCTCGACCTCGTCGGGCTGCGCTGCCTCGGCTACGACGTCAGCAGCAAGTGCGCCCGCGAGATGCCCGAGCTCCTCGTCCGCACGATCCAGGCGGCGGTCCGAGGAGAACGGGCCGGTGACAGCGGAGACGCCGCCGACCGCGTGAGAAGGCTCCGCGAGGCGATCCCCGAGGCGCACCGTGGAACCTTCGACGCGCTGCTCACCGAGGCTCGCGCGATCAACCGACTGCGCGACGAGCGAGGCCACTTCTCCGATGGCTGGGCGACCGGCATCGCGCGGGTGGCGCTGCTCGAAGCCGGTCGTCGCCTCGCCGAGGCGGGCAAGCTCGACGCCCCGGAGCACGCGGTCGACGCGAGCTGCGACGAGCTCACCGCGATGCTCCGCGGCACCCCGTCCGTCACGCGCGACGAGATCGCGGCGCGCGTCGAGTGGCGAACGACGCGGAGCACGAGCGATCCCGACGTCCCGCCATGGCTCGGCGCGCCGCCGTCCGGTCCGCCACCGGCCGAGTGGCTCCCCGAGCGGGGGCGTCGCACGCACAGAGCGGTCATCGCGTTCCTGGAGGCGCTGTTCACCGAGCCCGAGGCGAACCGCACGGAGACGTCGGTCAAGGGCCTCCCCGTCAGCCCCGGCGCCTACGAGGGCACGGCGCGCCTGGTCAAGGACGACGCTGATTTCATCCGAGTCCAGCAGGGCGACGTGCTGGTCGCGCGCGCGACGTCGCCGTACTTCAACGTCATCCTGCCGCTGCTCGGCGCGATCGTCACCGATCGTGGCGGCCAGCTCTGCCACGCGGCGGTCGTCTCCCGCGAGTACGGCATCCCGGGCGTCGTCGGCACCCGCGAGGCGACGTCCTTGATCAAGGACGGCGCGCGCGTGAGGGTCGACGGCGACGCGGGCACCGTCACGGTCCTCTCGTGAGCCCCGCGGCGCTCGAGGACGCGCTCGACGAGCAGGTCTTCGGCGGCAAGGCGAGCTCGCTCGCTCGTGCCCTGCGCGCCGGCTTGCCGGTGCCGCCGGGGTTTGCGCTGTCGTGGTCCCTGGTCCAGGCCATCGCGAGGCGGGAGACGACGGCGCTCGCGGCGGTCCACGGCCTCGTCGATGAGGCGGGCGGCGTGGTGGCGGCGCGATCGTCCGCGGTCGGCGAGGACGGCGCCTCCGCG
>CAUJFL010000343.1 GCA_963169165.1 Myxococcota bacterium | reverse complement strand
GCGGCGGCGGCAGCGCGGGCAACGGCGGCGCGAGCGCGGGCAACGGCGGCGCGAGCGCGGGCAGCGGCGGCGCGAGCGCGGGCAACGGCGGCGCGAGCGCGGGCAGCGGCGGCGCGAGCGCGGGCAGCGGCGGCGCGAGCGCGGGCAGCGGCGGCGCGAGCGCGACGACGACGCTGACCTACACCGCGTCGAACGCGGATTTCCCAAACCCGGAGCGCGGGTTTCACGCGTTCCGTGGACACGACGACATGTGGGGCCTCGCCGCGCTGCGGACGGGCTCGCCGCCCCGCACGCTGGTGTTCGGCCGCATCCTCGCGTCCGCCTTCAAGAGCAAGGATTTCGACGCCGCGTTCCTGGCCGAGATCCAGCAGATGTTCGACGACGCGCGCGCCGCCGGGCTCAAGGTCAACCCGCGCGTCGCCTACAACGACGGCCCCGAGTCAGGGTGCCCGGCGCAGTACGGGTGCGACGCGCCGCTCGCGCAGGTGCTGTCGCACGTCGCGCAGATGAAGCCCATCTGGACCAAGAACGCCGACGTGATCGACGTGGTCGACCCTGGCTTCATCGGCGGCTGGGGCGAGTGGCACACGAGCAGCAACGGGCTCGATACGCCTGCCAACAAGAAGGTGATCATGGAAGCCATCCTCGCGGCCGTGCCGACCACGCGGATGGTGTACATCCGAACGCCAGACGCGAAGCGCGCGATGTTCTCGGCGCCGCTCACGTCGGCGAACGCGTTCGATGGGTCAAACGTCGCGCGCGTCGGCCACCTGAATGACTGTTTTCTGTCGTCTCCCGACGACGTCGGCACCTACGCCGGGAGCGGCTGGCCGCTGTCACAAGAGCTCGACTACATCGCGAGCGAGGGCGCGTTCGTCCCGACCGGCGGCGAGACGTGCGCGTTGCACGCGCGATCACTGTGCCCCAGCGCCGTCGCGGAGATGGCCAAGCTGCACACCAACCACCTCAACCACGACTACTTCGGCGACGTGATCGATCGCTGGAAGGCCGGCGGCTGTCACGACGAGATCTCGCGGCGGCTCGGCTATCGCTTCTCGCTGAAGAGCGCGACGGTGCCGGTGAGCGTGAAGGCTGGTGCGGCGCTCGCGGTCACGTTCATGGTCCACAACTCGGGCTTCGGCGAGCTGTTCAACCCGCGCCCCGTGAAGCTCTCGCTGCTCGACGCGGGCGGCGCGGTCGTCGCCGAGCAGGCGCTCGCGGGCGTGGATCCGCGGCGCTGGGGCGCGGGGACCGACACGACGGTGACGGGCGCGCTGACAGTGCCGACAGGCGCCGCGCCGGGCACCTACCGCGTCGCGCTCGCGCTGCCGGACGGAGCTGCGTCGCTGGCGGGGGATCCTCGCTACTCGGTGCGGTTCGCCAACGACGACGCCCCGCCGCTGTCGTGGCAGGCCGCGAGCGGGCGGCTGGTGTTCGCGTCCGTCTCCGTTGCCAAGTGATCCGGGCGTGTGCCCGCGGGTCAGGTTCCACACTTTGCCCGCCTGACGGGACCGCCCAGCGGCGGCCCCGCCACGCGACGCCGCGCGCTACTTGCGGCGCACCTCGACGAACGCGCCGCCGGTCGCGGTGTCGACCGCGATCCACAGCGACGCGCCGTCACCGAACAGGGCGAGCGACGCCCCAGCCTTCGCCGGGGAGATCGCGGGTGACACCGTCGCGCCCGCGACCGGTGAGCCTGCTGAGTACCGGACGGCCGAGACGGGCAGCGCGGCGAACGTCGCCGGATCGCTCTCGGCCACGAACAGCCACCCCTCGTCGCCGCCGGATGGGCCCATCGCGGCCTGTGAAGAGAGGAAGTTGGTGTTCTTGCGCAGTGATGCGCCGTCGCCGGGTGTCGTGGTCCTCAGCGCGTCGGCGGTGAAGCCGCGGATCTCGTGGTCGCCGCCGAACGTGCTCTGATCGACGAACACCGCGCCCGCGCCGTCGGTGACGACGGGTCCCGAGGCCGTGCCCCAGGCGCCGACGTGGGTCGTCGGCGCGCACGCGGAGACGAGACCACCACAGTAGTCGCCGGCCCACAGACCCGCTTGCACGCCCGCGGGCGCGACGCTCGCGAGCGTGGAGAGCCCGGTGTACACGAGGCGCGGCGTGGCCCCCGGCAGCGCGACGCCGGAGAAGAAGCCGTTCACCTGCGCGCGCGATTTCTCGGTCGCGCCGTCGCTCGAGAACAACAGCACCTCGCCGGCGAACGCGCCGCCCGGCGTGGAGTACGACAGCAGCGTTCCGTCGAGCGGGGCCGCGTCGACCGCCGCGCCCCAGAAGATCATCCCGCCCGGCAAGCCAGAGGGCTTCACTGTCGTCTTGTCCGCGGTCGCCGCGCCCACCGCCGTCGTCGGCAGCTTCCACCTGACGAGCTCGACCTCGGTGGGCTTGCTCGGCGATGACGAGGACGTGAGCGGGCCACCGTGCGCACCCCACGACGGGGTCGTGCCCGACACCGACGAGTCAGTGGTCACGACGCGCGTCACGCACAGCGCCGCGGTCGACAGCGTCAGCAGCGACGCGTACGCCGCCTCCTCGAGGCAAGCGCTCGACGGCGCGCCGCCGCTGCCCGCGCCCCCACCCGCACCCGCGCCGCCACCGGACGAGCCGCCCGCGCCGCCCGCGCCCGCGCCCGCGCCGCCCGCGCCCGCGCCCGCCTTGCCAGCGGCTCCCGCGCCGCCCGTCCCCGCGTTTCCACCGACCGCCGAGCCGCCCGTGCCCGCCTTACCGGCCGCGCCAGCGGTCCCGCCCGCGCCGCCTGCGACGGCGCCGCTCGCGCCCGCCTTGCCGGCCGCGTTCGCGCCGCCGCTGTGTCCGGCCGTCCCCGCGCCGCTCGCGCCCGCGACGCCGACCTTGCCCGCGGCGCCCGCGCTGGCGGCGTCGCTCGTGTCCTCTCCGTCGACGCACGCGCTCAACCCGACGACGCCGAGCGCCGCCACACACACGATGA
>CAUJFL010000342.1 GCA_963169165.1 Myxococcota bacterium | reverse complement strand
GGCGACGCTCGCGTCACAGGGTTGTGTCGTCTGGCATGGTCAGACGAACGCGCCCGGCGTCGCGCGCCCGCGTGAGGCGCCCGCCGATCTCTCTCGCGAGGAGCTGACGATACCAGCCGATCCAGGCGAGCGCGTCATGACAGTGTCGCCCGGGCCGTTCATCGGCGGCGGCGCGACGAACGACGGCGTGGGCGTCTCGCGCGTGGGCGCGGAGCTGTCGCTCGCCTACGGCACGAGCGAGAACAGCCACAGGGATGACCTCATCGTGATGTCGAGAGAGGCTGTCGGCGTGAATCTAGGCGTCGTCCCGGTCGAGCAGGGCCGCTTCGTCGGCCGCCCCGCGCTCTACGGCGAGGCGCAGGCACGCAGCGAGCTGAGCGGCCTCGCCGCGGGCTGGGCGGTGCGCCCCGGCGTCGGCGGCGGGCCACAAGTCACAGGCTTCTACGGCCCGCTCTACCTGCGCTCGACGACCACGCTGGGTGAGGGGACGGCGTTGACCGTCGGCCTGATGTTCAAGTTGCCGCTAACCTTCGTCTGGAGCCGCTGAGGCGCCACGCCGCCCGCAGGCGCCGCGCCCACGAGTCGCACAAAGCTCCCACTCACGCGCGTCACCATTCAACACCCCGCCACCCGCCACCCGCCACCCGCCTGGACCCCGCGTGGGCCCAAGGTCCGGGTAGGCAAGGCGCAAGCGAAGTGCAGTGCGGCGTCGAGAGCAAGCGTGGTCGGCGTTTGCGGCGCGCAGCCGTACTCCAGTACGGCGAGCACCCAAACGCCGATCCACGCGCCGCTATCGGCGCCGCGCTGTCACTTCGCTTCGGTGCGGATGAATTGGACGCGGCGATTCAGCGCGCGGTTGAGCGGGGTGTCGTTGGGCACGAGGGGCACTTCCATGCCGTAGCCGACCGCCGTCAGGCGCGCGCCGTCGATCTTCTCCTTCTCGACCAGGTGCTTGCGGACGGCCTTCGCGCGGCGATCCGACAGCGACTTGTTGTACGCGGCCGAGCCCTTGCTGTCGGTGTGGCCCTGGATCTCGAGCTTCATGTTCGGGAACTTGCGCAGGACGTCGGCCACGGCCTCGAGGATCTTGAAGCTCTCGGGGCGGATCTTGTCCTTGTCGAACTCGAAGTGGATCTGCTGCATGATCTTCACTTCTTTGTCCGTCACGATGACGAGCGAGGCCTTGGGGCAGCCCTTCTTCTCGGCGGTGGGATCGCCGGGCTCGTGGGGGCACTGATCGTCGACGTCGAGGACCTTGTCCTTGTCGTTGTCGGGATCGGGGCAGCCGTCCTCGTCCTCGAAGCCGTCGGGATCCTCGGGCTCGTTGACGCACTTGTCCTTCAGGTCGACCACGCCGTCGAGATCGTTGTCGGGCTCGGGGCAGCCGTCGCCGTCGAGGTAGCCGTCCTTGTCCTCGGGATCGAGCGGGCAGGTGTCCTTCGAGTCGGGCATCCCGTCCGAGTCGGTGTCGGGATCGTCGGGGCAGCCGTCCTCGTCTTCGAAGCCGTTCCAGGTCTCGGGCTCGTCGGGGCACTTGTCCTCGGGATCGAGGTAGCCGTCGCCGTCCTTGTCGCCGACCTTGGGCTGGATCACGAAGCCGCGCTCGGCGCAGTACTGGGGCGGCGACATGTCGTAGGCCGCCTGCGCGTTGACCGCCGCGTACTCGAGGTGGAAGTTGGCGCGGCTCATCACGCCCTGCTCGCGCTCGATCGTCGCGAACCTGAGGTGGGACTCGGCCATCGCCAGCTCGCGCGGCGCGCAGCGCACGGCGCCGTTGTCCTTGGCCTGCTTGACGATCTTCTCGAGACCCTCGATGCGGCCGCGGGCGATCGTGTCGCTCTGACAGCCGATCTGGGCGGCCGACGTCGCGAGCGCGCCGACGATGAGGAGCTTCAGCCTGGCCCTCATCGGCCCGCCCCCTTGTGCGCGTCGCGGGCGAGGCGGATGGCCTTGTCGGCGAACTTCTCGGCGTCGGAGGCGAGCTCTACGGCGTCGCCGTAGACGGCCTGGGAGGCCTCCTCGGACGCCTTCTTCAGGTGCTCGACCGCGAGGTAGTACTCGTACGGCGCGAGCTGCTCCGCGCCGACCGCCTTGGCCTCTTCGACCTTCGAGCTCGCGGAGCTGGCCGACACCGCATACAGCGTGCCCCCGCAGCCGGTGGAGACCACCAGCGTCCCGATGAGCGCCAAGCCTGCGAGACAGCTTCCGATGCCGCGATCGTCTTTCACCGTGCCCTCGTGCGAGAGCGGACGCTATCAACGCGCGAGAGAGCCCGTCAACGGAAACGGGACACGCGTTCAGAATTCGCCACGGCGATCACGGGAGCGCCGCGTCCAGCTCGCGTTCGACCTTCGACGCCCGGCACGCCTCACGCCTCCGCTCGACCTCGTCCGGGCGACGCTCCAGCAGCTCGAGCACGTCGAACGCCGACCTGCGACCTAGCGCGAACCGGTCACGAGGTCTTGTCGGTCATCTCGACGTCGGGGCCTTCCTTGCCGCGCCAGGCCTTGCGACGGGCCTTGTAGCGGATGCGGATCGGCACGCCGACGAACCCGAAGCGCTTGCGCAGCTGGTTGGCCACGTAGCGGTGGTAGCTCCAGTGGATCGACTCGGGCGCGTTGGTCATCACGACGAACAGCGGCGGGCGCGTCTCGGCCTGCGTGATGAAATAGAAGCGCGGAGCCTTGCCGCCCTGGGTCGGGGGTGGGTGGGTCTTCAGCACCTCCTCGAAGAACGAGTTGAGCTGCCCGGTCGACACGCGCTGCACGTAGCCGTCGTGGACCTTGGTCACGAGCTCGAGCAGCGCCTTCACGCCGCGGTTCTTCTCGACGCTGAGCGCGTGGAGCGGCGCGTACGGCGCGAACGCGAGCTTCTCCTTGGCCTGCTCCTCTGCGCGCTTTCGAGCGTCTCTGTCGAGCAGATCGCTCTTGTTGAGCGCGACGACGACGGCGCGCCCGCGATCGACCGCGAGCCCGAGGATCTTGGCGTCTTGCTCGGCCACGCCCTCGGCGGCGTCGCACATCAGGACGACGACGTCGCAGCGCTCCATCGCGCGGACGGCGTGCAGGACGCTGACGGCCTCGACGACGCTCCCCTCCTTCGTGACCTTGGCCTTGCGGCGGATGCCGGCGGTGTCGACGAGCACGTACCTGCGGCCGCCGAGCTCGACGAGGGTGTCGATCGCGTCGCGCGTGGTGCCGGGGCGGTCGTCGACGAGCACGCGCTCCGCTCCCGACAGGCGGTTGACCAGCGAGGATTTGCCGGCGTTGGGCTTGCCGATGATCGCCACGCGGACGAGATCGTCGGCGGGCGCGGGGCCCTCGAACGGCGCCTCGGGTGGCAGCGCGCGCTCGATCGCGGCGTCGAGCTCGTGCATGCCCCGGCCGTGCAGCGCCGAGACGCCGATGATGCGCTCCACGCCGAGACGGTACAGATCCTGAGCCTCGGCCTCGGTGAGCGACGAGTCGCATTTGTTCGCGACGTAGATGATAGGTTTGTCGCTTTTTCGCAGCAGCTTGACGGCGCGTCGATCGGCGTCGACGAGGCCCGTCGTCGCGTCGAACACGCAGATGACGACGTCGGCCTCGAGCACCGCGACGTCGACCTGGCGCGCGATGCCCATCTTCATCGGATCGTCGCTCTCGGGATCGAACCCGCCGGTGTCGACGAGCGTGTAGGCGCGGCCTCCGACGAAGGCGTCGGCGTAGTGGCGATCGCGCGTGACGCCGGGCTCGTCGTGGACGATCGCCGCCGTCGTGCCGGTCAACCGGTTGAAGAGCGTGCTCTTGCCGACGTTGGGCCGACCGACGACGGCGACGAGCGCGCGCGGGCCGCGCTCGGCCGAGCCGGGGGGAAACTCTGGAGCGTGGCGCAGGGAGCGGTGCTTGGTCACGGCTTGTGGGTCTCTTCGTAGCCGAGCTCGACGAGCATCGCGGCGTTCTCGACCCAGCCGGGCGTCTCGCGCACGAACAGCTCGAGGTGGACGCGGTGCCCGAGCAGGTGCTCGACGCGCTGGCGCGCGCGGGTGCCGATGCGCTTGATGCCGAGGCCGCCCTTGCCGACGAGGATGACCTTCTGTCCTTCGCGCTCGACGTGGATCGTCGCGTAGATGCGAGGGATGGTCCCGCTCTCGTCGTAGCGCTCGACGCTGACCGCGGTCGCGTGGGGCACCTCTTGTCGCGCGATCTCGAGCACCGCGCCGCGCACGTACTCGGCGACCCAGAACTTGACCGGGCGATCGGTGAGCGCGTCGTCGTCCCACAGCGCGTTGCCCTCGGGCAGGCGCGCGCAGAGCTCGTCGAGCAGCCGGTCGAGCCCGCCGCGCTTCTCGGCGGAGATCGGCACGAACGCCTCGACGCCCTTCACCTGCCCGAGCTCGGCGAGCAGCGGCAGCAGGCGCTCGCGCGGGCGCACCTTGTCGACCTTGTTGATCGCGAGCACGACGTGCTTCGCGCGGAGCGCGGCGAGCCACCTGAGATCGTCGGGGTTCGCGCGGTAAGGATCGGTCTTCGGAGGATCGGTCACGAACACGACGACGTCGGCGTCGTCGGCGGCGCCCTCGGCCGCGTGGTTCATCGCCTTGCCGAGGCGTGTCTTCGGCGCGTGCAGCCCCGGGGTGTCGAGCAGGCCGAGCTGGGCGTCGCCGTGACGGAGCACGCCGAGGATGCGGTGCCGCGTCGTCTGCGCGGTCGGCGACACGATCGACAGCGCCTCGCCGAGCAGCGCGTTCATCAGCGTCGACTTGCCGACGTTGGGGCGGCCGACGAGCGCGACGGTGCCAGCGCGCCGCACGGGCGACGGCTCGGCGGCGGGCTTCTGCGCGCGGGGCATCGGGGCGCGCCCTTACCTCGAATCGCGGCGCCTTGCCATCGGTCCGGTGAGCCGTGGCCGCGCGGCGCGCGTCGAGGTAAGCGCGGCCGATGCGATACAAGCTGCTCGGCAGATCGGGGCTGCGGGTGTCCGAGGTCGCGCTCGGGACGATGACGTTCGGCGAAGAGTGGGGTTTCGGCGCGTCGCGCGACGAGAGCAAGCGCCAGTTCGACGCCTTCATCGAGCAGGGCGGCAACTTCATCGACAGCGCCATCAACTACACCAACGGCTCGTCCGAGAGGCTCGTCGGAGAGTTCGTCGCCAGCGAGCGCGCGCGGCTCGTGGTCGCGACCAAGTACTCGATCTGCACGCGACCCGGTGATCCGAACGCGGGCGGCAACCACAGGAAGAACCTGGTGCAGTCGCTGGAGACGAGCTTGAAGCGGCTCGGCACGGACTACCTCGACCTCTACTGGGTACACCTGCACGACGCGCTCACGCCGATCGACGAGACGATGCGCGCGCTCGACGATCTCGTGCGCTCGGGCAAGGTGCTCTACGTCGGCATCAGCGACGCGCCCGCGTGGATCGTCTCGCAGGCGAACACGATGGCGGAGCTGCGCGGGTGGAGCCGCTTCGTCGGCCTGCAGATCAAGTGGAGCCTGATCGACCGCGACGCCGAGCGCGAGCTCGTGCCGATGGCGCGCGCGTTCGATCTGGGCGTGACGCCGTGGGGCGTGCTGGGGGCGGGCTTCTTGACCGGAAAGTACGCGGACAAACGGGCCCCCGACGACACGCGGCGCGCGGACTGGACGGCGAAGAGCCTCACCGAGAAGAACTTCGCCATCGCGGCCGAGGTCGCGGCGGTCGCGAAGGAGCTGGGCGCGACGCCGTCGCAGGTGGCCATCGCGTGGGCGCGCCAGATGGCCCCCTGCGTGGTGCCGATCCTGGGCGCGCGGACGCACGCGCAGCTCGTCGACAACCTCGGCGCGTGCGCCGTCGCGCTGTCGCCCGAGCACATGGCGCGGCTCGACGCGGTGAGCCGGGCGCCGCGCGGTTTTCCGCACGATTTCCTGGCGAGCGGGCAGATCCGCGGCGTCGCTTACGGCGGCATGTACGACAGGATCGACGACCACAGGCGCTGAGCGCCTGGAACGAAGGCAGCCGCGCGCAGGCCCCGAGGCACGGACTGGACGGTCGAGCCAGCGCGTCCGGTGTCCTCCCCACGAGGTGAGAGAGATGACCAGACACACCCGCAAAGCGTCGCCCCCGCGCGGCTCCCGCCCGCGCCCCGGCACGTCATCTGCTTCGGAGAGCGCCATGACCCGAACCCCGCCGCTGATCGGCGCGCTCGCCGTCTCCCGCGCATTTGGCGGCGCAAGTCTCGCCCTGCTCGAGCGGATCGCGGCGCAAGCCGTTCACCGCGTGTACGCGCGCGGCGAGACCGTCTTCAAGGCGGGGGCGTCCGCGTCGCAGCTCGGCGTCGTCACCTCGGGGCTCGTACGCGTTCATCAGCCGAGCGACGAGGAGGACACCGCCCTCGCGATCTTCGGCCCGCGGGAGACGGTCGGCAACCTGGCGGTGTGTGACGGCGGCCCTTACCCGGTCACCGCGGTGGCTGCGGTCGACGACACGTGGGTCGCCCGGGTGGACACCGCGATCGTGCGCGAGCTGATGGAGCGAGATCTCGCGGTCGCGAACGGGATGATCCGCGCGCTGGCCGATCACGCGCGCGCGCTGCACACGAAGCTCGGCATCGCGCGCGCCGGCTCGGTCGAGAAGCGCCTGGTCGTGCTGTTCCTGCACCTGCTCGAGCGCTTCGGCGATCAGCTCCCCGACGGTTCCTGGGTCATCCCCGTGGCGCTGTCCCGCGCCGAGCTCGCCGCGCTGGTCGACTCGACCATCGAGACCACCATCCGCACGGCCAGCCGCTGGCAGAAGCGCGGGCTCCTGTCGACCTCGCGCGACGGCTTCGTCGTCCCGGAGCCGGCGCGGCTCGGCGCGATCCTGCACGGCGCGCCGTCGAGCAGGCGCATCGTCGCGGCATGATCTGGAACATGAGCGCCCGCTGACGCTGGCCTTATGTCGCGGGGCATGAGGCCTCGTGACACACTGTTCTCCTCCCTCCTCGTGGTGTCGTTCGTCGGGCTCGCGCGCGCCGACACGGCGCCTGCTGCTCGGCCCGAGACGACCCCGACCGCCGCAGAGAAGAAGGCCAAGTATTCGTTGCCCTACCTGCTGCGCCCGGCGGTCGCGCCGAACCTCGCGAGGCTCGATCTCGCGTACACGACGCAGACGGGGGCGAAGACGTTCGCGCCGGTGGCGACCGTGGGCTACAAGCCGATCGAGGCGCTGAAGGAGCTGGGCTTCTATGGGCGCATGGGTTGGGTTGGCCTCACGCCCGACGCCGGTGATTCGGGCGCGGCCGTCACGAACCCGCTCCTGTTCGCGCTGTTCACGCCCGAGCTCTCGAAGGGCCTGCGCTTGCCGCTCTTCGTGGGGGCGACCGCGCCGGTGGGCGGCGGCGGAGGTGACACCCCGGCCAGCTCGACCCGAGCCGCGCTCGGCGCCGGAATCGCCGCCCGACAGGGGATGGACAACGCGCTCTACGCGACGAACCATCAGACTGTCACGGTCGGCGCGGGCGTCGCGTGGATCAAGGATGGGCTCACCGCGCAGGTCGACGCGACCTTGCTGCAGCTGACACGCGTGAAGGGCGACCTCGTCGACAAGGACGGCTCGAGGACCAACTCGACGCTCGCGGCGCACCTTGGATACCAGGTCATCCCGCTCGTGACGCTGTCGCTCGAGGCTCACCATCAGCGCTGGCTGTCGACGCCCGCCGCGGTCAAGGCGAGCGCCGCGGCGCGCGACAACACGACAGTCGGCGCCGGGTTGCGGCTCAACGTGGCTGTGTCGAGGGACGCCATCCTGCGCCCTGGCCTGGCCTATTTCGTCCCGGTCGACGACCCCTTGAAGAAGGCTGGATCGCGGTACGTGCAGCTCGACCTTCCCCTGTCGTTCTGAGCCGCGGACCGCGACGCGCGCGGCGGCCAGCTAGGTCACCCCGTGACGCTGCTCGATCCGCACCAGACGAAACCCGCCGTCAGGGAGCGCGATGAACGTGTCCCACCACTCTCTGCCGTCGTGGAGGTAGCGAATCTGGAGCCCCAGCACCTCTCCGGCCAGCAGCCTGGCGCCAGCGGCGTCGAACGATCCGTCGGCGAGGTCCGCGCGGTCCCGGGCGCCGCCCTTGGTCGCGTGCCCGAGCACCGTGGTCCCGCGAGCGACGTCGTCGAGCAGCGCCGCGACGTCGTCGGCGCCGAGCACCACGTCCTGCAGCGGCGGCAGAGGCGCGTCGTCAGTCACGCACCCCTCGGAACGATGTCGAACCCGTTGACTGGCGCGGGGCACGCCGCGACACACCCGCCGCAGCCGGTGCAGCGCTCGGAGACGACGGTCGGGCGACCCGCGACCACTGTGATCGCGCCGTCTTCTGGGCAACGCTCCACGCACACCGAGCACGCGCCGCCCTGGTGCGCGAGGCAAGCGTACTCGCGGACGCGCACCACCCCGTCGAGGCGCGCGGCCCCGGTCGGCGCCCACGGAGGTCGGACCCCGCCGCGCTCGAGCCCCGCGCTCGAGGTCTGCAAGACAGGCAGCCCCTCCCTCAGCGAGAACGTCGGCAGCGAGCCGTCAGGCGGTGTCCGGGCGCGGTAGAACCCATCGAGCGAGAACGCCTCCGGAGCGTGGGCGCGCGAGGGTCGACTCGACAGTCCGAGCAGCCCTCTGCGACTGACGCGCCCCGAGCTCACGGCACCGGGCTCCAGCCCGCAGGCCCAGCGGTCCCCGCGAGCTCGCGCTGATCGAGCCCCGCGGAGGGCGTGTGGCACTGCGTGCAGCTCTGGCGGTGCGGGTGAGTCGAGCGGAGCCCCGGGGCTCCGGCGGGGCCATGGCAGCTCGCGCACTGTTCACGCATCCAGGTCGAGTGCGGGATCGTCGGCGGCGCGCCGTCATACGCGCGCGCCCCCCTGAGCGGGCTCGTGAGCCCGACGAAGCCGTTGTCAGGGGCGGGGACGGATGGGGCCCCGGGGCGAGGGTCGGCTCGCACCACGTGACATTGAAGGCAATTGTCATGTCGAGCGTGGCTCATGCGCCTGGCCACCTCGCCCGCCACCACCGCGCCCGACTCGTGACAGGCCAGGCACGCCGGAGCGCGCTGCTGGTCGACGTCGTGCGGGATCGTCGGCGGCGCGCCGTCGTAGGCTCGGCGCGCGGCGCGAGCGGCCACCGCGGCGGACCGCGCCTCGGGCGGCTGCTCGACCGAGGCGCCGGGCCCGGGGAGACCGCGCGAGAGCGCCGGAAAGGCGCCGTCGTAGAGGCGAGCGTTGGGCCCGCGCTGCACCGCGCGGAGCTCGGCGTAGCCGGGCGCCGGCGCGTAGGACGCGGCGAGCGTCGGCGGCGGATTCGCCGCGTGGTGGCCGGTCTCGCGCACGCCGCGCAAGAACCCGACGAACGCGAGCCCGAGCGTCAGGGCCGCCGCCACGTGCGCCAGGCGGCGCGGAGCCTGGGACGGCGCGCCTCCGTTCATCGGGCCTTCCGTGGGTCGGGCGCGCGCCTGGTCAGTCTCACCGCGCACTTCTTGTAGTCAGGCTGCTTGGAGAACGGATCGTGCGCCTCGAGCGTGAGGCGGTTGATCAACAGCGTCTCATCGAAGAACGGCACGAACACGCTCCCCGCGACGGGGCTCCCGCGACCGTCGATCCAGGCCGGCAGATCGAGCTTGCCGCGGCGGGACTCGAGCGTGACGATGTCGCCGCTCTGGATGCGGAGGCGACGGGCGTCGTCACGGTTGATCTCGACGTAGGCCTGGGGCATCGCGCGGTGCAGCTGCGGGATGCGCATGGTCATCGAGCCGGTGTGCCAGTGCTCGACGACGCGCCCGGTGCACAGCCAGAAGGGGTACTCGTCGTCCGGTGACTCGGGCGGCGGCTCGTACGGGTGAAACCAGACCTGCGCGCGCCCGTCCCTGGTGGTCGAGTGGTAGAACTCTATCCCGGCGCCTTTCTTGACGTAAGGATCGTCAAATTCGGCGAATCGGAACTTGGTCTCCCTCCAGGTCTGATCGGGCTGCTGAACCACGGGCCAGCGCAGGCCCCTCGCCTTGACGTACTCCGAGTAGGGCGCGAGATCCTTGTGCTTCGCGCGCGTGAAGCGGCGATACTCCTCGAACAGCGCCTCGTCGACGTTGACATCGAAGAAGCGCTCGTACTCCCAGAACGGCACCTCCTTGCCTTCGCGCTCGAGGTGAAACAAGAACTTGCCGTCCTTGTCCTTCATCCCCGGCACGCCGAGCTCGTACAGCTTGCGCGCGACCGCCAACGTCTGCCACAAGTCAGGGCGGGCGTCGCCTGGCGGCTCGACCATCTTGAACCACTGCTGCGTGCGACGCTCCGAGTTGCCAACCATCCCGTTCTTCTCCACCCACATCGCGGACGGCAGGACGAGGTCGGCGAGGCGGACGGTCTGGGTCGGGTACACGTCGGAGACGATGAGAAATTTGTCAGACAGCTTGCGGCTGGCGTCGATGAGCGCGTGTACGTTGGGCAGCGACTGGCCGGGGTTGGTGACTTGCACCCAGATGGTGTCGATGTCGCCGCCCTCCTCCCTGGGCGTCGAGAAGCGTCTCCACAGCTCGACGGTGTGGTGGCCGGGCTTCGGGTTGATGCGGCCCGGCGGGAGGTTCCAGATCTCCTCGGCCTGCTTGCGATGTTGCTCGTTGGTGACGACGAGCCCGCCTGGCAGCCCGTGCGCGAGCGTCCCGACCTCGCGCACCGTGCCGCAGGCCGACGGTTGGCCGGTCAGGCTCGTCGGTGCGTCCCCTGGCTTCCCGAAGTGACCGCTGAGCAGGTGTACGCCGTGGACCAGCGAGTTGATCGCCGTGCCGCGCGTGTGCTGGTTCATCCCCATGCACCACAAGCTCGTGATCCGGAGCGCGGGATCGCCGAAGAGATCGGCCAGCAATCGGACGCTGGCGGCTGACACCCCCGAGAGCTCCTGCACCTTCTCCGGGGTGTAGGCGGCCATCCGGGCCTTGTAGTCGTCGAAGCTGATCGCCTCGCCCTCGAGCGTCGGCTCGGCGCCATGCGCACGAAACGAGCAGTGTCGGTCGACGAATGATTTGTCGTACGTGCCGCGCGCGAGGAGCAGGTGCGCGATGCCGTTGGCGACCGCGAGGTCCGTGTTTGGTTTGAACAAAATCACGTGGTCGGCGAAGGCGCTCGAGCGCGTGTGGCGCGTGGTGAGATCGATCAGGACGACCTTCTCGCCGCGCGAGCGCCTGTCGATCAACCGGGAGAAGAGGACCGGGTGCATCTCCGCGGGGTTGTTGCCCCACAGGATCACGACGTCGGCCCGATCGAGATCGTCGTAGCAGCCGGCCGGCTCGTCGACGCCATAGGTAGCCAAGAAGCCGGTCACCGCCGAGGCCATGCAGAGCCGCGCGTTGGGATCGATCTGATTGTTCGCGAGCCCCCCTTTGATGAGCTTCTGCGCCGCGTAGCCCTCGGGGATGGTCCACTGACCGCTGCCGTACACGGCGAAGCCCGCCGGGTTGGCGATCGCGCGCCTGGCGATGAGCTCGATCGCGTCGTCCCACGAGATGGGCACGAACTTGTCGCCCTTGCGCAGGAGCGGCTTGGTGAGACGATCCTTGCCGTAGAGCGCGAGGCCGACGTGGTACCCTTTCACGCACAGCAGTCCGCGGTTGACCTCCGCGTGCTGATCTCCCTGGACCGCCACGACCTTCCCGTCCTTGACGCCCACTTGCACGTGGCAGCCCGTGCCGCAGAACCGGCACGGAGCCTTGTCCCATACGACGCCGCCCTCCTCGCGACGATGCGGAGAGGCGAGGCGCGCCTTCCCGTCGGTCGCGCCCTCCGCGAGGCGGGTCGCCGCCGCGGTCGCGGCCCCGAGCGCGGAGGCCTTCAGCCAGTCACGTCTGTCCATGGGGCTCCTCGCCTTCGCGGTCGGAGAAGTCGACGGAGACGACGTCGACGAAGAGCACGCCCGGCGCCGCGGAGAGCTCCCGGACGAGCGCGTCGCCGTCGTCGAGCGTGAGGGTCTCGGCGACCATGGGCAGGCGGACGCCGAGCGGCTGACCCAGCGTCAGGCGTGGGTCGGCCGTCAGCGCCGCGAGGATCGACTCGCGCAGCGCGGGGTCGGGGTCGAGGGTCAGCACCAGTCCACCGATGGGCATCGGCGCCATCCTGCGCCTCGCCCCGCGCGCAGCCCATGATCCGCATCATGGCCAGCGCGCGCTCGCCTGCGCATCGTGCTGGCGTGCAATCGCACCTCGTGACGCTCTTGCTCGCGACCTTCGTGGTCGGGTGCAACCGGCCCCAGCAGCCGCGAAGGTACGGCCCCGCGCCGTCGGCGTCGGTGTTCCCGGTGACCATCCACCAGCCGCCGCGGCTCGTCTCGATCGAGACCGGCGGCGTGGACGCGCGCGGCGAGCCGCAGCGGGCGCCCTGTGTGACCTGCCACTCGATGCGCGAGAAGACCACGGTGCCGACGTCGACCACGGAAATGCGAGAATTTCACGTGGGGATGACGTTCTCGCACGGAGGTCTGACCTGCGCCTCGTGTCACCGCGGCGGTCAGCCGCCCATGCTGGGGCTCGCCGACGGACGAAGCGTACCGACGAGCGAGGCCATGCAGCTCTGCGCGCAGTGTCATGGGCCGCAGTATCGCGGCTACCAGCGCTCGGCGCACGGCGGCGGCCGCGGTCACTGGGACCTGTCGCGCGGCCCGCGTGAGAAGAATCACTGCGTCGACTGTCACGATCCTCACGTCCCCAAATTTCAGCCGTCGACGCCGGTGCTCCCTCCCGGCGACCGCGGCGTCACCCAGCGGCGGGGGTCGTCCCATGGCTGAGCCGAACAAGCGCCGCGTGACGCTGAAGGTGCTCGGGGCGACGCTCGGCGCGTCGGCGTTCGCGTACGCCATGGCGCCCGTGCGGAAGTGGGCCGCGGGCCTGTCGGTCGACCAGTTCTTGCAGCGCCACTACCGCGAGCTGACGAAGGAGGAGCTCGCGCCCATCCTGCGCAGGCTCGAGGCGAAGGCCAAGGCCGAGTACGGGCGCGACGTCGTGATACGCGATCCCGACCCGCTCCTGGGTGTGCAGTTCGGGTACGCGCTCAACCTCTCTGTGTGCATCGGCTGCCGGAAGTGCGTCGAGGCCTGCCACATCGAGAACAACCACGACCGCGCCACCAACAACTCTTACATTCGCGTGCTGGAGATGGAACAGGGCTCCTTCGACATGGAGCGCGGCGACGCGACCTATGAGCACGCGGTCCCGGCGCCAGGAAAGTACTACCTCCCGGTGCAGTGTCAGCAGTGCGACAACGCCCCCTGTGTGACGGTCTGCCCAGTGCAGGCGACCTGGAAGGAACCGGACGGGATCGTGGTCGTCGACTATGACTGGTGCATCGGCTGTCGATACTGCGAGGCGGCGTGCCCGTACCACGCGCGCCGGTTCAACTGGCAGAAGCCCGAGATCCCTGCCGAGCAGCTCAACCCAGACCAGGGCTACCTCTCGAACCGCGTGCGCCCGCAGGGCGTGGTCGAGAAGTGCCACTTCTGCCTGCACCGCACGCGTGAGGGGCGAAACCCGGCCTGCCTCGACGCTTGCCCGACTGGCGCGCGGGTGTTCGGCGATCTCGCCGATCCCAGCAGCGACATCCGCTGGGTGCTCGAGAACCGACGGGTCTACGTGCTGAAGGAGGAGCTCGGGACGCAGCCTCGCTTCTTCTACTTCTTCGAGAAATGAGGCCGACTTGAGCCCACAGGGTCACGCCGTCAACTATCCGCGGTTCCTGCTCAGGATGGCGATCCTCTCGTTCGAGGGGACCTGGCGCTTCTACGTGTGGATGACGGCGCTGTCGGCCGTCGCGTTCGTCGGCGCGAACGCGTGGGCCCACCAGCTCGCCGAGGGGATGTCGCTCACGGCGATGACCGATCACGTGTCGTGGGGGCTGTACATCGCCAACTTCACCTTCGGGGTCGGGCTGGCGGCCGGGGCGGTGATGATGGTG
>CAUJFL010000341.1 GCA_963169165.1 Myxococcota bacterium | reverse complement strand
GACAGGTGGCGCGGCGCTCGGCGTGACCGGGGGTCCAGCGCTCGGAGCCGTCGGCGGCGCGTCCTCGGCGCGCAGCGCGGGAGAAGTCGTGAGCCACGCGGCGGGCGCCAGCGCCCACGTGACGACGGACAGCCAGCGCTTCAGTCGCGTCATGAACCGAGAGGATGCCAGAGTCTGCGCGCCCGTTCACGGCGCGCGACACGAGCGCAACGGCTCACCCCTCCGCGCGCGCGGCGCGCCTCCGCCTGACGATCGAGAACGCCTGGTAACCGAGCACGAGCGCGAGCGACGCCGCCGTCGCCTCGACGAGGTACGGCGCGAGCCACGCCATGACGCGCGCCGTCCACGCGCTCGCGGCCGCGCCGAGCCGCGCGCAGATCAGGACGTAGCCCAGCTGTCCGAGCAGCATCCACGGGACGTACCGCGCGAGCGGCTCGCCACGCGCGCCCGCGAGCGCGCTCGTCGTGTACGTCGGCCACACGAGGAGAGAGAGGCGCGGGTACGCCGAGAAGACCCGCTCGAGCTGCGCCACGAGCCACGCGACGCGCGGCGCCCGCCTCGCGGACCACGCGAGCGCAGCGCGACCGTACAGCAGCCCCACCCCGTAGGTCGCGAGCATCCCGAGCGCGCGGCGCGGCACCGCGACCGCCGTGAGCGTCGCCAGCGCGACGCGCGGCGCGGCGAGCATCAGGTTCCGACCGTCCGACGCGGTGACCAGCAGCCAGAGGGGATGCTCGAGCGCGAGGTACGGCAAGAGGGCGCTGCCAGCGACGCTGACGATGGTGGTCACCGCGGCGAGCGAGAGGATCGCGCGGCGCGCGCGCGACGGGACGTACCGCGGTGGACCGTCGCTCGGCGCGCGCGCTGACATCACCGCGAGGTTGGCACGGCCGCGCCGAGCGAGGTAGCGACCACGGCCGGGCGGGGGTACGACGAGGTGGTGCGCGAGAAGAGCGGCGCGAGGCGAGGCGATCACGTGATCGCGGACAACCGCGCCGCGCGCTTCGACTACGAGATCTCGGCGCGCTACGAGGCCGGCATCGTGTTGATCGGCGCCGAGGTCAGGTCGCTGCGAGAGGGCGGCGCCAGCCTCACCGACGCGTACGCGACGGTCGAGCGCGGCGAGGTGTGGCTGCGCCAGCTCCACATCGCTGCCTACGCGCGGGGCTGCCCGTTCGACCGCCGCGCCGAGCGCGCCACGCGCAAGCTCCTCCTGCACGCCCGTGAGATCGCCGAGCTCGAGCGCGCCGTCTCCCGCGAGCGATACGCGCTGGTCCCGCTCGCGCTGGTGTTCAGAGGCGGCCGCGTGAAGGTCCAGCTCGGCGTCGGGCGCGGGCGTCGCGAGCACGACAAGCGCGCCCTGATCGCCGAGCGCACGGCTGCGCGCGAGGCGGTAGCCGAGGTCCGCGGGCGCCGCGATCGACGGCGAAGGTCAGCGTGACTCGAGCGCCTTCAGGTGGTTGCGCGCGCGCAGCGTCCACGGGCCGTCGGGGTGCAGCTCGAAGTGCCGCCGGTACGCCTCGATCGCGCCAGCCGCGTCGCCCGCCTGCTGCCGGACGATGGCCCGCGCGAGCTCGATCGGGTACGCGTCGTCGACCTGCGCGGCCTCTTCGACGCGCCGCGCGCGGAAGGCGGCGACGGCGGCAGGGTTGCCTACCTGTGGCGGGTGGGCGATCAAGAACGCGAGCAGCGCGCGGTGCTGATCCTGGGTCAAGCCGACGAGCTCGCGCGCCCCGGTGATCTCGGCGAAGCGCTTCTGGAAGAGGGCCGCCTGAACGTGCTCGTCGGGCAGCAGCGCGCGGCCCGGCCCGAGCCACCCACTCTCGGTGATCGCCTGGGTGATCGAGCCCGCGAGCTCGCTCAGCTCGACCGACTCGATCCCGGTCGAGCGCCAGCGCGCCAGCTCGTGCAAGAACGAGCTCAGCTGGTAGCCGAGCAGCTCGCGCAGCTGCTCGTCGCCGTCGGGCAGCGCGCGCAGGCCCTGGACCGCGGCGACGAGCTCTCGCTTCGCGTCGAGGAGCGCCTCCTGATCGCGCGCGACGTCGGCGACGCCGAACGCGCGCACCGCGGCGCCGACGCGGCGCTGATCGAACCGCTCGACGCGCGCCTCGGCCCCGCGCCGCGCCATCACCGCGCCGCGCGCCCTGTGCTGCGCGAGGGACAGCTCGAGGTTGCGCTGCGTAGGCACCGGCACCGGCAGCTCGACCGGCGGCACCGCGCGCGGGGCGCCGAGCAGCAGCCCCAGGGCGGCGATCGACACCGCGACGACGCCCGCCTGCCAGCCCTCGAACCAGGCCTTTCGACGAGCTCGGGTTGGCGCTCCCATCGCGTCGGCGTACATACCAGACCGCACATGAGCGCGCGCGTCGTCGTCACCGGAGGCACCGGGTTCGTCGGGAGGGCGCTCGTCGAGCGGCTCGTCGCGCGTGGAGACGACGTGATCGTCCTGGGCCGCCGCGCCGACGATCCTCGCGCGTCGGGCGGCGCGAGGAGCCTCGTGTGGACCCCGGGCGCCGACGGGCCCTGGGGCGACGTCGTCGACGGCGCCGCCGCGGTCGTGCACCTCGCCGGCGATCCCGTGATGGGTGGCCGCTGGACGGCCGAGAAGAAGCGGCAGATCATGAGCAGCCGCGTCGACTCGACGCGCGCGCTGGTCTCCGCGATGCGCCGCGCGTCGGCGGGCCCGCCCGTGTTCGTCTGCGCGTCGGCGGTCGGCTACTACGGCGCGCGCGCGCCCGACGACGTGGTCGACGAGACCGCGCCGCCGGGCGACGACTTCCTCGCCACCGTGTGCCGCGCCTGGGAGGACGCGGCCGTCGAGGCCGAGCCGCTCGGCGTGCGCGTCGTCCGCGCGCGCCTCGGCATCGTGCTCGGGCGCGGCGGCGGGCCGCTCGCCGAGATGCTGCCCGCGTTTCGCCGCTACGTCGGCGGCCCGCTCGGCTCTGGCGAACAGGTGATGCCGTGGGTTCACCTCGACGACGTCGTCGGGCTGCTGCTGAGAGCGCTCGACGACACGTCGTGGTCGGGCCCGTTCAACGCCACCTCCCCCAACCCCTCTTCGATGCGCGACTTCGCGGCCGCGCTGGGTCACGCGCTCCGCAGGCCGAGCTTGCTCAGGGTCCCGGCGTTCGCGCTGAAGGTCGCGCTCGGCGAGGCCGCGCAGGTGGTGCTGACGGGGCAGCGCGCGGTGCCTCGACGCGCGCTCGACGCGGGCTACGAGTTTCGGTTCGACGGGCTCGAGGCCGCGCTCCGCGAGGCCGTGGGTCGCGCGTGACCCGACACCTCCCGGTCGTCGGCCAGAAGGGGACGCCGGTGGGCGACGAGCCGCCGGACGACCGACCTCCCTGGCACTGGGTGGCGATCGGCGCTGTGTTTCAGCTGCTCGCGTGGCTGCTGTTGTCGATGCTCGCGCAGCCCATCGCGGCGGCGGTGTCACGCGCGCTGTCGACGCCGGGCGACGCACGCGCGGGCTCGATCGTCCTCGCCGCCTCGCACGCGGTCGTCACGCTCGGTTGCGGGAGCGCCGCGAGCGGGGCGCTCGTCGGGAGGTTCGGCGGGCAGGCGGGCGCGCGCGAGGCCGCGCTCTCTGGGCTCGTGGCCGCGGCGATCGCGTGCGGGTTGACGGCGCCCCAGGCGGGGATCGTCGCGCTCATCGTGCTCTTGCCGCTCGGCGCGATCGCCGCTGGCGCCGCGTGGCTCGGCGCGCGGGCAGGCGCGCGACGGCGCCCGTCCACATGAATGACGCGAGGGAGGTCAGCTCACGCGCGAGCTGCCTCCCTCTCCTGTGTGGCTGCGCCGAACCGCTAAGCTCGGCGTGCCGGCGCCGCCGCCCATCGGGGCGCGCAGCTCCTGGTCGGCCTTGGCGCGCTTGCGACGACGGCGCGCGGCCTCAGCCTGCTTCTTGCGGCGCTTGATGCTGGGCTTGAGATAGTGACGGCGCGACTTCAGCTCGCGGAGGATGCCCTCCGACGCCAGCTTGCGCTTCAGGTGCTTGATCGCTCGCTCGATGCCCTTGTCGCCGACGGCGACTTCGAGCGGTTTGCACTGGACGGACTCAGACGGCATGCGGTCTCCTAGGAAGGGCCGAGGCTATTGCCAAAAAGTGCGCGCGCGTGCAAGCCCCAATCGCCAGCCCGGGCACGTCAGAGAAAAGAGGCGGGCGCACGAGCGGATTTTTTGACATGTTCGATGGATCCTTCATGCGCCCCGCACGCCTGCTCGCTTGCCTCACGCTGTCGTCGCTCGCCGCCGCGTGCGCGGTCGGAAACAGCTCGGATCGCAGTGATTTCGACCCGATCACGGGCGCCGCGGGCAGCGGCGGGGGCGTCGCGGGCGCGAGCGGACACGCGGGCGTCACGGCGTCGGGCGCCGCGGGCAGCGCGGCCGGAGGCAGCGCAGGACAGCCGAGCGCGGGGCAGGCCGGCTCGTCACCCGGAGGCCAGGGCGGCGCGAGCGGTCAGGGCGGCGACGCAGGCGCGAGCGGTCAGGCGGGCGCGAGCGGTCAGGCAGGCGCGAGCGGTCAGGCGGGCGCGAGCGGCCAGGCGGGCGCGAGCGGTCAGGCAGGCGCGAGCGGTCAGGCAGGCGAGGGCGGTTCGAGCGGTGCGGGCGGTCAGGCGGGGGCCAGCGGCGCGGGCGGGATCGTGGGCGCGGCCGGCGCGGGCGGCTTCGCGACGTGCGCGACCGGCGAGTCGAAGGGCGAGATCAAGGTCCGCCCTGTCGACATCATCTGGGTCGTCGACAACTCGTCGAGCATGAGCCAGGAGGTCGCGTCGGTGAACGCCGGCATCAACGCGTTCGCCGCGTCGATCGACCAGAAGGGCCTCGACTACAAGGTCGTGATGCTGTCCTTGCGCGGCAAGGGCCAGGTCACGGCCGGCGGGGTCAGCAACAAATGGGGAGTCTGCGTGCCCGAGCCGCTCGCGGGAGACGCCAACTGCGGCAACGGCCCCAGGTTCTTCCACGCGCCGTGCGACATCCGCAGCACGCAGCCGCTCGAGCAATTCCTCGGCACGCTCGGTCAGACCAAGGGCTACGACGCCGCGCGCGCGCCGCAGGCGACGGGCGACAACCGCGGCAGCGAGCCGTGGCGGGACGAGCTGCGCGCCGACTCGACCAAGAGCATCGTCATCGTGACCGATGACAGCTCGCGGCTGTCGTCCGACGATTTCCTGCACTTCGCGGGCGGCCAGAACCCCAACAACAAATCTTACGATCTGCCGCCTGGCATCCTCGATCCGTCGTGGGGCGGCCTGTTCGACAGCTGGGTGCTCCACGCGATCTACGGCTGGGGCAGCGACACCGACCCGACCGTGCTCTGCCCGACGGCGACCAAGCCGACGATGGCCTCGTGGTTCCTCAACTACACCAAGCTCGTCCAGGAGAGCGGCGGCGCCCGCGCGAAGGTGTGCGACGGCGCGGCGGCGTGGGGCCCCTTCTTCGACGCGATCTCCAAGTCGGTCGTCGAGTCCTCCAAGATCGCCTGCGAGATCCCGGTGCCTCCCCCTCCCAACGGGCAGACCGAGATCAACCCGGACAAGGTCAACGTCGTGTTCCAGTCGGGCGGGACGGACACCACGCTCGGCCGGACCGATCTCACCGGCGCCCCCGACTGCTCGAAGGGCGGCTGGCACTACGACGATCCGAAGGCGCCCACCAAGATCATCCTCTGTCCGACGACGTGCGCGGACGCCAACTCGGTCATCGGCGCGGGCAAGACGGGCGAGGTGAAGGTGCTCTTTGGCTGCAACAGCGTGAAGCCCTGACGGGCTTGGTCGCGCAGGTCGGGCCGTGGTAGCGGGGCCGCCACGATGACCCGGGCCGCGCTCACCCACCTGCAGCGCCTCGAGGCCGAGAGCATCCACGTGATGCGCGAGGTCGTCGCCGAGGTCGACCGTCCCGTGATGCTCTACTCGGTCGGGAAGGACTCGGCCGTGATGCTGCACCTCGCGCAGAAGGCCTTCTTCCCCGCGCCGCCGCCGTTCCCGCTGCTGCACGTCGACACCACGTGGAAGTTCCGCGCGATGTACGAGCTGCGCGATCGGATGGCGAAGGAGAGCGGCATGAGGCTGCTCGTCCACCAGAACCCGGACGCCCTCGCGCGGGGCATCAACCCCTTCGACCACGGGCCGCTCCACACCGATCTGTGGAAGACCGAGGGGCTGAAGCAGGCGCTCGATCTGCACGGCTTCGACGCGGCGTTCGGCGGCGCCCGGCGCGACGAGGAGAAGAGCCGCGCGAAGGAGCGCATCCTGTCGTTTCGCGCGGCGGGGCACAGGTGGGATCCCAAGCAGCAGCGCCCCGAGCTGTGGCACCTCTACAACGCGAAGAAGCACCGGGGCGAGAGCGTCCGGGTGTTCCCGATCTCCAACTGGACCGAGCTCGACGTGTGGCAGTACATCCACCTCGAGGGCATCCCGATCGTCCCGCTCTATTTCGCCGCGCCGCGACCCACGGTCGAGCGCGACGGGCTGCTGTTGATGGTCGACGACGAGCGCTTTCGGTTGTCGCCGGGCGAGACGCCGGTCACGCGCAAGGTGCGGTTCCGTACTCTGGGTTGTTATCCGCTGACGGGCGCGGTCGAGAGCGACGCGGACACGCTGCCAAGAGTCATCCAGGAGATGCTGCTCACCACCACCTCCGAGCGCATGGGCCGCGCGATCGACCACGACCAGGCCGCCAGCATGGAGAAGAAGAAGCAAGAGGGCTACTTCTGATGCCCTCGACGCCCGGCTATCAGGCCGACGCGCTCGCGGCGCGCGACATCGACGCCTACCTCGAGCGACACCAGCACAAATCATGGCTGCGCTTCATCACTTGCGGCTCGGTCGACGACGGCAAATCGACGCTCATCGGGCGCCTCCTCTATGACAACAAGGTCGTCTTCGACGATCAGCTGGCGGCGCTCGTCGCCGACAGCGAGCGGGTGGGGACACAGGGGCAAGCGCTCGACTTCGCGCTGCTGGTCGACGGCCTCGCCGCCGAGCGCGAGCAGGGCATCACGATCGACGTCGCGTACCGGTTCTTCTCGACCGACAGCCGCAAGTACATCGTCGCCGACACGCCCGGTCACGAGCAGTACACGCGCAACATGGTCACCGGCGCGTCGACGGCAGATCTCGCCGTCATCCTGATCGACGCGCGCAAGGGCGTGCTGACGCAGACGCGGCGCCACAGCTTCCTCGTGAGCCTCGTCGGCATCAGGCGCGTGGTGCTCGCGATCAACAAGATGGATCTCGTCGGCTACTCCGGGGAGGTCTTCCGGCGCGTCGCCGACGACTACCGCGCGTTCGCGGCGCGCCTCGGCCTCGACGCCGTCACGGCGATCCCGATCTCGGGGCTGCGAGGCGACAACATCACCGCACGCTCGGCGGAGACGCCCTGGTACGACGGGCCGACGCTGATGGAACACCTCGAGGCCGTCGACGTCGAAGGGGATCGACTGGCCGCGGGCCCGCTGCGGCTGCCGGTGCAGTGGGTCTGCCGCCCGAACCTCGATTTTCGCGGCTTCGCGGGCACGATCGCCGAGGGCGCCCTCTCGCCCGGCGATCAGGTCCGCGTGGCGCCGTCGGGCAAGACGACCACGGTCGCGCGCATCGTGTCGCGCGACGGGGACCTGCCGCGCGCGGTCGCGGGCCAGGCGGTCATGGTGACGCTCGCGGACGAGGTCGACTGTTCGCGGGGCGACGTGCTCGGCGCGGTGACGACGCCGGTCGAGGTGGGCGACGCCTTCGACGCGACGCTCGTGTGGATGTCAGAGGCTCCGCTCACGCCGGGGCGCTCATACTGGCTGAAGCTGGGCACGACCACCGTGCCCGCCGCCGTCTCGCCGCCCGCGCACCTCGTCGACGTCAACACGCTCGAGCACCTCCCGGCCGAGACGTTCGAGCTCAACGCGATCGGGCGGGCCGAGGTCAAGCTCGGCCGCGCGATCCCCTTCGCGCCCTACGCCGAGAGCCGCGAGCTCGGCGGCTTTCTGCTGATCGATCGCGAGAGCCACGCCACCGTCGCGGCCGGGATGGTCCACGCCTCGCGGAGGCGCGCGACCAACGTCCACTGGCACCCGACCGACGTGACGCGCGAGGCGCGCGCCGAGCGGCTCGGACAGCGCCCGCGCGTGGTGTGGCTGACCGGCCTCTCGGGCTCTGGCAAGTCGACCATCGCGAACCTCGTCGAGCGGCGGCTGCACGCGCTCGGGCGCCACTCGTACCTGCTCGACGGCGACAACGTGCGCCACGGGCTCAACAGAGATCTCGGCTTCTCCGACGCCGAGCGCGCCGAGAACATCCGCCGCGTCGGCGAGGTCGCGAAGCTGATGGCCGACGCCGGGCTGATCGTGCTGACGGCGTTCATCAGCCCGTTCGCCAGCGAGCGCGCCCTCGTCCGCGCGATGATGCCCGACGGCGACTTCGTCGAGGTGTTCGTCGACGCGCCGCTCGAGGTCGCCGAGGCGCGCGATCCGAAGGGCCTCTACAAGAAGGCGCGCGCCGGCGCGCTGCCCCACTTCACCGGCATCGACAGCCCCTACGAGCCTCCCTCCCACCCCGAGCTGCGCCTCGACACGACCCGCATGGCCGCTGAAGAGTGCGCCGAGGCCGTCGTCGCGCGCCTGCTCGAGCTCGGCTGACCGACGCTGCCACGGCGCTTGCATGCGCGGACCGAAGCCTTACGGTCCGAGCTGTCAGTCGCGCCATCCAACGCCCAGAACAGGGCGAATTTCGCCGGTTTTGCGCCGGTGTCGGGAGTTTTGCCATGCGCATGGATCGTCTCACCACGAAGAGCCAGGAAGCCGTCCGCGAGTCGTTCGACAAGGCGTCGCGCGCCAGCCACCCCGAGATCGTCCCCGAGCACGTGCTCGTCGCGATCCTCGAGCAGGCGGACGGCGTCGGCGGCCCGCTCGTGCAGAAGGCCGGCGTCGATCCGAAGGCCGCGATCCGCGAGCTCGACAAGAAGCTCGCGAGCCTGCCGCGCGTGCAGGGCGGCAGCGAGCCGTCGCTGTCGCGCCGCGCGGTCGCGCTCGGGCAGCGGGCCGACGACGAGTCGAAGGCGCTGAAGGACGAGTTCGTCAGCGTCGAGCACTTCTTGCTCGCGGGGATCAAGCACGACGACGACGTGAAGGCCGCGCTCGGCCGAGTCGGGCTCACCTACGACAAGCTGCTCTCCGCGCTGCGCGACGTGCGCGGCAGCCAGCGCGTCACCGACCAGGCCCCCGAGGGCAAATTTCAGGCGCTCGAGAAGTACACGCGCGATCTCACCGACGCCGCGCGGCGCGGCAAGCTCGACCCCGTCGTCGGCCGCGACGAGGAGGTGCGCCGGGTGATCCAGGTGCTGTCGCGACGCACGAAGAACAACCCCGTCCTGATCGGCGCGCCCGGCGTCGGCAAGACCGCGATCGTCGAGGGGATCGCGCACCGCATCGTGCAGGGCGACGTCCCCGAGGGCCTGAAGGACAAGCGCCTCGCGTCGCTCGATCTCGCCTCGATGGTCGCCGGGTCCAAGTTTCGCGGCGAGTTCGAGGACAGGTTGAAGGCCGTGTTGAAGGAGATCGAGGCCGCGAACGGCGCGATCATCCTGTTCATCGACGAGCTTCACACGCTGGTCGGCGCGGGCGCCGCCGAGGGCGCGATGGACGCGGCCAACATGCTGAAGCCGGCGCTCGCGCGCGGCGAGCTGCGCTGCATCGGCGCGACGACGCTCGACGAGTACAAGAAGCGCATCGAGAAGGATCCGGCGCTCGAGCGGCGCTTCCAGCCGGTGCTCGTCTCCGAGCCGACGGTCGAGGACACGATCGCGATCCTGCGCGGGCTGAAGGAGCGCTACGAGCTGCACCACGGCATCCGCATCCAGGACGCGGCCGTCGTCGCCGCCGCCGTCCTGTCGAACCGCTACGTCTCCGATCGCTTCCTGCCCGACAAGGCGATCGATCTCGTCGACGAGGCCGCGAGCCGCATCAAGATGGAGATCGACAGCGTCCCGTTGCCCATCGACGAGGTCGAGCGAAAGCTCGTGCAGCTGCGCATCGAGGAGCAGGCGCTCTCCAAGGAAGACGACGCGGGCTCGCGCGCGCGCATCGGCGACGTGAAGAAGGAGCTCGGCGAGCTCGGCGAGAAGCGTGACCGCATGCGCTCGTCGTGGCTCCGCGAGAAGGATCTGCTCGGCGACATGCGCGCCGCGCAGAAATCGATCGATCAGCTCCGCACCGAGGAGGAGATCGCGCGCCGCAAGGGCGATCTCGGCCGCGCCGCCGAGATCCAGTACGGCATGCTCCCCGACGCACAGAAGCGGCGCGAGGCCGCGCAGAAGGCGCTCGTCGACGCGCGCGAGGCGGGCAGCTCGTACCTCAAGGAGGAGGTGTCGGACGAGGACGTCGCGTTCGTCGTGTCGAAGTGGACGGGCATCCCGGTCTCCAAGATGCTCGAGAGCGAGCAGAAGCGCCTCTTGCAGCTCGAGGCGCAGCTCCACCAGCGCGTCGTCGGTCAGCACCAGGCCGTCGTCGCGGTCGCCAACGCGGTCCGCCGCTCGCGCGCGGGGCTGGGCGACGAGAAGCGCCCGATCGGCAGCTTCCTGTTCCTCGGGCCGACCGGCGTCGGCAAGACCGAGCTCGCGCGCGCGCTCGCCGAGCTGCTGTTCAACGACGAGAAGGCGATGATCCGCCTCGACATGAGCGAGTACATGGAAAAGCACGCCGTCTCGCGGCTGATCGGCGCCCCGCCCGGCTACGTCGGCTACGAGGAGGGCGGCCAGCTGACCGAGCCGGTGCGCCGCAGGCCGTACAGCGTCATCCTGTTCGACGAGGTCGAGAAGGCGCACCCCGACGTGTGGAACACGCTCCTGCAGGTGCTCGATGACGGCCGCCTCACCGACGGCCAGGGCCGGACGGTCGACTTCAAGAACACGATCCTGGTGCTCACGTCGAACCTGGGCACGGCCGCGGCGCAGGCCGCGCTCGATCGCGACGAGCTGCCCGAAGAGGACCGCGTCGAGCTGTCGAGGCGCGCGGTGCTCGCCGAGGTACACAGACACTTCCGCCCCGAGCTGCTGAACCGCCTCGACGAGATGGTGGTGTTCCACCGGCTGTCGCGCACGGACCTCGAGGCCGTGGTCGACATCCAGCTCGCGCGCTTCGAGAAGCGGCTCGAACGCCGCGGCATGACGCTCGAGCTGACCGACAAGGCGCGGCGCGCGATCGCGGAGGCAGGGTGGGATCCGCAGTTCGGGGCGCGGCCGCTGAAGCGCGCCATCCAGCGCCTCGTCGAGGATCCGCTCGCGACCCGGATCCTCGGCGGCGAGCTCGGCACGGGCGACACCGTCGCGGTCGACGCGAACGACGCGGGCGAGCTGTCGTTTCGCAAGAAGGTGCTGAACTGATGCGCGGATCGGGCCGGGTGAGGTACACCCGGCCCGATGGCTGCACGGCGCCGAGATCATCGCGGACCCATCCTGCTCGGGCTGGCCGTCGTCACGGCCGCGGCGGTCTCGTTCTTCGTCGCCACTCCATCGCAGCGCGCGAGACCGTCGGCGTCGACGAGCGCGCCGCGCGTCGCGCCGCCACCTCTGCCGCAGCGGCTGCCCACGCCGCCGCTCGACGCCGGCCCCACCTCGTCGGTCGCGGGACCCATCATGGCCAAGCCGCCGGTGTCGCCGCTCGGCCCCGACGATCACCTGCCCGACCCGCCGCTCGTGATCGCGTCCGAGACGCCGCCGCCGTTCGAGGTCCCCGACGGAGGCTGTCCCGAGGGCTCTTCGCGCGCGACGACCGCCGAGGGCACGGGCTGCGCGTACCGCGACGCGGACGGCGGCGTCGTGCCGAACGGCCCATGGCAGGCGCGCATCAACGAGCACCGGCTCGAGCGTGGCCAGTGGTTCAACGGAAAGCGCCAGGGCCCGTGGACCTGGTACGACGAGCAGGAGCGACCCGTGCAGGTCACCTTCTACGGTCACGACGGCCAGCGCGACGGCCCCGAGCGCGAGTACGATCCGCAAGGCAAGGTCGTCGCCGAGCGGTGGTACTCGCGCGGGTCGCTGCACGGCGTCGAGATCCGCAGGCAGGACGACCGCGAGCGGCGCACGCGCTGGTACATGGGCCGCAAGCTGAGCGAGGAGACGGTCGAGATCGACGCCGGCGCCGCGCCGCCCCCTTGACGCAGATCAAGTCCGCGCGTCTCATCCTCGAAATCTTCGCAGGAGAGCACGAGGACGGCATGAAACGAATCGTATTGAAGCGAGGGCTCGCGGGGGCAGCGGCGATCACGGCGGGGCTGCTCTTCACGGCGGGGCAGGTCGAGGCGCTCTCGCAGGGGATGGACTCCGGCACCTGCAATGGCTGTCACACGGGCGCCTCGAACGCGCCGACGCGCAGCGACACGATCCCGTCCGTCCTCACGCCAGGCACGACGAACACGTACACCTTCGGCGCGAGCAGCGGCGGCACCGGCCACACGCGCGTCGGCTTTCACCTGACCGCCAACCAGGGGGTGACCCTGAGCGACGGGGGCAGCGGCTTCACCAATTACTGTGCTGACTCGCCCGCGCCCACCGCGGCCACCAAGAACGGTTCGTCGTCCGCCGTGCTGATGCACGCCACGCCGCGGGCCGTCGCGAGCGGCCTCTGGGCGGTCGCGGTCCACGTGCCGACCTGCGCGACGCTCGGCGCCACCAACAACGTGACCGTGACGTTCTCCTACGCGCTCAACGGCGTGAACGCCGACTGCAATGCGTCGGCGGCCGACACGGCGGTCACGGGGAGCTTCACCGCGACGATCCCCTGCGCGGGCCTCGGCGAGAGCTGCGCCGACGACTACAACTGCCAGAACAGCCAGTGCGTCGCGCCAGACGGCACCGACTGCGGCCCCGGCGACAGCTCGTGCGTCTGCTGCGGCACGTCGACCTGCGCGGGCGTCTGTCACTCGGGCACCTGCGCGGGCGGTACCTGCGATCCGGCGCCGTCGAACACCATCTGTCGGCTCGCGGCCGGCACGTGCGATCTCACGGAGACGTGCGGCGGTTCGACGACGTGCCCGGCCGACGCCAAGAGGGCCAACGGCACGTCGTGCCGAAGCGCCGCCGGCGAGTGCGACGCCGTCGAGACGTGCAACGGCGTCAGCAACGCCTGCCCCGCCGACCTGAAGAAGGGCAGCGGCACCGCCTGCACCAGCGACGGCAACCCTTGTACGCTCGATCAGTGCAACGGCGCCAGCAACTCATGCCAGCACCCCGCGGGCAACGCTGGCGTCACCTGCCGCGCGGCCGCGGGCGTCTGCGACGCGCCCGAGGCGTGCGACGGCGCGAGCACCGCGTGCCCGGCCGACGCCAAGCTCAACAGCCAGTGCCGCGCGTCCGCCGGGGCGTGCGATCCGGCCGAGAGCTGCGACGGAGCCACCAACAACTGCCCCGCCGACGCGCGCACGCCCAACGGGACGCCGTGCCGCGCCGCCGCCGGCGTCTGCGACGCGGTCGAGGCGTGCGACGGCGCGAGCGCCGCCTGCCCGGCCGACGTCAAGCTCGACAACGCGACCGTGTGCCGCGCGGCGGCGAGCGCGAGCTGTGACATCCCCGAGACTTGCAACGGCGTCGGCGACGACTGCCCCGCCGACGCGGTGGCCATGCCTGGCACCGTGTGTCGCCCGGCGGTCGGCAACTGCGACGTCGACGAGATCTGCGGCGCCAACGGCCTGTGCCCGGCCGACGTCGTCGTCCCCGCCGGCACCTCGTGCCGCGCCGCCAGCTGCTCGGGCGGCGTCGCCACCGACGCGGCGTCGTGCGACGGCGCCGCCGGCAAGTGCCCGACGGCGGTCACCAACAATTGCAACCCCTATGTCTGCGGGCCGACCGCGTGCAAGTCGAGCTGCGCCGCCGACGGCGACTGCCTCGCCACGTCGTACTGCAACGCCAGCGCCTGCCAACCCAAGAAGGCCGCCGGCGAGGCATGCCAGGCCAAGGCCGAGTGTCTGAGCGCCAACTGCGTCGACGGGGTCTGCTGCGACAAGGCGTGCGCGGGCCAGTGCGAGGCCTGTGACAACCCGGGAACAGTGGGCACCTGCTCGCCCAGCACCGGCGCGCCCCACGGCGCGCGCGCCGCCTGCACGACCGACGGCTCGCTGTGCGGCGGGGCGTGCAACGGCGTCCTGACGCTGGCCTGCACCTACCCCTCAGGCAGCACGAGCTGCCGCGCCGCCGCCTGCGACGCGGGCACCAACACGGCGACGATCGGCGCCAACTGCGACGGCGCGGGCAAGTGCCCGGCGCTGACGACGCAGAGCTGCGCGCCGTTCTTGTGCCAGGACGCCTTCACTTGCAAGGGCGACTGCTCGACCAACAGCGACTGCTCGGCGGGGTTCTACTGCTCGTCGAACATCTGCAAGCCCAAGCTCACGCCCGGCACCGCCTGCCAGAACGCGGGCCAGTGCGCGACGGGCAACTGTGTCGACGGCGTCTGCTGCGACAAGGCGTGCAACGGCCAGTGCGAGGCGTGCGCGCAGCCCGGCAAGGAGGGCACCTGCGGCCCGGTGACCGGCGCGCCCGCGGGCAACCGCGCGGCGTGCGTGACCGACGGCTCGCCGTGCGGCGGCTCCTGCGACGGCACGGTGACCGCGACGTGCAGCTACCCGAGCGCGGCGATCGCCTGCCGCGCCCCCAGCTGCGCCAACGACGTCGCGACCGTGGCGGCGTCCTGCGACGGGGCCGGAAAGTGCCCGGCCGCGACGACGCAAGACTGCGCGCCGTTCAAGTGCGCAGCGGCGGCCTGCGCCGGAAACTGCACCGTGGACACCGACTGCCAGGGCGGCGCCAAGTTCTGCTCCGCCGGGTTGTGCAAGGACAAGATCGTCGACGGCGCCGTCTGCTCGAAGGGCAGCGACTGCGTCTCGGGCAACTGCGTCGACGGCGTCTGCTGCAACTCGAAGTGCGACGGGCAATGTGAAGCTTGTGACAACGTGGGCGCGGTCGGCTCGTGCACCGCGGTCACCGGCGCGCCGCACAACGCCCGCGCGCAGTGCGCGTCGGACGGCACCGCGTGCGGCGGCGCCTGCGACGGCGTGAAGAAGGACGGCTGCGCCTTCCCCGGCGCCGCGGTCGAGTGCCGCGCGGCGAGCTGCGCCAACGCGACGGCCACGCTGGCCGCGACGTGCGTGGGCACGGGCAGCTGCCCGCCCGTCCAGCAACAGTCGTGCGGCGCCTTCACCTGCGATCCGTCAGGTTTGTGCGCTGGCGACTGCACGGTCGACGGCGACTGCCAGCCCGGCAACTTCTGCTCGGGCGGCATCTGCAAGGGCAAGGTCGAGGACGGCAAGGACTGTCAGAGCGCCGGTCAGTGCGCGAGCGGCGTCTGCGCCGACGGCGTCTGCTGCGCGACCGCGTGCGATGGACAGTGTCAGGCGTGCAACCTGCCTGGCAAGCTAGGGATTTGCTCGGCCGTCGCAGGCGCGCCGCACGCGGGCAAGCAGGCGTGCACCGGCTCGGGCCCGTGCGGCGCGACCTGTGACGGCACCAACGGCCTCGCGTGCGCGTTCCCCGGCGCGGCGACCACCTGCGGCGCGGCGACCTGCGCGGGCGGCGTCGCGACGAGCGCCCCGCTGTGTGACGGCGCCGGAAAGTGCGGCAGCCCCACGCAGAAGTCTTGTGGCAACTTCGCTTGCGGCACCAACGGCGCGTGCAAGGCCACGTGCTCGACGGCGGCCGACTGCGCGAGCGGGCTCGTCTGCAGCGGCGGCGCGTGTGTCACTGGCGCGGGCGGCGGCGCGGGAGCGGCGGGCGCGGGCGGCAAGGCTGGCGCGGGCGGCGCGAAGGGTGGCGCGGCCGGCGCGGCGGGCAGCACCACGGCGGGCTCCGCGGGCTCCAAGGCGGGTTCCGCGGGCGCAGGCGGCGCGAAGGCTGGCGCGGCCGGCACGAGCGCGGCCGGCACGTCGGGCAAGTCCGGCGGCGCGCCGAACGCTGGCTCGAACGGCGCTGGTGTCCCCGGTCCCGATCCGAGCGACGCCTCCGGGCTCGACGGCGCCGAGGCGGAAGGCGGCTGCGCGATCGGCCACGGCGGGAGCAGCTCGGCCGCGCTGGGCGGCCTCGGGCTGCTGGTCGCGGCGGCGCTCGGTCGCCGTCGCCGTCGTCGCTGAGCGCGCGGCGCGGGCGGCGCGTCCTCCACGCGTCGCCCCATCATTTGGCAACGGCCACCGTCAGCGGGGCGCGAAGGCCGCGAGCTCCTGCAGCACCGCGCGGCGCTCGTCGGCGAGAAAGTCGCGGATCGGGCCGAACAGTCGCGGATCGGCGAGCCAGTGCGCGCTCTTCGTCGCGGTCGGCGCGAAGCCGCGCGGCAGTTTGTGCTCGCCGCCCGCGCCCGGCTCGAAGCGCGACAGCCCGAGGCGCAGCGCCCGCTCGATCGAGTGATAGTAACAAACCTCGAAATGGAGGAAGGGACGTGGCTCGAGCGCGCCCCAGTAGCGGCCCCACAGCCGCTCGGTCCCCCGGACGTTGAGCGCGCCCGCGATCGGGCGGCCGCGGTCCTCCGCGAGCACGAGCTCGAGCGCGTGGGGCAGCGCGCGGGCGGCGTGATCGAAGAACGCTCGTGAGAGGTACTGTCGGGTCCACGGCGAGAAGCGCTCGACCGTGGACAGGAAGAACGCCTCGAGCGCGTCCAGCTCGCGCGGACCGAGCTCGCCCTCTCCGCAGGTCCGCACCGTCAACCCCGACTCGGCCACCAGCCGGCGCTCGCGCTTGATCTGGTGGCGCCGCTTGGCGTCGAAGCCCGCCAACCAGCCTTCGTAGGTCTCCGCGGCGCCGCGATGCCACTGAAACTGAACCCCCAGCCTCGCCTCGAAGCCCGCCGCCTCGAGGGCCGCCAGATCATCGTCCTCGACGAACAGCGCGTGTACGCCCGACAGCCCCAGCTCGCGCGCCACCTCGACGAGCCCGCGCGCCAGCGCCAGCCGCAGCTCGGGCGGCTCGCCCTCACGCAACAGCAGTCGTGGGCCCGTGGCGGGCGTGAACGGCACCGCGACCAGCAGCTTGGGCAAGTATCTGACGCCGATGCGCGACGCGAACCTGTGCCAGGCGTGATCGAAGACGAACTCGCCCTCGCTGTTGCCCTTGATGTACGCGGGCGCAGCCGCGACCAGCTCGCCGCCTCGCTTGACGAGCAGCGGGCGCGGCAGCCAGCCGAGCTCCCCGCCCACGCAGCCCGTCGCCTCCAGCCCGGCCAGCCACGCGTGCGACAGGAACGGCCACCGCCCGGCGCCGACGAGCGAGTCCCAGGCGGCCGCCGCCACCTCGGCGACTCCCTCGCCGAGCTCGAATGTAAGATTGGTCAGTTTGTTTTCGATGTTCGTTCGAGCTCAGCGCCGCCGCCGTCGCGCGATCGCCGCGAGCCCCGCCGCCGCGAGCGTCGCCCACCCGAGCCCGCGCGGCGCGGCCGGCACCTGGCAACCGCACCCGCCGCCGTCGTCCGAGGCCGCGGCCGCCGCGGGGACAGGCGCCGCGCCCGCCGCGCCCGCGGGCTCGGAGCCCGCCACACCCGCCGCGCCGACGTCTCCGCCCGCACCCGCCGCGCCGCCTCCGGCCGCGCCGCCTCCGCCCCCGACGCCCGTGGGGAGCTCTCCCTCGAAGGTCAGGGTCACGTTGCGGTAGTTGCCGTCGTTGTCGCCCTTGTTGACGACCATCACGTGTACGTCCTTGGCGTCCGGCGGCACGTCGACGGTGAGCGAGTAGCCGGTCGTGCCGGTCTTGGTCGCGTCGACGGGCTCTCCGCCGGTCGACTGCAGGCCGCCCTCGTAGGTGAACGAGATCGGCGCCGCGCCGAACGAGACCAGCGCCGCCGGCGCGAACGCCGTGCCGCCGCCGCCGAACGGGTTGGCCTGGCTGGTCTGCAGCACCGTGAACTTGACCGTGAGCTTGGCCCCCGAGACGGGCGCGTGGATTTGCAACAGGCCCGGCGCGTAGGGCGCCTTCGACCCGAGCCCCGCGACAGACTGCTTGCCGGCGGCGACCAGGGAGTTGCCGAGCTGCGGGACCGAGCCGGTGACCGGCTTGCCAGTGTACTCGACGATCCGCTTGCAGACCGGGCCCTGCCCGCGCTTGGCAAACTCGGCCACCAGCGCGTCCGCCGCCTCGGGCATCGACGACTGCTTCAGCGACTCGACGAACATTGCGGTCACGTCCTCGAAGCCGACGTTGCCCGACGACGCGCCGATGAGCGCCGCCATCAGCGCCGTGTCGAAACTCTTCTTCTTGGCGTCGTCGAGCGAGGCGCGCACCGCCCACAGCGCGCCGCTGAAGAACGTCGAGTCGGCGTGGACCTCTCCCGAGAGGTTCTTCAGACAGTGATCCTGGTTGTCGATCACGCGGATGGCCGACGCGCCGCCGGTCGCGAGCCCCTTGCTCGCGTACTCGCCCACGGCCGGATCGCCCGCGAGCGCGCTCGAGAAGAAGTCCGCGAGGCCCTCGTTCATGCTCCCCGGGGCCGCCGTCGCCCCCTGCGAGTCGGCGTGCCACTGTCCGATCAGCCCGATCGTGCGGTCGATCATCGCGTGCCCGAACTCGTGGAAGGCCACGTCGCCGTCGTACGAGAAGTCGGCCTGCGTCCCCTGGAAGAAGAACATGGCCGCGCCGTTCACCTGGAACACTGTTCCGAACAGCGGGCTGGGTGGGCTGAAGAACGCGTTGTCGAAGGGCTGCAGCGGCAGGTTGGGATCCTGCAGCTTGGCGAGATCGTAGGTCTGAAAGCCCTGCGGGATGCGCAGGTTGACGATGGTGGGGATCGGCCGGGTCTTCAGCTCGGGCATGCCGAGGTCCATCAGGTATTTGTAGACCTGGCTGACGTGATGAAACATCTGGACCTCGGCGAACGAGTCCTCGGGCTCGGTGTCACTGATGAACTTGTGCTCGAGAAAGTCGCCGTTCGCGTCGGCCGTCGCCTTCTGCTTCAGCACGCAGCTGTGGACGTTCAGGTTGAAGCCGCCGACGCTGACAGGCACCAGCGTCTTCTCGTCGATGCAATTCTTGGCGACGATGAGCTCGTTCTCCAGGGTCTTCGCGCCGTCGGGCAGATCGAGGGTGACCTCGACCAGATCGGGGGTCTTCTTGGGGTTGAACTGGTAGACGCTGGCCTTCTTCGCGCGGGCGACGGCGTCGAACGCGGCCAGGATCGCGCCGTCCTCTGCGTCGACCACGACGAACGGCGCGACCGGCAGCGGCGCCGCGACGACGCCGCGGTACACCGCCCACGCGAGCCGCGGCACGCCGTTGGAGGGATAGATCACGAGGCGCGCGTCCGCGGCGGCGAAGCCGACCCGCGCGTACTCGCTCGCGACCGCGGCGGCGTCGTGAGGGAGCTTGACGGGAGAGGTGACCGCGGGGAGATCCGTCCGCCACGCCCCGAACCTCGCGCCCGTGGCCGCGCCGCCTGGCTCGAGCGTCACCGTGGCGCCGCCGAACGCGACGGGCAGCCCGTGGTGCGCCTGATGAAACTTCACCACCTGGCGGCCACCGGGCAGCGTGAGCGTCTCGGTGTGAACGAGCGCGTCGGGGCGCACGTCGGGTCGACCCGCGAGCAGCGCGGCCTGGGCCGACGACACGACGACGGAGGCGGCGGGCCCCGCGGCGTGGGCGCGAGACGCGGCGAGCAGAGAGGCGGCGACGGCGAGCAGCAGGGGTGATTTGCGCATGGGCGAAAGAGAGCCCTCCCGCGGCCTCGCGGTCAAGCGAGCGGCGGCCTCGTCGACGCGAAAGACGCGCCTCGTGGGCGGACAAGTGCAGGACGAGCGGATCCGCGCGGGCCTCGCGCCGCGGGCGAATGCCAAGTCATCGACGGCCGCGCCACGGGCGGCCGAGCACGAGCTATCATTCTCCCCATGAGACTCTTCTTCTTGACGGTCCTCGGCGTGACCTCCTGCGCGCCAGGGCTGCAAATGACCACGCCCGAGCCGGTCGCGCAGAACGAGGTGAACGCGGGGTTCATCGCGCCGGGCTGGTCTCGCTCCCGCAGCACCACCAGCGAGGGCTCCGCGCCGTTCGCCGCGCGACGCATGAAGAAGGACGCCGAGGGGGCGCTCGGCGGCGTGTTCGCGCGATTGGGCGTCGGCCACGGCGTGGACACCGGGCTCACGGCCACGGGCGACGGCGCGGCGTTCGACGTCAAGGTGCGCCTGGCGCAGCGCTCGACCGGCAGCGGCGTGGCCGCGATCGCGCTCGATCCCGTGGTCGAGTCCCTCGGGATGATCCCCGCGACCGCGGCCGCGTTGCCAGTGATGCTGGGCGACAGGTGGGGCAGGTTCGGCGTGGTCGCATCAGCCGGGCCTGGGTACTCGCGGCGCCGCGACCCGGGGGACGACGACACCGTGCATGATCCACGGGGGCCGTTCCTCCGTGCGTCGCTGGCGGTGAGGGTCCGAATCTCCACGCACTTCGCGCTGCAGCCCGAGTACCAGCGGCGCGACTGGCTCCGCGGCGGCACCTACACGCAGGGCGCGGGCGTCGGCTTCGCGTGGGGGGCGCTGCCATGACGCGGGCCTCGACCCTCGCCGCCGTGCTCGGCGCGGCGCTCAGTTTGTCGACCTCGTGCACCTCGACGGTCCAGCGCGACTACATTCACTGTGAGCCGGCGAAAAAACCCAACTGCGCGAACCAACCTGTGCCAAACCTGGGCCTCTGCCACGAGCCGGTGTCCGTCGAGGGGCCGACGCCGTACGACGGCCAGTGTTGCTTCCTGGTGACCGTCGAGGAGACAGAGAGCGCGTCACTGAAGGGCGAGAGCTGCGCGAGCGAGGACTGAGCCTGGCCGAGCGCGGCTCGACTCGGCCCTGGGCGCCCACCGATGTCCCTGATTCGGTCCTCTCGGGGGCTGCTCGCCCTCGGACCGAGCGGAGCTCGGACCGCGCCGCGTCGCGCGTGGTAGGCACGCGCCCCATGCCCTCCGAGTTCACCGTGCGCGCCGACGACGGCTGGGTCCTCCGCGGCGCCGTCGACGAGCCCTCGTCGCCTCCGCTCGCGACCGTCGTGGTCGCGCACGCGATGATGTGCAGCTCGCGCACGTTCGAGCGCGGCTTCACGCGGGCGCTCGTCGACGCGGGGTTCCGCGCGGTGTCGTTCGATTTTCGCGGGCACGGCGCGAGCGGCCCGCGCGCGCACGAGGGCGGCGACTGGTCGTACGACGATCTCGTCCGCCTCGACGTCCCGGCGATCGTCGCGCACGCACGCGGCTCGTTCGGGGGCCCGGTCGCGCTCGTCGGGCACTCGCTCGGCGCGCACGTGACGGCCGCGGCGCTCGGCCTGGGGCTCACCGAGCTCGACGCGCTCGTGCTCGTCGCGGGCAACGTCTGGCTGCCGCGGCTCGATCCGTCGATGAGCCGGAGGTGGAAGAAGCGCGCGGTGCTCACGTCGGTGGTGGCGATGGCGCGCGCGGCCGGGCGTCTGCCGGCGCGGCGGCTCGGGCTCGGCAGCGACGATGAGCCGCTGCGATACTGGCGCGCGTTCGACCGGTGGTGGCGCGACGACGCGTGGACGAGCGACGACGGCCGTGACGACTATCTCGCCGCGTTGTCGCGCGCCTCGATCTCCGCGCTCGCGATCACGAGCGACGGGGACGCGCTCAACTGCGCGCCGACGTGCGGGCGCGCGTTCGCCGATCACTTGCCGCGGGTCGAGCACCACGCGCTCGAGGGGCGCGACGCGCCCGACCACATGGGGCTCGTCACGCGACGAGACCTGCCCGCCGCCGCGCCGACGATCGCGTGGCTCCGCGCGCTCGCCGTGCGGGAGGACTGGACGGGCCGCGTCGGATCTTTATCATCTGATCCCTTGTCTCAGCTCGCGCAGCTCCTCCGGTTCCTCGAACGCGACGACGTGTCCGACGTCGTGCTGCAGACCAGCAAGGCCCCGATGGCGCGCGTCGGCGAGGGCTACCACCCGCTGTCGAAGAGCCCGATCACGACGGTGCAGATCGAGGCGTTGCTCGCCGGCTCGCCGGTCGCCGAGCTGCTGCCGCGGGCCGACGGCTCGAGCCCCGTGACGCGGCTGATGCTCTTCGGACGGGCCTATCAGGTGCGCGCGGCGCGCCGCGACGGCAACGTGCAGATCCGCTTCGAGCGCGCCGCCTCGCCCGGCAGCGTCGGCACCGCCGCGGCGGTCCGCGTGGCGCCCGAGCCCGAGCAGGCCGCGCCGCCGCCACGCGTCAGCCCCGCGCCCGCGCGACAGGAGCGCCCGACGACCACGGCGCCGGCGGGCGAGCTCGCGGCCGTGCTCGCCGACGCCCGCGCCAAGCGCGCGAGCGACGTCCACGTCGTCGCCGATCGCCCGGTGCAGGTCCGCCTCGCCGGCCAGCTCCGACCGACGGGGCAGCCGCTGCCCGCGAACGAGGTCGAGCTGATGCTGCGCTCGCTGCTGACGGCCGAGCAGGAGAAGCGCCTCGAGGAGGTCGGCTACGTCGACTTCGGCGTCGAGCTCCCCGGCGCGGGGCGCCTGCGCGCCAACGTGTCGCGCCAGCGCTCCGGCTGGAAGGGCAGCTTCCGCCTCGTGATGCAGCCGATGCCGACGCTCGCGTCGCTCGGCCTGCCTCCCGAGCTGGCCAAGGTGACGACCTACCACCAGGGGCTGGTGGTGATCGCGGGGCCCAACGGCCACGGCAAGACGACGACGCTCGCCGCGATCGTCGACGTGATCAACTCACAAAAATCACATCATGTGTTGACCGCCGAGGATCCCGTCGAGTTCGTCCACCCGCGCAAGAAGGCGCTGATGTCGCAGCGCGAGGTCGGCTCGCACACCCGCTCGTTCGCGTCGGCGCTGAAGGCGTCCCTGCGCGAGGATCCCGACGTCATCGTCATCGGCGAGCTGCGCGACCGCGAGACCGTGGAGATCGCGATCACCGCCGCCGAGACGGGCCACCTGGTCATCGCGACGATGAGCACGCCCAACGCCGCCAAGACGATCGACCGCCTGATCGATCTGTTCCCGCCGGCCGATCAGCAGCAGGTGCGCGTGACGCTCGCGGGCGCGCTCAAGTTCGTCGTCGCGCAGCGCCTGTTGCCCAGCGCGGCGGGCGACGACTTCGTCGCGGCGGTCGAGCTGATCAGCGGCTCGCCGCCGCTGTGGGCGATGATCCGCGACAACAAGCTCTACCAGCTGCCCAACCTCGTGCAGCGCGGGCGCGCCTTCGGGATGATCCGCTTCGACGACTCGCTCGCGGCGCTCGTCAAGGAGGGCAAGATCACCGAGGACGCGGCCCTCGCCGCGGCCGACAACAAGCGAGAGCTCGCCAACGTGCTGCGCGGCGCGCCGGCCGGAGCCCCCGCGCCCGTCGCCCCCAAGCCCGTCGCCGCGCCCGCCCTCGCCGCGGGCGGCAAGCTCGGCGATCTCGCCTCCAAGGTGGGGATCGGCGGCCTGTTCGGAAAGAAAGAATTAGCCCATGCCCGCGATCGACGCGCTGTTCGACAAACTCCTCGAGCGAGGCGGCTCCGATCTCCACCTGTCGGTCGGCTACCCCGCGATGATCCGATCCAAGGGCGATCTCGTCGGCCTCGATCAGCGCGAGCTCGGCGCGAGCGAGATCGAGAAGATGCTCTACGAGATCCTCACGCCCGAGCAGCGCGCGCATTTCGACCGCGAGCGCGATCTCGATTTCGCCTACGGCTACGGGACCAAGGCCCGATTTCGCGGCAACTACATGCGAAAGACGACGGGCATGGGCGCCGTCTTCCGCACCATCCCGACCAAGATCCTGACGCTCGATCAGCTCAACGTGCCCCCTGGCGTCCGCAAGCTCGCCGAGCTGCGCGCCGGGCTCGTGCTCGTGACCGGCCCGACCGGCAGCGGCAAGTCGACGACGCTGGCGGCGATGGTCGACCACATCAACTCGACGCGACCTGGGCACATCCTCACGATCGAGGATCCCGTCGAGTTCGTGCACCCGTCCAAGACCTGCCAGGTCACGCACCGCGAGGTCGGTGAGCACACGCCGACGTTCGTCGACGCGATCCGCTCGGCCGGCCGCGAGAACGCCGACGTGATCCTGGTCGGCGAGCTGCGCGGGGCCGAGACGATGAAGCTGTCGCTGCAGCTCGCGAGCTTCGGCATCCTCGTGTTCGCCACGGTCCACACCAACAGCGCGGCCGGGACGATCGACCGCTTCGTCAACGCGTTCTCGGCCGATCAGCAGCCGCAGATCCGCGGCATGCTCGCCGACTCGCTGAGCGGCATCGTCGCCCAGCAGCTCCTGAAGCGCGCCGACGGCACCGGCCGCGTCGCGGTGCAAGAGATCCTGGTCGGCTCGAGCGCGCTCGGCTCGATCATTCGCGAGGGCAAGACCTCGATGATCGGAAGCTACATCCAGTCGGGCAAGGGCGAGGGGATGCAAGGGATGGACGACACGCTCGGCAAGCTCGTCCGCGAGGGGATGGTGACCGCGCACGACGCGCTCGAGAAGGCCGTCGACAAGGAGTCCTTCGCCAAGGCGTTCCCCGACTCGATGGATGCCTGATAGGTTGACCGCGTGAGCTCCAACCTCGACGACGACGACGACGACGACGTCGCGACCGTCATCGGCCCGGCGCGCGCGTTCCTGCCACACCTGCACCAGGACGAGCCCGCGCCGCGCGCGCCGACGCCAGGTCCCAGCTCGACCGTCCAGATCAACGACGGCCGCGCGGCGTCCACGATGCAGCTCCAGGCCGTCGACGCGAGCGCGCTCGCGCCCATGCAGACCCCCGCGCCCGTGCGCCCGCGCCCGCCGCCCGCCGCCCCGACGATGCTGGTCGGCGAGCGCGCGAGAGAGGCGGTCGGGACACCGACCGGCTTCCTGGTGTACCTCGCCGTGTGCGGCGTGCTCACCGCCGTCGGCGTCGCCGTGCTGGTCGTGCTGCGCACGCAGGGCCGCTTCTGATCGTCGGCGCCTCCCATTGACGGGGCGCGCGCCCCGAACGAAGCCACGCGCCATGTCCGAGCGCGTCGTCCCCCTGCTCTCCTCCGAGACCATCGCCGCCCGCGTCCGCGAGCTGGGTCAGCAGATCGCCCACGAGTACCGCGACAAGAACGTGGTGCTCGTGCTGGTGCTGAAGGGCAGCTTCGTCTTCGGCGCCGACCTCGCGCGCGCGATCGATCACCCGCGCTGCCGCATCGATTTTCTCGGCACCCGATCGTACGGCGAGGGCACCGAGTCGAGCGGCGTCGTGCAGATCACCCAGGATCTCAGCAAGCCGGTCGAGGGCGAGGACGTGATCATCGTCGAGGACATCGTCGACACCGGGTTGACGATCGCGCACCTGCTCGAGCTGATGAAGACACGCCGCCCCGCCTCGGTGAAGGTCTGCGCGCTGCTGCACAAACCCGCGCGCAAGAAGGTCGAGGTGCAGGTTGATTATGTTGGTTTCACGATCGAGGACAAGTTCGTGATCGGCTACGGGCTCGACTGGG
>CAUJFL010000340.1 GCA_963169165.1 Myxococcota bacterium | reverse complement strand
AGGGTCACCGGCAACGCCACTTCCTTCTTCGCAGTGTGGGGCATCATACGCCATCAACCCGGGTGGCCAGACTGGAATTCCCGCAATTCGACAAGTCGATGTCGAATTGCCGAGATGTTCGTCAGTGCAAGATCTACGCCGACGCCGGATCAGCTCATTCGGGCAGCGCGAGCGGCTCGCTCGCGCCCTCGACGTCGGTGAGCATGCGGCGCATCGCGCGCGAGCGGCGCGACGTCTCGTCGAGCTTGGTGGTCGCCTCGTGGAGCTTCTTCGAGACGGCGTCGAGAGACGCGCCGAACCTGTGAAACTCGGTCTTCACCCCGCCGAGGACCCGCCACACCTCGGCGCTCCGGCGCTCGACCGCGAGCGTCCGAAACCCCATCCGCAGGCTCGAGAGCAGGGCGGCGAAGGTCGTCGGGCCCGCCGGGATCACCCGCAGCCGGGTCTGCAAGTCGTCGACGAGCCCAGGGATGCGGACGACCTCGGCGAACAGGCCCTCGGTCGGCAAGAACAGGATCGCGAAGTCGGTCGTGTGCGGCGGGCAGAGGTACTTGTCACGGATCGAGGTGCCCTCGGCGCGGAGTGTGCGCGCGAGCGCTCGACGCGCGGCCTCGGCGCCGTCGGCGTCTCCGGCCTCGAGCGCCAGCGACAGCCGGAGGTAGTCTTCTTGAGGGAACTTCGCGTCGATCGGCAGGAGCACCGGAGGTCCGCTGGGGCCCTCGCCAGGCAGCACGATCGCGAAATCGACGCGCTCGTTCGACTCGGGCCGGGTTGGCACGTTTCGCCGCACCTGCTCGGGCGCGAGCAGCTGGTCGAGCAGCGCGCCGAGGTGCGCCTCGCCGAACGTCCCCCGCACCTTGACGTTGGAGAGCACACGGCGCAGCTCTCCCACGCCGTCGGCGAGGCGCTGCATGTCGCCGAGCCCGCGGTGCACCGCCTCGAGCTGCTCGGACACGAGGCGAAACGACTCGCCGAGGCGCGCGTCGAGGCTCGCCTGCAGCCGCTCGTCGACCGTGGCGCGCAGCGCGTCCAGCGAGGTCCCCTGCTCCTTGCGGAGCTCGGCGAGGCCGCGCGCGAGCGCCACCTGCACGTCGCCGAGCGCCCGACTCTGCGCGCGCGCGTCGTCCCTGGCCGCCGACGACAGCGCCACCCGGAGCCGGTCGAGATCGTCGAGCACCCGCCGCTCTGCCTCGGCCACGCGGCGCTCGAGCTCGGGCCCTACGCGTGACGGGCGCCTCCACGCGCCCACCGCGGCGAGCAGCGCGACCAGCAGCGACAGCGACAGCAGCGTGAGCGTGAGGTCCACGCGGGGCTGCGTATCGCCGCCGCGCCCGACGGCGCAACCCTGCCCGTGACGTTGTTCGTCGTATCAGTAGCGAGGCACCCGTGGATCGATCTCGCGCGACCAGCGATCGATGCCGCCGGTGAGGTTGTAGACCTCCGTGAACCCTCGCGCCGCGAAGGCGCGCGCCGCCGCGTGGCTCCGCACTCCGTGGTGACAGAGGAACACGAGCCGCGTGTCGCGCGGCATCGCGAGCAGCTCCTCGTGCGACTCGTCGTCGAGCAGGCGCGCGCCGTCGAGCCGCGCGACGGCGACCTCACCCGGTGTCCGCACGTCGACGAGGACGTGGGGCGACCCGCGCTCCACGAGCGCTCGGTATTCGGCGACGCTGAGCTCGGTGACACCCGACATATCGCGGACCCTGCCACGTCTCTCGCCCCGACGCGCGAAGAGCGGCGACGGCGCCGCGGAGTTGACCAATGACGGAAGAACCTGGCAACCTGCGCCAGCCCGTCAGGCCGTTCGCTCGGGCTCGAGGCAAACCACCCAGCATGGCCGAGCAGCAGCGCTACCGCGTCATCGATCGAATCGCCGCCGGCGGCATGGCCGAGGTGTACCGCGCCGAGAGCGCCGGCCTCGAGGGCTTCAAGAAGAAGGTCGCGATCAAGCGCGTCTTGCCGCACCTCTCGGAGAAGAAGCGCTTCATCCAGATGTTCCTCGACGAGGCGCGCCTCGGCGCGCACCTGTCGCACTCGAACTGCGTCCAGGTCTTCGACGTCGGCGTCGGCGACAACACGTACTTCATCGTGATGGAGTACGTCGATGGCGCCGACCTGAAGGCGGTCATCGAGCACTACCGCAAGCTCAACCGACCGGTGCCGGTCGGGCACGCGGTCTACATCACGCTGAAGATCTGCGAGGGCCTCGCGTACGCGCACGCCCTGACCGACGAGACCGGCAAGGCGCTCCACCTGGTCCACCGCGATCTCTCGCCGCCCAACGTGCTGCTGACCAAGTTCGGCGAGATCAAGATCGTGGATTTTGGCCTGGCGAAGGCCTCGACGCAGCTCGAGAAGAGCGAGCCCGGCATCATCAAGGGCAAGTTCTCCTACCTGTCGCCCGAGGCCGCGATGGGCCAGGAGGTCGACGCGCGCACCGACATCTTCGCGGCCGGCATCATCCTCTGGGAGATGCTCGCCGGCAGGAAGCTCTTCCAGGGAGAGACCGACTTCGAGACGGTGAAGCAGGTGCAGCGCGCCGAGTCTCCGGCCGTCGGACCGATCAACCGCGAGGTCGACGAGGCGCTCGACGCGATCATCGCCCGCGGCCTCGCGCGCGATCCCTCCGCGCGCTTCCAGACGGCGCAGGCGTTCGCGCAGGCGCTGACCGAGTGGCTCTTCCAGACGAGGACGGTGGTCACCCCCTTCGAGATCGCGTCGGTCGTGCAGGCGATCGGCCGCGAGAAGAGCCGCGAGAAGAAGGCCGAGGTCGGCGCGAACGTCATCGATCGGCTCATCGAGCAGACGCTCTTCGAGTTCACGTCGCTCGACGAGAAGGCCGGAGGCAGCGTCGCCTCCCCGCTCGGCAACCGCCCGCTCGACGCGACCAGCGGCGGCGGCGGGATGGTCGACATCCAGGACTGGGGCAGCGAGCTCGGCGACCTCGGCGCGTTCCAGCCGCCGGCGCGCAAGCCGGCGCCGTCGCTCACCCTCGAGGAGGGCAACCTGTCGCAGCTCGAGGAGGACGACCGCCCCGCGCCAGCGCGCGCGGGCGGCGACACCCCCGACGGGGAGACGGCGCCGCGGGTCACGCGCAGGTCCGACGCGGGTCGCGAGCCACCCGCCCCGCTGGTCGAGGAGAAGAAGGGCTCGGGCGGCGTCGTCGCGGTCGTCGTCCTCGCGATCGCCGTGCTCGGCGCCGCCGGGGCCTATTTCGGCGGGCTCCTGAAATGAGCCTTCCCTCGGGCGGCAGCTGATCGAGCGGCGGGCGACGTGACCGCGCTCGTGATCCGCCGCGCCGTCGACTGCGAGTCCGACGTCTGCTCGCTGTGGGACGCGCTCGCCGACACAGAGCGACTGAACCGCGCGGTCGGCATGGAGCGAGTATCGTTCACGCCGAGGAGCGGCGGCGGGAGCGCCGCGAGGTTCATAGGTCGGACCGTGCTGTCCGGCGTGGCGGCCGAGTACGACGAGCTGCCGTTCGAGTTCGAGCATCTCACGCGCTACAAGGTGCGGCGCCGCATGCACGGCGGCCCGGCGTCCGAGCTGTCGTTCGGCGTCAGCTTCGAGCCGCTCGTGACGGGCGCGCGCGTCGTCGTCGAGGTCGCGGTGACCCCGCGCCTGGGCCTGCTCTCGCCGTTCCTGCGCCTCACCGCGGCCAGCTCGGCCCGCAAGTTCGAGGCGGAGGTCCGCAGGGTCGACCGCGCGATCGCGACGCGAGGCAAGCCGCCCGCGCTGCCCCGCGGGGGAGCGGTCGACGAGCGCGCGCTCGCCCACGCGGCGGCAGAGCTGACGAAGACATGTGACTCCGACCTCGTGCGGCGCCTGGTGGCGCTGGTGCGGGACGGCAGCGACGTCGACGCGTCCCGCATCCGTCCGTTCGCCCTCGCCGACGAGTGGGGGCGGGACCGTCGCGACGTGCTCGCGGCGGCGCTCGCCGGCGTGAAGGCCGGGCTCCTCGAGCTGCGGTGGGAGCTCGTCTGCCCGAGCTGTCGCGTCGCGTCCGGCACGGTCCCCACCCTCGCCGAGCTGTCGACCCACGGGGCATGTCAGCTTTGTGATCTCGAGTTCGGGCTCGACCTCGACGAGTCGGTCGAGGCGACGTTCGCGCCGAGCGCGGCGGTGCGCGAGGTCGACGCGGGGCCCTACTGCATCGGCGGCCCGGCGCGCGTGCCGCACGTCGTCTCGCAGGCGGTCCTCTCCGCCGGCGGCGCCGCGTCGATGAGGGCGCCGCGCGAGGAGGGGCGCTATCGGCTGTTCGTCCGCGGCGGCCGGTCGACCGAGCTCGACGTCGAACCAGGCGCCGACGCCGAGCTGCGGCTGACGACGACCGAGCTCGGCGGCGAGGCGCGCAAGGTCCGGCCCGGCGCGACGATCGTGCTCACCCACCCAGGCGACGAGACGCACGCGAAGATCGAGCAGCGCGCGTGGACGAGCCAGGCGGCGACCGCGCGCGAGGTGACGGCGCTCGCCGCGTTTCGCCGCGATTTCGCGAGCGACGTGCTCCGCCCCGGCGCGGCGCTGCGCGTCTCCCGCGTCACGCTGTTCTTCAGCGATCTCACCGGCTCGACGCAGCTCTACTCCGAGGTCGGCGACGCGGTCGCGTTCAGGCTCGTGCAGGATCACTTCGACGTCGTGCTCGGCGCGGTCGAGCGTCGGCGCGGCTCGCTCGTGAAGACCATCGGCGACGCGGTGATGGCGGTGTTCGCGTCCGAAGAAGACGCCGTCGCGGCGAGCCTCGAGGTGCTGCGCGATTTCTCCGCGTTCCGCGCGGCGAGCGACACCCGCCGTCGGGTCGACATCAAGCTCGGCGTGTTCGGCGGGCCGTGCTTCGTGGTCACGGCGAACGGCATCCTCGACTATTTCGGGCAGACGGTGAACATCGCGGCGCGCCTGCAGGCGCAGGCCGAGAGCGGCGAGCTCGTCGTCGACGAGGCGCTGTGCGGGCGCGCGGCCGCGCTCGGGCTGCTCCGCGACGCGGCGATCGGCGCGCCCTGGTCGCCCAAGCTGAAGGGCGTCGACGAGGCGATCCGCGCGGTGCGCGTGCGCCTCGCGTGAGCTCAGCGCGACGTCCCGCGCGCCGCGTCGAACGCGGCCGTGCGGAGCGCATACAGCTCGGGCTCGGAGACGCCGTGCCTCGCGGAGACGACGCCGGGCGGCACGCCCCGCAGCAACGCGGCGAGCGCGGCCTCGCGCGGCGCTATCTCCACGGGCTCCGCGCGAGCCATGCCCAGACGCGCCCTCAGAGAGTGCCCCGGCGACAGCGGAGCGTCGAGCCACGCGAGCACCCGCTCGAACGACCGCGCGCCGTCGAACGCGTCGCGACCGTGCAGCATCCGGTGGTTGTCCACGAGGAGCGCCTCGCCCCGCGCGACCGGCACACGCACCGGCTCGGGCAGGCTGCGCGCGAGCCGCGCACCGAGCTCGTCGCGCGAGACTGGCGGGTGGGTAACGAACAGATCCTGCCCTTGACGATGCAGCGTGGGCCGCACGAAATCACCGAAATAGAACCTCAGCTCACGCGGTGACGAAACAAACAACTCGAACAACGAAGGTTCGTGTGCGGCGAGTCGCTCGAGCGTGGCGAAGGCGTCGACGAGCAGCGACGCGCCTCCGCTCGGCGCCGGCGCGCGGCAGGCCATCACCTGCAGGTGCGGCGGCGACCCGCAGAACGCCTGGCTGTCGGTGTGGAGCGGCGCGGCGCCACGCCCCGCGGCGACCGAGCGCGCGCCCTGCACGGGCCGGATCGGCTGTCGCTCGACCATCCGGGGCGTGCGCCCGACGAGCCGCTCGACGGTCCCCCACGGATCGGCCACGCACGCGTCGGCCGAGAGCCACTCACCGGGCGCGACCCACGCGAAGCCGTCCCGCGCGACGACCGCGAGCGCGCGCTCACGGGACTCCCGCGTGTCGTCGAGCGGCAGCGGGCTCACGCCAGCGGGTCCCAGCTCGAGGTGGAGAACGGCGCGGCCGCGACCTCGCGTCGGCACGGGTAAGCGGTGAACAGCGGCGCGCCGCGCGCGAGGCGCACCGGGCGGTCCACGCGGTGCACGCGCACCACGGCCGGCAGCGCGTGAAACCAGTCCGTCTCCACGACCGCGCTGAGCACGTCCCACCCGTCGCCGAGCGCGCCGAAGAGCGCGGTCGAGGCGCCTCGCGACGTCTCGAGCAGCTCGGGCGGCTTCACGAAGAAGTTGGGCTCCCCCGCCTGGTGCGGCGTCGCGTACTTCGCGAGATAGAGCCGCGCGCCCGGGTGGGCTTCGCTGGGCGCGTGGCGAAGGTAGGCGCGCGACACGCGCGCGGCGTACGCGTCTCGCGCCGCGGGTTCGACCGTGAGCGCGAGGTGGTGGCCGTCGTACCGCGCTTCGACGTCGAGCGCGGCGGCGAGCTCGAGCGCGGTCGTCTCTCCGATGATCGTCCCGCGCGCCGCGCGCACCGGTCGCGACCTCGCGACGAGCTGCGGGGCGTCGAGGCGCGCGAGCCTCGCCACGCTCGGTCCGGGCGTCGACGGCGGAGCTCCGCGGCGCGCGCGCTTCGCGTACTTCTTCGTGGGGCCACGCGTCTTGTCGACGAAGTAGCGCTCGTCGAAGAACGCCCCGTGACGCGCGATCACGTCGGCGACCAGCCGCTCGTCGGCCTCCTCGAGCGTCGCGAACGTCAGGCGGGTGAGCGACGCGAGCTCGCCGATCAGCGTCGCGGCGTCGAGCCCTCGCGCGAGCGACAGCGTGAGGACGATCGGCGCCGCCCCTTCGCCCGCGCCGAACAGCCGCTCCTCGACGTCGACCGTGACCGCTCGCCGATTGCCCGCGTGCCCGAGCCGCGCGAACTCTCCGGGCGGAGGCTCGATGAAGACCCCCGTGAAGAGCGTCGCCCGTCCTCGCTCGACCACGCAAGGCCCGTCCGCGAAGCGCCGCGCGTCCGCAGGCGTCAGCAGCCCTGCCCGCACGAACAGCGGCACGAGCGCGCGATGGCGCGCCGCGACCTCGTCCGCCACAGTGAGAGTTGTTCGACCGAGACCGCGCCGAAGCGTCACCTTCGACGTGAGCGACAGGCGCACGCCGAGGGCGTTTCCCGCGAGGAACGGCGTACACGCGCGCGCCGCGCGGAGCGGGATCGAGCCGCCGAGGGTCGCGTCGACCGGAGTGACCGCGACCAGCTCGGGGAGCGTGACGAGCAGCTGGCAGTCGCTCAGCTGCAACCTCCGCCGCCGCCGCAGCCTCCACCGCCGCCGCAGCCTCCGCCGCCCCCGCAGCTCGAGCTGGCGCAGCTCGACGACGAGCCGCTGGTGGAGACATCTTCCTGGTACGACGTGACGAGCGACGCGAAGGCCGGGGTCGCGGCGAGCAGCGTGAGCCCGCCGAGCGCGACCGCGAGCGAGACATCGTGCTCGGCGGTGCGCTTTCCGCTGCGCACGTCGCGCACGAGCGACGTCGTCGCGTCGCCGACCCACGCGAGGAATGGCGCGGAGGTCGTGCTCGTGTCGCTGGCGGTGGCCGCGAAGACGACCCCGAGCACGCAGCATCCGAACGACGCGACCAGGAGGTTGCTGAACGGTCGCCCCATCTCCATCAGGATCGCGATGCGGAGCGCGGGGACGACGGCGAGCACCGCGACGAGGCCCCACCCCACTGCCCCGAGCTTCTTCATCTTCGCGGCCCCGCGGACCATCCCCGCGGCCTCGAGCTCGGCGCGCAGCTTCGGCGCGACCGCCTCCGCGACGGTGCGGGACGCCGCGCGGAGCTGTCGCATGTCCATGCCCCCGGCGCTGGGCCCGAGGTCCCAGAGGCGAGCGAGCGTCGGCTCGGACGGGCGCGCGTGCGAGCGAACGAAGGCGCCGCTCGATTCGCTGAACACTCTCTGCGTCACGGCGCTGGCGACGAGCAGATCCGCGACCGCCGCCTGCCCGCCGCGCAGGAACGCGAGGCCAAACACCTCCGCGCCGCGCGGCACGAACCCGACCGTGTAGGGCGTGTGCGCGGGCCGCGCCGCCGCCGGCGCGCGATATCCTCCAGCGCCCGGCGCCTCGCCCGGGCTCGCGACGACGGGCGAGGGCTGGCGATCGAGCGCGCGCCCCCCCGCGGTGCGGAGGATGATCGCGAAGGGCAGCGTCAGCGCGGCGAACACCAGATAGAAGTGTAGGAACGGGCCGCCCGTCGGCAGATCGAACGGGAAGAACGCGAGCAGCTCTCTCACGCGCCGCCCTCCAGCCGGTCGATCTCGTCGACGCCACGGTCGAGCACGGCGACGAGCGCCGCGTGCGCTTCGGCGGCAGACGCGCGCGGATCGAGCAGCGACCCGGGCGACAGCCCCCAGCGGCGCGCGAGGACGTCGAGCAGCGCCTCCAGCTCGTCGGGCGCCTCGAGCCCCTGCAGCTCGAGCAGCGCGCGCAGAGGCGAGCGGAGCTGACGCAGCTTGCGCGTCACCGCCCCGCGCAGCGCGCGCTCGGCGAACAGGCCGTCGACCGCCGCGCGCCGCAGCCGGATCTGCGCCTCCCTGAGCTCTTGCTCGACCCGCAGGCGCTTGTGCTCCCTCGCGATCTCGAGCGAGGCGAACGGGTCCTGCCCGTGGAGCGTGACGTGGGCGCGACGGATGTCGTCGTAGAAGATCGGGAACGCGTCGGCCGCGCGACCGATCTCGTCGTCGCGCAGGATGACCGCCTCGATGCGGGCGCTGTTGCGCGCGAGCACGAGCGGGTTCGCGATCGCGCGGAGCGAGGCCTGATCGGTCGCGCGCAGCACGAGGCAGACGTCGACGTCGCTGTCGCCGGGGCGATACTCCCGCCTCGCGACGCTGCCGAACACGAGCACCGCGACGAGCCCGTCGCCGAGCGCGGTCCGCAGCGCCTCGACCAGCGCGTCGAGGGCGGTCTTCACGCTGGCGGGGAGCAGGAGCGCGTCGGTCATCGAGCCGTGAGCCTACGCGAGCTCGCGCGGGCCGCGAAGACGCGCAGCCGCGCTCCTGTGCCCGGCCCCTTGACCGCGTAGAGCGTCGTCCCGCCCACCACGCGCCGCGCGACGAACGGCCCCACGCGTGGGCCGAAGCTGGCGGCCTCGGGGTCTCCGGCGAACCGCGCCTCGAGCGACAGCAGGTCTCGCGACGCGGCGTCGCACATCGTCGCGACACTCTGTGCTCGCCGGGCGATCCTGAACGCGTCGACGATCCCGGCGAGCGTCGAGGCGCGCGGCGCCGCGCTCACCACCGAGAGCGAGAGCGCGCGAGCGTCCGGGTGGGCGGCGAGCGACGGGACGAGCGGCAGCGCCTCGTCCGCCCGCTTGCGCGTCAGGATCGCCCGCGTGCGCGCGACGTCGCGGGGCGCCAGCCCGAGCTCGTTCGGCGAGGGCTCGACGCCCACGAACGCGCGCGCGAGCGCGGCTTGCGTCTCCTCGAGCGGACGTTCGCCGATCGGGGAGGCGACGCGCGTGACCGGAGCAGGCTCGAGCCGTGGAGCCCCGCGCGCGGCGCGCACCCGCTCCGCCTCGGAGAGCAGCTCGTCGAACGTCGGAAAGCGAGCGTCCCGCTCGATCAGGATCGGCACGTCACCCGCGCGCGAGAGGGTGTCGGAGAGGAGCTCGAGCACCGCCGCGGGCACGTCGTGCGCGTGGTCGTCGAGGTAGTAACCATCCTCGAAGACGCCCCCCGCGACGTGCAGCATCGCGACCCGCTCATGCGGGAACGCGCGCGACTCTTCGAGCGGATCGAGGCCGGCGTTCAGCGCGTTCGCGTAGAGGTTCGCGACGTCGAACAGCAGCGCGCACCCGGTGCGCTCGGCGATCTCGGCGTAGAAGTCCCCTTCGCGCGCCTCCCGCTCGCGGTGCGCGAACGTGGTCGCGACGTTCTCGAGAAACAGCGGCACGTCGCCCAGCGCCCGCCGCGCGACCGCGGTGTTGCGCGCGACGACGTCGACCGCCTCGCGCGTGCGCGGCAGCGGCGTCAGGTGCCCGAGCTCGAGCCCTCCGGCGCGCACGAAGCTCACATGCTCCGACACGAGCGGCGCGCGCAGACGACGCGCGAGCTCGCCGAGGCGCCGGGCGCGCTGTGTCTCGATCCCCGCCGCCGAGCCGAGCGAGAGCTTCACGCCATGCGGGACCACCGGCACGACTTCGGCCAGCGCCTCTGCCTCGCGGGCCACCGCAGGGTCGACGTAGCAGGCCTCGGCGACCACCTCGAGGAAGTCGACCGAGGTCGGGTCGCGCGCGAGGTCCCCCGCGATCTCTGCCCTGAGCCCGAGCCCGACGCCCTTCACGTCAGAACGCCTTGCACGCGCGCCCCCCGCAGCTGTCCCAGCGTGAGCTCCGGTAGCGGCCGCCATCGGGAGCCCGAGTCCAGGGAGGCGGCGCGCCCGCGGTCATCTCCTTCAGCACCGAGAGGCAGGCTCCCCCTGACGCCTCGAGCGCGCGTCGAGCCTCCGAGCCCTGAAAGAACAGCCGGTACTGCTCGGCCCAGTTCTCGGTGCCCATCGCCACCTTGAACGGCATGCAATACGGCGACGCGCACCCGCGCTCCCGCTCGGCCGGCGAGAGGTGGGCGCAGCCGCCGCGGTCCCCACACATCGCGGCGCACGGGGGCGTGGCCTCGCCGGCGTCGACGCGGGTCAACGTGTAAGCGACGAGGTGTCCGATCTCGTGCAGCAGCACCGGGCTGAAGAGATCGTGGTCCACGGCGCTGCCGTCGACCACCGCGCCGTCTCGTTGCACGTGGTAGCTCCAGTAGCTCCCGAAGTTGCCGTGCGCCCAGTGGTTCGGCTCGGTGAAGAGCCTGTGGTGGAGCCAGATCGTCCGGCCGTCCCGCGCGTCGGCCGGGTCCTTCCGGTCGAACGGCGCGATGCCGTGCTCGGTGGGGCGATCGTCGATGACGACGCGCAGCACGCGAGCCGCGTGCGTGGTCGGCAAGCGCGCGAGCGTGTTGTCGATGAGCGTGAGCCAGGCGTCATCGATCGCCGGCGCGACCGCGGACGCCCGCCGGACGGTCGCGGACGCTCCTGGCCACAGCACGTCGACACATCCCCCCGCTCGTGAGATCGATCGGGAGTCATAGCCATCCCACGAGAAGGTCTGGCGAGCGCCTCCGGGCTCACGGGCGACGCGGATCGACGTGGTCGCCCTGAAATCCACGCACGACGTCGGCGCTGCAGGCACGACGACGCTCGCGGCCCCGGCAGGCGCGCGGTTCACCGAAAACGCGGGGGGCGCGACGCTCTGCACAGGCGCTGCGGGCCCGACCCTCTCGGTCGTGGAGTCGCTCCGCGCCGTCTGACCACGTTGCGATACACTACACCCAACCGTTGCATAATTCACCATACAGAGTCCCACGATCCCCGCACAGGCGGCGGGGCTCCGCGCGAAGGCTCGGCGAAACACGGTGGTTGGGTTCATGAGAATTGATCTGGCACGCACAATGCTAACGCGCGGGGCATGGCAACCAATTCGATCCCGGTCAACGGCGCGCGGTTCTACACCCCTGGACAGGTGGCGGTGTGGGCGGGTGTGACGTCGATGACCATCATCCGGTGGTGTGACGCTGGCCTGCTGCACGCGACGACGACCCCGGGCGGGCACCGGCGCATCACCGAGGCGTCGGTCCGAGACTATCTGACGAAGCGCGGCATGGCCATCCCGTCGGCCCTCGCCGCCCCCGTGGTCGAGGGTGAGGCGCGGGTGGTCGTGGTGTGCGACGCCAAGACCCGCCGCGGACTCGCGTCCAAGCTGAAGGGGCTGACGGTGCGGACCTTCGCCGAGCCGCTCGACGCGGTCGTCGAGATCTGCTGCAACCCGCCGTCGATGGTGCTGCTCGAGGCCAACGGCTCGAACGATCCCGCAGAGATCGTCCGTGCGCTGCGGTCGCACGGCAGGACCTCGAGCATCCCGGTCGTGGTGTGGGGCGCCGCCGACGCGGTCGACGCGGCCAGGCAGGCGGGCGCGACGCACGCGTTCCGTCACGACGGCACCGCCGACCTCGAGAGGGTCCTGGCGACGCTGCGCGCGACGTCCTGACGGGCGGCGCGCGCTGCGACGACTGTGGCGGGGAAGGGACTCGAACCCCCGACCCGGCGCGTATGAAACGCCTGCTCTAACCAGCTGAGCTACCCCGCCGAGGGGACGCCCAAATGACAGAGCAGGCCGGGATCGTCAAGCGTTTCGCGCGGGGGGCGTGCCGATAAGGCGCGCCGCCTCCGCCGGAACGCGACGACGCCCGCGAGCGCGAGCGCGGCGAGCGGGAACGCAGCCCGCGAGGACGAGCGCGGCACGGCGCAGCCGCACCCTCCCTCGGTCTCGGCGCCGCCACCCGGGGTCGCGCCCGCCGGAGCCGCACCAGCGCCGCCACCCGCCGTCGCACCGCCGGCGCCCGCCGCGCCTCCCGACCCGCCAGCTCCGGTCGAGCACACGAGCGGCCCCACGTCCTTCTTCTTGACGCCCTGGGTGAGCTTCGTGGCGTAGTTGCCAGTGTTCTGGTTGTCGTGGTGCCAGCTCTCCCACTGCACGACGCCGTTGGCGTCTCCGTCGGTCTTCCACGCGTAGAGCCACCCGTCGCGCGTGCCGACGATCACGTCGAGCTTCCCGTCGCCGTCGACGTCACCGACCGCGGTCGTCGCGAGCACCCACTGTCCGGTGTTCTTCGGGAAGCCCTTGGCCTCGCGGCCGCAGGCGTCGAAGGCGCGCACGAGGTACCCGCCAGAGCCGGTGATGACCTCGGGGAAGCCGTCTCCCGTCAGGTCCGCGATCGCCTGGCTGTTGACGAACATGAAGTCTTCCATGTTGACCGGGGTGCCCGGCATCATGTCGCCGGTCTTGCCGCTCCACATCGAGACGAGGAACTGCGGCGCGCGCACCGTCGTGCCGCGCTTGTTCGACAGATAACCGATGAGGCTCAGCGAGCCGCCCGCCGCGATGACGTCGGGGGTGCCGTCGAGATCGACGTCGCCGATGCTCGGGTGGGAGAACAGCGGGAACATGGTGTCGTTCTCGGCCTTGCTCAGCTCGCCGAACACCGCGGTCGACAGGCCCTTCGGCACGCCCTCGGGCTTCTTCGGGAGCAGGTTGGGCGGGTTCTTGTTGAGCTTGTCCTGCACGCCCGGATCGGTCGGCACGACCATCGGAGGGCTCGAGTTGCCGTGGAACACCGCCTCGGAGACGCCGTCGCCGTCGAAGTCGGCGAACGCGCCGCTCGTCGTCACGCCCTCGCCGAGCAGCGGCAGCACGTTCACGCTGGTCATCGTCAGCGGCCAGTTGGGCATCAGCGCGGGTCGCGCGGGATCGAAGCCGGGCGTGTCCTTGCCACGACCGTCGAGCAGGTGGACGGCGCCGCTGCCCTCGTCGGACCCGAGCTTCTCGCTCGAGCCGGTCAGGATCTCGGGGATGCCGTCGCCGTTGAGGTCCGCGACGGCTGGCGTCGTGAGGATGCGGTTGTGCTCCTCGTTGGTGGTGAGGCGCCCGTCGTAGTGAAGCCGGATGGGCCAGTTCGGGAGCGGCGCGCCGGTCGAGTCGTAGACGTGGATGAAGCCGTCGTAGCCCGCCTGGACGATGTCGAGCTTGCCGTCCTTGTTCATGTCGATGAGGACCGGCGACGCGATCGCGCCGCGCGCGATGACGTTCTGCTTGTCCATGCAGATCTCGGGGCGCTTGACCGACGGATCGAGCGGGCACGAAGGAACGTAGGGCAGGCGCACCGGGAACCCTGCTCTGACGCTGCCGTCGGTCTCTAGCGCGTAGATGCTGCCGCCCATCGTGGTGACGACGATTTCGAGCTTGCCGTCGCCGTCCAGGTCCGCGATCGCGGGCGACGCCATGATGCCCTCCCGGCCGAGGTCGGGATCGACGTTGCCAGCCTGGTACCCCTTCGCCGCGAGGTACGAACCGCCGGGAGTGTCGGACTTGGTGTCGAGGCCGTCGAGGCGCCTCACCAGGAACGGGAAGCCGGGCAGCTCTTTCGGACCGCTCGGGGTGACCTTGTAGACGTGCACCCTGCCGCCCGCGTCGCCCTGGACGATCTCGCGGACGCCGTCGCCGTCGATGTCGATGACCTTCGGGCTCGACTCGAGGCTCGCGCGCAGCTTGATCGGGAAGCCCGGCAGCAGCGCGGGATCGGTCTGCTTGTAGTATGTGCGGCGGTACTCGCCCGGCACGTCGCCGACGCCGCCGTCATAGTGCGCGACGGCGCGGATGCGCACGGTAAAGGCGTACTGGTTCTCGCCACGCTTCGAGTCGGGATCGGGCTCGTGTGTGGGATCGATCGTCGACAGATCGAGCAGCGCCAGCGGCTCGCTCGCGCCCGACACGGTGGCGCCCGCGACGCCCGCCTTCTCGGTGATCTTCTTGAACTGGCTGTCGAGCGGCTGCACGCCCGGCGCCCACTCGACGACGTAGTCGTAGCTCGTCGCGCGCTTCGCGCTGACGGTGGCCTCGAGCTTGACGGGGCCGCTCTCTCGCTCGGGGTAGAGGTTCTCGAACCACAGCGGCTCGGTGATGTTGACCTCGGGGGGGATCCTGCCGTCCTTGATCCACTCGATCGCGGTGTTGACGTTGGTGCGACCGTAGCCGAAGCGCTGATCGAAGCCGGGCTGTGACCAGTAATACTTGGCCTTCGACTCCTGCGACTCGGGGACGTTGATGTCGTCCGCCGTCATGATGAACAACTCGAGGATCTCGCCCGCCGAGAGCGGGTACTTGCCGTACTTGATGGCCGCCGACTGCATCAGCCCGGCGATGCCAGAGTTGACGCCGGCCGCGCCGCTCGACGCGGCCTCGGACGACGAGGAGATGTAGTTGTTGCCGCCGTAGTTGGTGCCGGGATCGAAGATGAGGAACGAGTCGGCCGAGGTCGAGTCGGGGCCGTTGTTGATGATGGCGTGCGCCGAGAACACGTAGTTGGCGGTGTTCGGCAGGTTGTGGTGCTTGGAGTTCTCGTCGGCCATCGACCCCGTGACGATGGCGCCCTTCTGCCAGGCGTACTCGACCGCGCGCTGGGCGTAGGGTGACAGGTTGATGGTGCCGAGCGCGCACTCGATGGCGGTGACGCCGTTGTCGGCGCTGTAGACGACCGCCTGTCCGAAATCGTTCGCGTCGGCGATGAAGCTGTCGCCCACGCGCAGCGGGACGAAGCGACACTCGGGACACATACCGGGCTTGCCCTGACCGTTGTTGGACTCCGCCGCCGCGAACCCCGCCTGGTTGGTGCCGTGATAGAAGTCGGTGTCCTCGAACGGATCGTTGTCATCCATCAAGAAGTCCCAACCACAGATGTCGTCGGTGTAGCCGTTGCCGTCGTCGTCGACGCCGTCCGAGAAATTGAGGATCAGGTCGCCCGGATCGAGCATCCCGTTGTTGTTCTTGTCACCCTTCGGGTGGCCGGTCGACGCCTCGGGCGAGAGGCCGGGATCGTCCGTCCAGTCCTTGAAACTGACGACGCCGTCTCCGTTGCAGTCGAACTCGGGGAAGTCTCCCTTGCCCGCGCACGGTGAGCCATCCTTCTGGCGGGGCTTGTGCTTGGCGAGCTCGCCGACGTTGATGTAAGCTTTATTGATAATATCAGTGGCGTGCCAGCGCGGGCCGCTGTCGAGGATCGAGATCAACACGCGCGGGCTGCCGATGGTGTAGCGCCACGCGAGGTCGACGCTCATGCCGACAGGCTTGCCCACCTCGGCCGCGCGGAGCGGCTGCGCGCCCTCGGAGCGGTCCGGCTGGAAGCCATAGAAGTTCCACGCGCCAGAGCGACGCTCGGCCTTGACCGCCGAGGCCTTGTAGCCGTAATCGGGATCGTTGGGCCAGTTGGCGGGGTTCTTCGCGTCGTCGCTGGTGGCGCCCTCGGGCAGCGGCCACGCGGCGTCACCGCGGTGAGAGGCGGTCACTGCGATCAAGCTGAGCAAGCCAGCGCCAACCAACGTGCGGGCAACGTGCTTCGTGCGAGCCATCGATGTCTCCTTGGGCGTCCACGCTGGGTGCGCGGAGCGCGCGCGAAGCTACCACGCGACTTGGTTCCTCGCGTAGGATGCGCGACCAGGAGAGCGAGATATGAGCCAGGCTGGAAATTTCGGAAATGGCGGCACAGTGCCCGGAGGCGCGCCGGTGCCCCCTGGCTCGACGGTGATGGACACTCCCTACCCCGCGCCACCGGGCGCCGGGCCGATGCCGGGCGCCGTCGCCGCGATGCAGCCGCCCAACCCCTACGGCGGATACGGGGCGCCGCCGCCACCTCCTCCTGGCCCTTATGGCTACGGTCCGCCACCGCCGCAGGGTGGGCGCGGAGGAGGGAGCCAGACGATCATCATGGTCGTCCTCGGCGTGCTCGCCGTCGGGGGCATCGGCGCGGCGCTGTACTTCGGCCTGAAGAAGGACGAGCCGCCGCCCGCGCCGCCGCCCGCTGCGCCCGCCGGGACGACCGTCATCAACATCCCGGGGTTGCCGAGCGGACTGACGCTGCCGTCCGCCTTGCCGGTGTTCGTGCCCCCAGGTCAGCAAGCTCCCGCGCCCCAGCCCGTGCAACCGCGCGCGGCGACGCCCACCGCGCAGCCTACCGCCCAGCCCACCGCCCAGCCCGCGCAGCCGACCGCGACGGCGCAGCCGACGACGACCACGCCGACCGGCGTCCCGACGATCCCGATCCAGGGTGGCACCTCTCAGCCGACGGTCGCGGCCCCGCCGGTCACGACGACGCCGCCGGCCGCGACCACGACCCCGCCCGCGCCTCCGGGCGGTCGGCCGCCCAAGATCGGACACTGAGCGGTCGGCGCTCACGGGTACAGCAAGAACGGCGCGCGATCCGCCTCGAACGCGCGCTCGTCCGTTTCGAGCGCGGCGACGAGCTCGTCCCACGGCGCGCGTCGGCGGAGCATCGCGAGGACGCGATCGTTCCGGAGCAGCACACCAATCCCTCTCGGGTCGAACATCGACGGAGCGATCTCGAGCAGCGCGACCGCGACGCCGAGCGCGAGGCGCACCGGGCGCACCGCCGCGGGCTCGTCGACGACGATGCGCACGCCACCCACGACGCGCCCGACGTACGTCGCGGCGCGGGGCGTGAACAGCGCGGGCTCGAACCTGACGCCAGGGTGACCCTGCGCGGTGAGGTGACGCGCCAGGCGCTCGCCGTCGAGCCACGGCGCTCCGATCAACGAGAACGGCGCGTCCGTCCCGCGCCCGACGCTCACGCTGCAGTTCTCGAGCAGCCCGATCCCGGCGTACAGCAGCGCCGAGGTCGCGGACCCGAGGTTGGGCGACGGACGGTGCCAGGGGAGGCGGGTCTTCCAGTAGCCCGCTTCCCGTCGCCAGCCGACGGCGCGCACCACCTCGGGGCGCGGGACGCCGCGCTCGTCCGAGATCTTCATGCCCAGCTCGCCGAGGGTCAGCCCGTGGCGAGGCGGCACGCGCGCCGAGGCGACGAACCCGCGCTTGTCGTCGTCGAGCAGCGGCCCCTCCACGGCGCCGCCGAGCGGGTTCGGTCGGTCGAGCACGATGACGCGCTTCTCGACCCTCGAGGCGGCGACCAGCGCGTGACCGAGCGTGGAGGCATAGGTGAACGAGCGCGCGCCGACGTCGACGAGATCGACCACGAGCGCGTCGACGTCGGCGAGCTCGGCGTCGGACGGCGACCGCCTGTCTCCATAGAGGCTGACGACCGGGAGACCGGTCGCCGCGTCGCGCCCGTCGGACCGCTTGCCCTCCTCCTTTCCGCTCAGCCCGTGCTCGGGCGCGAACAATCTAACGATATTGACACCGTCCGCGTGCGCGAGGGCTTCGCGGGTGGTCACGCCACCGAGGGTCCGCGCGGCGTCGTGCGTCAGGAGCGCGAGCTTCAGCCCGCGGAGCGGCGCCGCCCCGTCTGCGAGCAGCGCGTCGATGCCTGCGCGTGCGCGCGGCGCGAGCACGGTCTCGGCGACGGCGTCAGCGATCCCTGCGCGAAGGCGGCGCACGTCTCCCTTGCCGTCCGGGTGGAGGCGGCTGGTCAGCACGACGATCACGGTACGCGTCTCCTGGTCGACCCACACCGAGGTGCCCGTGAAGCCCGTGTGACCGAAGCCCCGCCCGAAGCGCTTGCCTCGCTGGTGCGTGAAGGCCGTGTCGACGTCCCAGCCGAGCGCGCGCTGGCCGTGTGGCGGCACGCGGCGAGGTCGGAGCAGCTCGCGCGTCGTCTCCTCTCGCAGGATCCGCGTGCCGCGCGACACGCCGCCGTCGAGCAGCAGCTCGGCGATCGCCGCGACGTCGGAGGCCGTCCCGAACAGGCCCGCGTGGCCCGCGACGCCGCCCTGCTTGGCCGCGCGTGGATCGTGCACCTCCCCCTTCAGCCACGCGCCCTCGCGGCGGATCGTCGGCACGGCGCGCGCCCGCTGCCCCGCGTCCGGGACGAACACGAGATCGCGCAGCCCCATCGGTGAGGTCACCCGGCGCAGCACGTTCGGCAGCGGGCGGCCGGCCACGCGCTCGACGAGCTTCGCGAGCAGCACGTAACCGAGATCGCTGTACACGAAGCGCTCTCCCGGCGTCGCGAGCGCTCGCGCTCCGAGCACCGCGGCCACGGGATCGAGCTCGTCGCCGGGCTTCATCGAGGCGTCGGCCGGGAGTCCCGAGGTGTGCACCAGGAGCTGCTCGATCGTGGCGGCGCCGACGTCGTGGCCGCGCGCCTCCGGGAGCCGCGCGTCGACCCGGTCGGACAGCGCGAGCTTGCCGTCCTCGACGAGGACCATCACGGCGAGCGCGGTGGCGAGCGGCTTCGTCAGCGACGCGAGATCGAAGATCGCGTCACCTCGCATCGGCGCAGGCCACGGCTCTACGCTCAGCTTCCCGTACGCGCGCTCGTGCAGGGTCACGCCCCCCGAACGAACGAGCACCACGGCCCCCGGGGCGTCACCGCGCGCGAGCGCCGCCTCGACGACCGCGTCGACGTGGGCGAGGTGCGGGGCGGGCGCGGGCGGTGTCTCGGGCGGCGCCGAAGGAGGCGCGCTCGGCGACGGCGCGGCGCTCACCACGTCGGGAGGCGGCGGGGCACGGCGCGCGCAACCGAGCGTGAGCGCGGAGCAGAGGAGCAAGAGAGGGCGCATGCGACGCGGACGGTCCTCGGTCTCGTACCTCACCGGCGCCGACCTACGCGCGCTTTCTTCGGAGCCGCGCCCACCGTATGGATCGACGTCGATGTCGTTCGTCGACGCCAGGCTCGCCCTCTCTCCGCCGCTCGAGCCGCGGTTCCGTGACGCGATCGCCGCCGCCGCCCGTTCGCGACGCTTCCCGACGCACGAGGCGCCGGCCGCGCTCGGCGCGCGTGTCGCCGAGCTGTCGCGCGCGTACAACACCCGCGGCACGGCGCCTACCGACTCGCTCGCCGCGCGGCTGTCGTTCTCGTTCGTCCGAGACGTGCCGAAGGGGAGCGCCGCGGTCGCCGAGCTGTTGCTGCGGGGCGCGCTGCCGCGTGACGCCACGCTCTCGGTGCTCGACTATGGCGCGGGGCTGGGCGCGACGACCTGGGGGCTCGTGCGCGCGCTCGCGGCCGCGGGCGGGCATGGCCAGGTCGACGCGACGCTCTTCGAGCCCGACGAGACCGCGCTCGGACTGGGTCTCGAGCTCGCGCGATCGCTCGGCGGCGAGGGAGAGGTGCGACTGCGCGCGCGCGGGGCCCCTTCCCTGCCCCGACGCGGAGAGCGCTTCGACGTGGTGCTGATGGGTCAGGTGCTGTCGGAGCTGTCCCTCGACGCCGACGCGCGCGGCGACGCGCTGCTCGCGCGCGTGACGTCCGTGCTCGAGGACCGCGTCCGGCCGGGCGGCGCGCTCGTGATCATCGAGCCTGCCCTGGCGGCGCGCACGCGCGTGCTGATGCAGCTTCGCGACGCGCTGGCCGCGCGCGGTCACGCCCCGTTCGCGCCTTGCCCGCACGCCCTGCCCTGCCCCATGCTGCCGCGCGAGCGCGACTGGTGCCACGAAGACCTGCCCATCGATCTCCCCGACTGGCTCGTCCCCACCGCGCGCGCGGCGCGCCTGCGCTGGGAGCGTCTGACGTTCTCGTACCACGGCCACACCCGCGGCGCGGGCG
>CAUJFL010000339.1 GCA_963169165.1 Myxococcota bacterium | reverse complement strand
GCTGGCAAGAGCGGCGTGGCGGGGAGCGGCGGCGCGGCTGGCAAGGGCAGCCCTCCTCCGTGTGATTGCCTGCTCGGCGACGGGCCATACTGCGGCGCGCGCGCGAAGGAAGAGGCCGCCGCCGCGGGGTGCGAGATCGCGGCGCTCGCGGGCCACGGCGGCGATCTGCTGAAGTGCGACGGCGGCAAGTGGTCCGTGCTCCAGGACTGCAGCGCCGCGTGCAAGTACACGGCTAAATCCAATAAACTCGACGACGCGTGCGAGCTGCCCGTGTGCGACTGCTTCGTCCAGGTCGCGTGGTGCGGCACGGGCGCCGCGAAGGAGGCCGCGAAGCGCGGCTGTCGGATCCCGATCTTGCCGGCGCACAACGGCGACATCCTGCATTGCCCCGGCGGCAACTGGGCCGTGAAGGAGGCCTGCGACAGCGGCTGCGTCGAGGCGCCGTCGGGGACGCCCGACTCCTGCAAGGGCTCGTCGGACTATCACGTGCCGTTCGCCTGCGGCAGCACGCGCACGTGCAGCAACGGCAACCACACGTCGACGCACGACGGCAAGGACGAGTACGCGTACGACTTCGCCGTGCCCGTCGGGACGTCGGTGCGCGCGATGCGCGGCGGCACGGTGCGCGCGGTCCGCTACGTGTCGAAGCCCGGCAGCGCCTGCTACAACGGCGGAGGCTCGTCGTGCGCGAACTACGCGAACACGGTCGAGGTGCGGCACAGCGACGGCTCGATCGGCCTCTACATGCACCTGTCCGTCCCCACGGTCTCGAACGGCGAGGTCGTCAAGGCCGGCGACGAGCTCGGCAAGTCGGGCAACTCGGGGTACAGCACCGGCCCCCACGTCCACGTGCAGGTGCAAGGCGACTGCGGCATCTGGTGGTGCCAGTCGGTGCCGTTCACGTTCGTCGAGGACAAGACCGTCTCCGCGGGCACCTCGGTGAAGTCGCAGAACTGCCCTTGAACGGAGCGTGGTAGAAGCCGCTTCGCCGATGCAGGACGAAGCGCGACCGAAGGCCCCGAGGCCCGGCGAAGAGCTGGTCGGCACGGTGATCCGCGGCAAATGGCTGGTCGACTCGGTGCTCGGCACCGGCGGGATGGCCACGGTCGTCGCGGCCACGCACCGGATCAACGGCCGCCGCGCCGCGCTGAAGCTGATGCACCGCGCGTACGCGGGCGATCCGGTCGCGCGCGAGCGCTTCTTGCGTGAGTCGTACCTGGGCAACAAGGTCCCGCACCGCGGGCGCGTCGAGGTGTTCGACGACGACGTGACCGACGACGGCGTGCCGTTCTTGATCATGGGCCTGCTCGAGGGCGAGACGATCGCCCAGCTGCAGCGGCGGATCGGCAAGCGGCTGCCGCTCGAGCTGTCGCTCGATCTGGCCGAGCAGCTGCTCGACGTGATCGCGTCGTGCCACGCGCAGGCCGTGCTCCACCTCGATCTGAAGCCCGCGAACGTGCTCGTCACGCCCGACGGCGTGGTCAAGCTGCTCGACTTCGGCGTCGCGCAGCTTCGCGACGGCGACGAGGACGAGGGACGCGCGGGGCTCGCGATGGGGACTCCGTCGTTCATGTCGCCCGAGCAGGCGCGCGGCGAGGCCGAGCTCGATGGCCGCGCCGATATCTTCTCGGTCGGCGCGATGCTGTATTTCATGCTCTCCGGCACGCGACTCTACAAAGGTCTCGACACCGACGAGGCGATGCGGCGCTCCGCGGCCTGCCAGGCGCCCTCGCTCGCCGAGATCGCGCCCGAGCTCCCGCCCCGCGTCGTCGCGCTCGTCGACCGCGCGCTCGCGTTCGAGCGTCAGCGACGCTTCTCGTCGGCCGTCGAGATGCGCACGGTCGTGCTCGAGCTGCAGACGATGGCGCGCGCGCGCGCGTCCGACCGCACGCCGCTGCCCCCTCCTCCCGCGCGTCCGTCGCGCCCGCCCGTCGCGCTGGCGCGCACCCCCGTCCCGCCGCCGCGCGCCTCTGCCCGTCCTTCGCTCGCGGTGGTGCCGGCGCGCTCGGCGAACTTTTCCGGCAACCTCTCGCGCTCGCCGTTCCCTCACCTGCTGATCAACCTGCTGCAGCGCGAGCTGTCGGGCTCGCTGTCGCTCACCGAGGTGACCGGCGCGCGCCACTGGATCTGCTTCTCGCAGGGCGTCGCGCAGAAGCTCGAGAGCCCGACGACCCGCGACGGCGCGCCGCTCCTCTTGCGCCTCGCGGCCCTCGGCGGCCTCGGGGCCGACGCCGGGTACGCGTTCTACCTCGGACACGACGCGCTGCCCGCGTCGGCGCCGCTGCCGTCCGAGCCGCTCGCGGTGATCTTTCGCGCGATCGTCGCGTGGCGCGACGCCCCACGAAAGACCGAGTCGCTCACGCGCCTCGGCGAGCTGCGGCTGGCGCTTCATCCCGCGTCGGCGATAGAGCGCTTCGGCTTCTCCGCTGGCGAGCGCGCCCTGTTGACGTGGGCGCTCGGTGAGGGGCTGTCCTATCCCGAGGCCGACGCCGCGGCCGACGATCGAGAGACGCTGCGGGACGTGCTCTATACCCTCGCGCTGATGCGCCACCTCGATCTCGGCCCCTCGCACTGGCCGTTCGGGGTCCCGCGCGACGCTCCCTCGAGCGCGCCCCTTGGCGACGAGCGCCTGTCGCGCACGCCCGACTCGGCGCTCGACCGTTCACGCCCCGGTCGCTGACGATGCCCGCCGAAGATGGCTGGCAGATCGAAGCGGCGCTCGCGCTCGCCGAGGCGGACCTCGCGGCGGCGCACGGGGACGTGCCGGTCGGGGCGGTCGTCGTCGACGAAGACGGCGCCGTGCTCGGTCGTGGGCACAACCGGCGTGAGGTCGACGGCGATCCCGTCGCGCACGCCGAGATCGTCGCGCTCCGCGCCGCCGCCCGCGGGCGAGGCAGCTGGCGACTCGAGCGCGCGACGCTCGTCGTCACGCTCGAGCCTTGCGCGATGTGCGCCGGCGCGCTGGTCAACGCGCGCGTCACGAGGGTCGTCTTCGGCGCGCGAGATCCCAAGGCGGGGGCGCTGCGATCGCTGTACTCTCTCGGCGACTATCTCCGGCACACCCCCCGCCTCTATATGGTCGCGGGGGTCGGCGCCGACGCCGCCGCGGGCCGGCTGCGCGCGTTCTTCGCGGCGCTGCGAGCGGCCGGCGAGAAGTGAGCTACCGTGGCGCGCCATGAGACACGTCCGCCTCGGCCGCACCGCGCTCAAGGTCAGCCGCCTCTGCCTCGGCACGATGAACTTCGGTCCTCACACGACCGAGCCCGACTCGTGGGCGATCATGGACGCCGCGCTCGAGGCCCAGATCAACTTCTTCGACACGGCCGACGTCTACGGTTGGAAGCGAGGAGAGGGCATCACCGAGAACATCGTCGGTCGCTGGCTCGCGCAGGGCGGGGGGCGTCGCGACAAGGTGGTGCTCGCGACGAAGGTCTACGGCCCGATGGGCGACTGGCCCAACCAGTCGCGGCTCTCGGCTCGCCACATCCGCGACGCCTGCGAGGGCTCGCTGCGGCGGCTGCGCACCGATCACCTCGATCTCTACCAGATGCACCACATCGATCGCGACGCGCCGTGGGACGAGGTGTGGCAGGCGATGGAGATCCTCGTGCGCGACGGCAAGGTGCTCTACGTCGGCTCCTCGAACTTCGCCGGGTGGCACGTCGCCGCGGCGCAGGAGGCCGCGCGCGCGCGGCACTTTCTCGGGCTCGTGTCCGAGCAGAGCCTCTACAACCTGATCGATCGCACGGTCGAGCTCGAGGTGCTCCCAGCCTGTCAGGCGTACGGGCTCGGCGTGCTGCCGTGGGGCCCGCTGAAGGGCGGCGTGCTCGGCGGCGCGCTCACCCGCGAGAAGGCGGGGCGGGTCGCCGGCGAGATGCAGCAGCGCACGATCGAGAAGCACCGCGCCGCGCTCGCGCGGTACGAGGCATTCTGCGCCGAGCGCGGGTGGGCGCCGGGCGACGTCGCGCTCGCGTGGGTCCTGTCGAACCCCGCGGTGACCGCGCCCATCATCGGGCCGCGGACGATGTCGCACCTGACCGCCGCGCTCGGCGCGCTCGAGCTCACGCTCGGCGAGGCGGACCTCACGGCGCTCGACGAGATCTTCCCGGGGCCCGGCGGTCCCGCGCCCGAAGCCTACGCCTGGTGAACCAGGCGGCGACGATCGCCACCGACACAGCGGGGACTCCTCCGCCCGACGACGTCGAACAACCCGCGGCCGTCGGGTCTTCGGTGACGAGCCCTTCTCGTCGTCGCGGCGTGGTCGCGGCGCTCGCGCTCGGGCTCGGAGCCGTCGTGCTCGCGGCGGCTCGCTCGACCGGCGGTGTCGGCTCGCTGTCGTCGGGCCACCCGGCGAGCGGGCAGGCGACCGCCGCTCGCCACGCGATCGCTGCCTCGGGCGCGGCGAGCCAGCGCTCGGGCTCGCCGTCGCATCGGACGAGCACGCGGTTGGAGCGAGCGTCTGGATCGGCGGGCGCTCGGCTCGCCGCGAGGTCGCAGCTGGCGATCGCGCCGCTCGTGGACGCGTACATCACCGCGTCGAGCAGCGAGCCGTCGGCGCCGACGAGCGTGACGTAGTCGGGGCCCGGCTGCACGACGTCGCTCGCGCTCGGCTCGGACAGCGGGAGATCGGCGCCCTCCCGGTTCCCGATCACGAGGCGCCGAGAGACGGGGATGGTCAGCCCGCCGACGACCCGCTCGAGATAGGTCCCCGCGCGCGGGCCGCACCCCTCGCGCTCGGTGTTCGCGTTGACCCACGCGACGCGCTCGACGCCGCAGTCGCGCAGGTGCGCCGCCGGCGGAGGCTCGCCCGAGACCTCGAGCTCGACGGCCTCCGCGCGATCTCCGCCGGGCTGGGTGACGTCGACCTTCGTGATGCGCGCGCCGCACGTCGCAGCGCCGCCCGTCGATGGCGCCCCGGCGTGACCTCCGCTCGCACCGCCGCCTCCAGCCGACGCGACGACCGGCGGGCACGCGGTCGCGTGTCCGACCTCCGCGTCGTCGCGGACCAGCCGTCGCCAGCCGTCGTCACACTCGACCAGCCAGTGCTCGGGGCCGCTCGTCGCCTCGGCGTCGACCCCAGCCGCGACGACGACCGCGGCCGGCGCGCACGCCCGCGGTTCGCCGTACGCGAGCGCCAGGAGCGGCCCGTCCGTCCCCTCGAGCACGAGCAGATCGGGGCCGTTCTCCAGCCAGGACCCGCTCTTGGTGGCGGCCGTCGCGTCCGCCGCGGCGGCGGCGCCGGCGCGAGTGAGCACGACGCGCCCCGACGCTGGGATCACCACGTCCCCGAGCTCGATCGAGCGCGACGCCGCCTCCCTCGCGCACGCGTCGCCGTCCCACGGGACGAGGCGTGCGACGCCGCACTCGCCGAGCGTCTTGCCGGTCGACGTCGGCGCCGCGCGAAGCTCGACGAGCTCGAGGCGCCCGTCGTCCGCGCCGAGCTGATCGTAGTCGACCTTGGAGAACGCCACGCCGCACGGTCCGACGTCGGCGAGCGCGGGCGGGACGCTGGGCGCGCACAAGATCAGGGCCGCGCGCGCCATCAGCCGGAGAGTGAGTCGCATGCATCACAATCGGCCGCTCGACGCGCTGCTTGCGCGAATTCGTCGCGCGTCGGTCAGAACGAGCCGCGCACCGTCGCCGCCGCGGCTCCTGGCAGCAGCAGACCGCCGACCTCGACCTTGGGGCCCTCGGTCGGCGCGCTGGGCCGCGGGCGCTCTCGAGGCGCGGTGACCGACGGGCGGTCGAACGCGTACATCAGCGCGCCCACCGTCAGGACCGCGGCGCCGGCGCCGTACGCGATGAAGGCGCCGGTGCGGTAGCGATCTCGCGCCGCCCGGTCGCGATCGTAGGCGTCGAGTTTGTGAGAATCTACGTTGCGGGTCTGGAGCGCCGACAGCGTGTCCTCGGCCTGACGCTGCCGATCGAGCGCGAAATAGGTGAAGACGCCGCCGGCGATGAGGCCGCCCGCGCCCGCCGCCATCACCGCGTACGACGCCTTGCGCTGACCTGTCTTCTTGAGGCCCGTGCGCAGCTCGCGCGCCTCGCCACGGCCGAGCTCGAGCTCTTCTGAATGCGCGTCGTGGCCGTTCAACGTCAAGGTCACCGTGTGTACGCCGGACGGTAGCTCGAGCGGCGCGACGGGGGTCGAGCCCTGCGGTCGCCCGTCGACCGAGACCTCCGCTCCGCGCGGCGCGACGATCGTCAGGGTCGCGGGGCGCTCGCGCAGCGCGACGTCGACCGCGACGAGGCCGCCTTGCACCGTGGTCAGCTCGCGCGTCTCGTCGAAGTAGCCGGGCGCCGAGACCCGCAGCGAGTGCTTGCCGGGCGTCACGACGTCGATGAGCGGAAGCTCGGAGGCCTTGTGCCCGTCGACCCAGACCTCGGCGCCCTTCGTCGGCGTCGACACCATCAGCCGCGTCTCGGACGGCGCGAGCGGCGCCGGGGCCGCGGCGGGCTGCTCGTCGAGCCGCGCGGCGAGCGGCTCGAGCTCGGAGAGCGCCTGGGCCGCGTCGGCTCGTCGCCCTCCCTTCTCGACCTGAGCGAGATAGGTTCGATAGTGCCCGATCGCGCGGCGCAGCCAGTCGGGGCGGCGATCGACGAAGTACTGGCGCCGCTCGGCCTGCGCCATCGAGAACAGGATCGCGGGCTTCGGGGTGAGCTTGTACGACGCCTCGAACGCCTGGATCGCCGCCGTGAACTGGCCCGCGCCGAACGCCTGCGCTCCCGCGTTGAACAGCGTCTTCGACTGCTCGAGGTCGCCGTCTGCGTGGGCGAGGGTCGCCGAGAGGAGGACGGCGAGCAGGCTCCGGCTCGTGAGCGTCTTCATGGCAGCACCGCCTTGCCCGCGTGAACGCGCAGCGCTCCGCGCGACAGGACCGCGAGATCGTCGACGCCGTCTCCGTCGAAGTCGCCCACAGCGCCGCCGTCGCCGCCGGCGAACACCGGTGGTCCGAGCTCGAGCGCGCGACCCGTGCGGCGAGGGAGGAACACGCCGCCGTCCCCGAACACGGCGAGCTCGTGGCCCGTCGTCGTCCGGCGCGCGTCGAACGCGGCGAGCGCGCCCTGGCTCGACGGCACGATGGTCGGCGCGGCGAAATCGAGCCCGCCGCCGGGCAGACCCCAGACGACGGTCAGCTCGGTCGGCGCGAGCTGAAGCTCGGAGGCCGCGGCCAGCTGGCGCGTCAGCATCACGAGGTCCTTGTGCCCGTCGGCGTCGAGGTCGACGAGGCGCATCGGGTGACCCTGCGGCGCGTAGCGCGGGATGGTGCCGGTCGCGCGTTCGGCCAGCTGCGCGGTGCCGCCGCTGGCCGTGAGGATCGCGAGCTCCGTGTTCATCAGGGATGTGACGCGCGAGCCCGCGACGACGAGCTCCTCTCGGCCATCGCCGTCGAGATCGCCGACCGCCGTCAGCGGTCCAAAGCCGAGCGCGATCGGGTCGAAGCTCGGCGTCCCGCCGACGTCCGCCACCGAGATCGCGGTGCCGCCCGCGTTGAGCAGCGACCACCACCTCGGCCCATGAAAGGTCTGATCTCCAGCGCCGGCGCCCCCGCCCGGGAACGACACGCCGAGCGCCGCCACGTCGCGCGCGCTGTCGCCGTCGAGGTCCGCGATCACCGTGCGAACCGCGCCCTGGTTGAGCGCGATCTTGGGATCGGGCGAGAGTCGGTTGAGCGAGAGCGGCGCGAGCGGGCGGCGGTCGGCCGAGCCGAACAGCAGCGCGACCGAGGTGTCGCGGTCGTCCTCGCTGATGCTCACCGCGCCGAGATCGTCGGCGAGATCGAACAGGAAGCCGTTCGCGAGCAGGGCGCGCTGCAGCTCGGCGATCGTGGCGAAGCGCGCGATCTCGACGGGGCGCTCTGGCACCGACGCGCGGCCGTAGAGGATCGACAGCGTGTCGCCGGTCGCGCCGAGCGACGGATCGTGGTTGCCGATCTGCGCCATCGCCACGTCGGAGAGGTAGTCTCCGTCGAAGTCGCCGAGCGTGAAGTGTCGCACCGGCGCGTCGGTCGGCAGGTTCGCCTGCGTGAACACCCCGAGGCCCGAGCCGTTGTAGAACGTGAGGCCGCTGCTCCCGCTCGAGCCGACCAGCACGTCGGCCGCGCGGTTGCCGTTGAGATCGGCGATCACGGCCTCCGTCCACAGCCCGCCGAAGTTGGCGACGACCGGGCACGCGCGCTCGCTCACCGGGCAGATGCCGAGGCACGACTTGTCGAGCGGGTTGTCGGGGCACGCGCCCGTCGAGCCGAGCAGGAAGATGCCCCGCGAGGTGATGAAATCGGTCTGCGCGTCGCGGTCGATCCGCCCGACCGCGATGACCTCGGCCTCGGGGTCCTGCGATTTGTCGTCTGCGAGCGGGTTCGGGATGGTGAAGACGTCGACTTGCCCGGGAGCGGTGAGCGTCGCCGCGCCGAAGAACGCGCCCTTGCCGTCTCCGTATGCGATGTAGGCGCTGCCGGGCGCCGACGCGATCACGTCGGGCAGCCCGTCGCCGTTGGTGTCCCCGAGGAACACGCGCGTCACCGGCTGCGGGAAGGTGACCTTGACCGGCGGCACGATCGGCGCGCCGCCCGGCTTGCTCGTGCGGTTGAAGTCGAGGTCGCCGCCGGCCTTCTTGCGGCAGAGCTGGAGCAGCTGCAGGTCGGGCGAGCCGCTGTACGCCCAGAAGATCCATGGACACGCGCAGGTCGGATCGAGGGCGCTGAAGCACGCGCGCACCTTGCCGGTGCCGATGGCCGACAGCTGCTCGATCGGCGCCGGCAGCACCGCGATGGCGCGGACGGAGTCGCCGCCGACGTTGTCGAGCAGCTTGCCGGGATCGTCGCCGGTCTCGTGGATCGCGGTGAAGGTCATCCCGCCGATCGGGTAGGTCCCGACGAGGATGAGCTCGTCGCCGGGGCGATCGTCGCCGGTGAGCACGTCGGCCGCGTACACGCGCATCCGGGAGCCCTTCGGCAGGCTGAACGAGGGGTACGCGACCGGCGACAGGCCGCGATCGGTCGAGCCCTTGAAGACCTCGACACCTCGGAACAGATCGACCGACGCGACGAGATCGTCGACGCCGTCCCCGTCGACGTCGCGCGCCCACGGGCTGCGGAGGAGCGACGGCAGCAGCGTCTGCTGGGAGATCCTGGCGTCGCCGTCGAAGTAGACGACGCGCGCGCTCGCGAGGCCGGTGAGATCGGGCTCGCCGACGGAGAGCAGATCGCTGCGGCCGTCGCCGTCGAAATCGGCGACCTCGAGCGAGCGACCGCCGAGCTCGGTCGCCTGCTCCGCCGGGGAGAACGCACCCGAGGGAGCGCGG
>CAUJFL010000338.1 GCA_963169165.1 Myxococcota bacterium | reverse complement strand
CTCTGGGCTGATCGATCTCGGCGCGCTCGCGAAGCAGGCCGAGACGTCCGCGCCCGCGCTCGGCGGTCCCTCTCTGCTCGGAGCGCCGGTGCTCGGCGCGCCGATGCTCGGCGGGCCTGGGCTCGACATGGCGCCGACGGCCGCGTCGGCCGCGCCTCCTCCCCCCGCGAAGAGCAAGACGGGGCTGATCATCGGCGTCGCGGTCGCGTTCTCCGCGGTGGTCATCGCGGGCGCGATCGTGGCGACGCGCGCCCCCGCTCCCGCCGCGCCCGTCCCCAGCGCACCCGCGGCGACCACGGCGGCGCCCGCCGAGTCTGCGGCCCCCGCGCCGACCACGACGAGCACCGCGGTGGATCCCACCGCGGCCGCGAGCACCGCCGCGCCCACCGCCGCCGCGGCGCCCAAGCCCGGCGCGGGCGCGGCTCACGTCAAGCCCGGCGCCAAGCCCGACAAGCCCGCTGCCGGTGGCGCCGCTGCGCCGCCCGCTGCGCCCCCGGCGGCCCCGCCGAAGGCCGCGGGGAGCCCGTGCGGATGCGCGCCGGGCGACCTGATGTGCAACATGCAGTGCTCGACGAAGACGAAGACGTGACCTAGCCGCGCCCCGATCAGCGGGCGCGCGCTTCGTCGTACAGCCTCCCGCGCCCTGCGAGCTGCGTGATCGCGGCGCCGATCGGGAACGTCACGAGCCACCCGGACAGCAGCCGTGTCGCGTGCGTGACCGGGTGCCACCCGAGATCCTGCGTCGTCATCTCGACGAACAAGAACGCCGCGCCCAGCGTGACCGCGAGGCGCAGGCGGCGCACCGTCAGCTGCGGCCAGGCGATCAGCATGCCGAGCCCGAGGCCAGTCGCGAGGCCCACGCACCGCGAGCACAGCGGCATCAGCTCGCCCATGAAGTGCAGGCTCCGCTCGGGGATGCGGTGGCACATCCCGACGAACGCGAGATCGAGCCACTCGCCGACGCGCCCGCCGAGGAGACCTGGCGCGAACGGAGACGCCGCGAGCGACGCGCCGAGGAGCCTCGCCGTGACGTCGAGCGCGCGCATCAGCGAGGCTTGCCGAGCCGCTGCATCACCTCTTGCAAATCTCTCCAAACCTCACGTTTGGCGTCGGGCTGGCGCAGCAGGTAGGCAGGATGAAAGGTCGGCATCACCGGGATCCTCCCGCGGTAGAGGCGCCAGCTGCCGCGCGCGCGCGTGATGGAGACGGGCGCGCCGAACAGCCCGTGCGCCGCCGTCGCGCCGAGCGCGACGATGACCTTCGGCGCGACGAGCGAGAGCTGCTCGTGGAGGTAAGGCAGGCACGCGGTGAGCTCATCGGGCTCTGGCTTGCGATTGCCTGGCGGCCTGCATTTCACGATGTTGCAGATGTAGACGTCGTCGGCGGCGTAGCCCATCGCGGCGATCATCCGATCGAGGAGCTGGCCCGCCTTGCCGACGAACGGCAGCCCCTCGGCGTCCTCGTCGGCGCCGGGGCCCTCTCCGACGAAGCAGATCTCCGCGGCCGGATTCCCGCGGGCGAAGACCGTCTGGGTGCGGCCCTCCGCGAGCGCGCACCGCGTGCAGCCGACGATCTCCGCGGCGAGGAGCGAGAGCCTCTGCGCGCGCTCTTCCGGGGTCGCCCGCGAGGAGGGGCCCACGGTCTCGGGCGGCGGCGCGGCGTCGAGGTCGCGGGGCCTCGCGGCGTCGAGCGCTGGCGCACGCGCCGCAGCGTCGGGCGCCACGCCGGTCGCCCCCGAGTCGCGCAGGTGCTCGGCGAGCGCGCGGGTAGCGCGCACGAGTTCGACGAGCTCGTCCGCGTCGGCGACCGTCAATGCGGTTGCTCGCCCAGGAACCGCTCGGCCTCGAGCGCTGCCATGCAGCCCGTGCCCGCCGCCGTCACCGCCTGGCGGAACGTGAAGTCTTGCACGTCGCCCGCCGCGAAGAAGCCCGGCACGCTCGTCCTGGTCGAGCCCGGCACGGTCTTCACGTAGCCGTTGTCATGCAGCTCGACCTGGCCGCGCACGAGATCGGCGAGCGGCGTGTGGCCGATCGCGACGAACATCGCCGCGACCTCGATCTCGCTGGTCGCGCCGGTCCTCGAGTTCTTCAAGGAGAGCCCGCCGACCGCGCCCTCGCTCGACGCGAGCACCTCCTCGACGACCGTGTCGTAGAGCACCATGATCTTCGGGTTCGAGAGCACGCGATCCTGCATCGCCTTCGACGCCCGGAAGGAGTCGCGCCTGTGGATCAGCGTCACCTTCTTGCACAAACCGGCGAGGTAGTGCGCCTCTTCCATCGCGGTGTCGCCGCCGCCGACCACGGCCACCTCGCGATCGCGATACAGCGCGCCGTCGCAGACCGCGCACGCCGAGACGCCGCGGTTCTTCAGCTTCTCCTCGGACGGCCGGCCGAGAGAGGTGGCGCGCGCGCCGGTGGCGAGGACGTACGTCTTGGCGAGGCGAGGCTCGCGCTCGCCCTCGACCCACACCTTGAACGGGCGCGCCGACAGGTCGACGCGCTCGACGTCGGCGGTCACGATCTCGGTGCCCTGGTGCTCGGCCTGATCGCGGAAGCGCTGCATCAGGTCCTGGCCGGTCACCTTCTCGGGGAAGCCGGGGTAGTTCTCGACGTCGCTCGTGAACATCAGCTGCCCGCCGGGGACGAGGCCCCCCGCGGAGAAGCCCTCGACGCAGAGGGGGGCGAGGTTGGCGCGGGCGGCATAGATGGCGGCCGTCAGCCCCGCGGGGCCGGAGCCGATGATGATCACGTTGCGGACGTCGCTCATGCCCGCCCGAATAGCACGACCTCGGGCGGGCGCCGCGCCGTCAGGGCGCCTCGAGCACGCGCACCGAGAGCTCACCGAGCTGCTCGGGCGACACCGCGGTCGGCGCGTCGGTCATCAGATCGGTGCCCTTCTGCGTCTTCGGGTACGGGATGACGTCGCGCAGGCTCTCGGCGCCGGACAGCAGCATCGCGACGCGATCCATGCCGAGCGCGATCCCGCCGTGCGGCGGCGCGCCGTAGCGGAGCGCCTGCAGCAAGAACCCGAACTTCTCCTTCGCCTCTGCGTCGCTGATCCCGAGCGCGCGGAACACCTTGGCCTGCACCTCGGGATCGTGGAGGCGGATCGACCCGCCGCCGATCTCGAAGCCGTTGAGCACGAGATCGTATCGGTAGCACTTCACCTTGCCGGGATCGGTCTCGAGCTTCGCGACGTCGTCGTCGTGCGGTCGGGTGAACGCGTGGTGCGCGGCGGCCCAGGTCTTCTTGTCGTCGTCGTACTCGAACAGCGGCGGATCGACGACCCACAAGAACTGCCATTTCCCGCCGTGGCCGTGCTCGGGGATGAGGCCCATCTTCTTCGCGACGTGCACGCGCAGGTTGGCCATCACGGTCTGGACGACCGCCTCCTTGCCGAACTGGAAGACGATGAGATCGCCCGCCTTCGCGCCCGCCGCGGCGTTGATCGCGTCGCGCAGCGCGGGCGTGATCGTCTTGGCGAGCGGGGACTGCGTCCAGCCCCCGTCGTCGCCGACCTTGGCGCGCGCGAGGCCCTTCGCGCCCATGCCCTTGACGAGCTCCTCCAGCTTGTCGACCTCGGCGCGCGAGAGGTTGGCGCTCGCCGGGATCACCATGCATTTCACGATCTCGGACGGCAGATCGCGCCGGTACCGCCCGCTCGTGAATTTCTCGGCGATCTCCGTGAAGAACGGCACGCCGCCGCCGCCGTGCTCGATGACGAGCGAGGTGAGCTCGACGTGCGGCATCCCGAAGCGCAGATCGGGCTTGTCGTTGCCGTACTTCTCCATCGACTCGTAGAAGGGCATCTGCGGGAAGCGCCCGGTCGGGAACAGCGCCTTCAGGTCGACGCCGAGCACCTCCTTCCAGATCGTGAACACGAGGCCCTCCATCACGCGGAAGACGTCGTCCTGGTTCACGAACGACAGCTCGACGTCGATCTGGGTGAACTCGGGCTGGCGATCGAGGCGCAGATCCTCGTCGCGGAAGCACTTGACGATCTGGAAGTAGCGGTCGAACCCGGCCACCATGAACAGCTGCTTGAAGAGCTGAGGGCTCTCGGCGAGCGCGAAGAACTTCCCGCGGTTGGTCCGCGACGGGACGAGGAAGTTGCGCGCGCCGCCCGGCGTGTACTTGACCATGTACGGCGTCTCGAGCTCGAGGCAGCCCTGGTCCGAGAGATAGTTGCGGGTGATCTGGTTGAGCTTGTGACGGACGCGCAGCGTGTGCTGCAGCGGGGCGCGGCGCAGATCGAGGTAGCGATACTGCAGGCGGACCTCCTCGCGCGTGTCGAGCTCGTCGGAGATCTCGAACGGCGGGGTGTCAGCCTTGTTGAAGACGCACGCGTCGATGACGTGCACCTCGATCTCGCCGGTCGCCATCTTCGGGTTGACCTTGTCGCCGCGCGAGACGACGACGCCGCGCACGCCGAGGACCCACTCGCCCCGGACACCCTCGGCGAGCGCGTGGGCCGCCTTGACGCTCGCGCCGTCGAACGCGGCGCCCGCGGGCACGAACGCCGGATCGAACACGATCTGCGTGAGCCCGTCGCGGTCGCGAAGGTCGACGAACACGCACTGCCCGTGGTCGCGCCGCGAGGCCGCCCAGCCGAACAGCACGACCTCCTTGCCGACGTCGGAAGCGCGGAGATCTCCGCAGCGGTGGGTACGCTTGAGCTCGTCGATGAACCTTTGCACGTGGGCCTCCAGAGAAACGGGGGCGAGCCGTATAGCGCGGCGCGCCGCACGGCAAGCGCGGCGTCGTGCGACGCTTTACCTCGCTCGGCCCAGGGTGATAGCGTCCGTCGCCGTCCCGCCGCGCGAAGGCGAGACGCTCCGATGCGGGGGACCCCCTCGATCGGTGAGTGACCCGTTCGCGCCCCAGGGGCTAGCCAATGCGTTGGAAAATCATCGCAATTTACAGCGTCGTCGTCGCCGTCGTCGGGTTGCTCGCGTTCGCGCTGATGCGCGCGTCGATCGGCGATCTGGTGTCCAACCCCGATCGCGCGAGGGCAGAGGCAGATCGCAGCGCGTCGGCCGCGGCCGCCCAGCTGCAGCTAGAGGCGCTGTCGCTGCAGCGCTGGCTGTCGGAGCAAGAGGTCCAGGCGCGCGACGTCTTCACGCGCGAGACCCCCGAGGCCCGCGGGGAGGCCGCGACCAACCTGGCGAACCGGCTGTTCTCGATGGCCGACGCCGAGTTCAAGCAGAGCGCGCCGACGGTGGTCGCGTTCGTCGATTCGCACGGCGTGGGCGTGGGGCGCAACGGCTCGACCCTGATGCGCGGCGACGATCTCGGCAAGGCGTACCCCGCGCTCGTCGAGACGCTGAAGAAGGGCACGACCGGCGCCGACGTCTGGGTCAACAAGACCCGCGGCGAGCAGCTGCTGGTGTCGTACACGACCGTCACCGATCCGCAGGGCAAGCCGCTCGGCGGGGTCCTCGTCGGCACGTCGCTGTCAGACGGTCGCCTCTCGTCGCTGTCCGACGGCACGAGCGGCCGCCCGATCGGGATCCTCGTCGCGAACGGCGACAAGCTCGAGCTCGTCGCGAAGAGCGCGACCGTCAACGGCGGCCTGCTGGCCGCGGCGTCCGGGCTCAAGGGCGCCGCGGCCGATCGCCCCGTGCAGCTGCAGGGCGCGCCCGCCGGGTTCGCGGCGTCGGGCGTCGGCCTGCGCGGCTACGGCGACGGCAAGCGCGCGATGGTCGTCGCGTTCGCGCCGGTGTCGATCGTCGAGAGCGTGACGTCGATGCTGTGGCCGATCCTCGGCGCGACCGGGCTCGGGCTCGTGCTGGTCTTCGTCGCGGGCAACATCCTCGGCAACTACCTCAACGGCCCGATCGTCGAGCTCGAGGAGGGCCTGCTTCAGATCATCAACGGGCAGGGAGATCGGCGCTTCGAGATCGAGCACGCCGAGTTCGGCGGCCTCGTGTTCCGCATCAACCAGCTGCTGAACACGCTGATGGATGTCCCGGAGGACGACACCGACGCCGAGGGCCGCCCGAGCCACCCGCCGCGCCAGCAAGACTTCCAGGAGGCGATGGCGGTCGGCGGTGGTGGCGACGAGGACGCGTACTACGACAAGCTCTACAGCGACTACATCGCCGCGAAGCGCGGGCTCGGAGACGCGGTCGACCACATCACGAAGGACGCGTTCGTCCAGCGCATGCGCCAGTCGGCGGCCGAGCAGTCGGCGCAGCAGGGGCGCCCCGTGAGGTTCCGGGTCGAGGTGCAGGGCCGCGAGGTGAAGCTGCTGGCGGTCTGAATCGAACCGACGAAGGCGCCGCGCGTCGCTTTTCGCTTGCGCGGCAGGGCCATCCGACTAGGTTGCGCGCCCTGCCCATGGGGCTGTAGCTCAGCTGGGAGAGTGCCTGACTGGCAGTCAGGAGGTCAGGGGTTCGATCCCCCTCAGCTCCACGAAGTGTTCAAGCAGCGCCGGGGGCCCCGCGAGGGGCCTTCGGTGTTTTGTCCGCCCGGTCCGGCTCAGAGCTCGGCCTGCACCATCGCGTCGAGCGCGGCCTCGTCGACGAGGCCCTGACGGACGGCGCGCACCTTGCCGTCCTTGCCGACCATCACGAGCGTCGGCAGGCTCCGCACGTCGTAGCTGTCGCCGACGTCGCCCTGCGAGTCGAACACGACCGGGAAGCTCAGGCGCTTCTTGGCCGCGAACGGGCCCGCGAGGCCCGGTTTGTCGTTGGTGTTGACGCCGACGACCACGAGCCCGCGGTCCTTGTAGCGCTCGGCCACGCGGCTCACGATCGGCGCCTCCACCTGGCAGGGACCGCACCACGTCGCCCAGAAATCGAGCAGCACCGGCTTGCCGGCGAGCGCGTCGAGCGAGAGGCGGGCGCCGGGCTCGCCGTTGTGAACCACCTCCAGCGAGAACGCCGGCGCGGGCTTGCCGACCAGCGCGTGCTTCGAGAAGCCGAGCCGCGGCAGCACGGCGAGCGCGAACAGCACCGCGGCGGCGATCAGCGCGATCGTGAACGGGCTGGTCCTGTCGTCGTCGAGCTCGTGGGCCACGGGCCGACTGTAGTACGCGGCGGGACGCGCGCGAGGGGGACTCCGAGCGTTTTGTGTTTTGCGCCGACGAGGCGCACACTGTCCGCCGTCGCCGTGGCCACGGTCCGCAAGCTGTTCGAAGACGAGGACGACGCTCCCGCGGGAGAGCTCGAGCTCCTCGATTTTCCCGCGGCGGTCGTGTGCGCGACGTGCGGCGCGGGCGACTGCCCTGGCTGCGCGGACGAGCGCGTGACCGGTCACTCGGGGGTGGTCGTCTTCGTGCCGTGGGAGCGCGCGGGCGGGGTCTTCGCTCGGTTCTGGGCGACGACGCGCGCGTCGACCGACGGCGCCGAGGCGTTCTTCTCGGGGCTCCCCGACGGTCCGCTCGGCACCGCGCTGTCGTTCGCGCTGGTCGCCGAGGTGACCGCGGTGGGCTCGTCGCTCGGCGCGTGCTTCGCGCTCGGCGCCGCGGTCGCGTGGGCGGCGTTCCCGGCGTGGGCGGCCTACCTGTGGGGCGAGTCGGCGGCGCGCCTCGCGTTCGCGCGCGTGTTCGTCGTGATGGTCGCGTCGTTCACCTGGCTCCTCGTCGCCGCGCACGCGCTGCACGGGTGGTCGCTCGACCGCGCCGCCGCGCGCGCGGGGGCGAAGCGCGCCACGTCGAGGGCGCTGCGGTTCGGCCTCTACGCCGCGGGGTGGGACGTCGCCACGTCGCCCCTCGGCGCGCTCGTCACGCTCGTCTCCGCGGGGCCTCGCGCGGTCCTCGGGCTGACGACGCACGCCTTCCGCACGCCAGGTCGCGCGACCTCGGCGATGCTGCGCGGGCTCTATCGCCTCGACGGCGCGGTCGCCGCGGAGGCGCGCGCTCGCGCGATGCGCGTCACGATGGCCGCGTCGGTGGTGCTCGTGCTCGCGGCGCTCGCGCTGTCGGCGCTCGCGCTCAGGGCCTGAGCCTCCGCAGGTACGCGTCGTTCACCTGCATCACGAGCTCGGCGACGATCCCGTCCGCGACGCGCAGCCGACGCGACATCTCCCGCGCCAGGTTCAGCACGACGAGCGAGTAAGCCTTGAGATCTTTGCGGTAGAGGACGTCGAGGTCCTTGGAGGTGACGTACAGCAGGCGCGACGGCGCCAGCGCGCGCACGCTGGCCGAGCGCGGCTGGACGTCGAGCAGGCTCATCTCGCCGAACCAGTCGCGCATGCCGAGCATCGCGACGCGCGCGTCTTGACCTGACCTGGAGCGCTTCATCACCTCGAGCTCGCCGCTGAGCACGACGTAGAGATCGCGGCCCACGTCGCCCTCGGAGAACACCACGTGCCCGGGCGGCGCGTCGACGACGGTGAGCGCGTCGGCCAGCCCCGCGAGGGCGTCGTCGTCGAGGCCGCCGAAGAGTCCGACGTCACGCAGCTCGGGGACGGTGGCCTTGGTGGGCGACATGGCGCCGAGGGCTACACGATTTCGGCGCGCTCGTCTCGCGTGTACACGGGCGCGTGTGTGGCCGCGCCTGGGCCTCTCCGCCGCGTCGTCCGCCGCGCTCCTGCTCGCAGCCCTCGGCGCGGCCACGCTCGCCGTCGAGGCCGGGTGGGTGGCAGGGCGCGAGCTCGCGGCGACCGTCGCGCTCGGCGCGTCGCTCGTCGTCGCGGTCGTCGTCGCGGGGAGGAGGTCGTGGCGCGACCTGGCGGCGTCCGCGCTCCTCGGTCCGCCGCTCGCGTGGGGCGCGGCGCACGCGCTCGACGCCCTGGTCGTCACGCCGCTCGAGCTGTCCGCGAGGTCGGCCTCCGCGGTGGTGGTCGTGCTCGGGCTCGCGGGCCTCGTCAGTAGCGAAGCAGCGACACGACGGGCGTCGGCGCGAGCTTGCGGCGGCCCTTGAGAAAATCGAGCTCGACCGCGAACGCGTACGCCGCGACGTAGCCGCCCTGTCGCCGCACCAGCTCGCCCGCCGCCGCCGCGGTGCCGCCGGTCGCGAGCAGATCGTCGACGATGAGCACCTTGGCGCCGTTCTCGAGGCTGTCGTCCTGGATCTCGAGCTCGTTCGCGCCGTACTCGAGCGCGTACGACACGCGATCGGTCTCGCCCGGCAGCTTGCCCGGCTTGCGCAGCGGCACGAAGCTCGCGTTGAGCCGCGCCGCGAGCGCCCCGCCGAAGATGAAGCCGCGCGCCTCGATCCCCGCGACCACGTCGACGTGCTCGCCGATGAACGGGTGCGCGAGGCCGTCGAGCACCATGTGAAACGCCTTCGGGTCCGCGAGCAGCGGCACGATGTCCTTGAACATGATGCCCGGCCGCGGAAAATCGGGCACGTCGCGGATGCGCGCGCGCAGGTAGGCGTCGGGGGAGAGCTCGTCGCGGGGCTTGGACTTCTGCAGCGCGCCCTTCGAGACCCCTCGGGGCGTGGGAGACGGACGCGGCGGGGTGCGAGGTTGCTTCTTCTGGGCCATGGCGCGGCAGAACGATACCTCGCCGCGCCCGCGCGCGCGTGACTGTCGCTCGCAACCCCCGCCGTCTGCCGCTACGCTCGCGCGACACATGGGATTCTTCGCGCGCCTCGCCGAGCTCATCCGAGCGAACCTCAACGATCTGGTCAGCAAGGCCGAGGATCCCGAGAAGATGCTCAACCAGGTCGTCCTCGAGATGAACGCGCAGCTCATCCAGGCGAAGAAGCAGGTCGCGATCGCGATCGCCGACGAGAAATCGCTGCAGCGTCAGGCCGCGCAGGCGCGCGCCGACGCAGAGGAGTGGGAGCGCAAGGCGACGCTCGCCGTGCGCTCGGGGGACGACGCGCTCGCGAAGGAGGGACTGCTGCGCCGCCGCCGTCACGAGGAGGACGCGCGCGAGTACCAGAAGCAATGGGAGAAGGCGAAGCGCGAGGTCGACCAGCTGAAGGAGGCGCTGCGTCGGCTCTCAGAGAAGATCGAGGAGGCGAAGCGAAAGAAGAACGTCCTCATCGCGCGGAAGAAGCGGGCCGAGGCGCAGAAGGCCATCCACGAGACGATGGGTGGCCTGAAGGACGAGTCCGCGTTCGACACGTTCCAGCGCCTCGAGCAGAAGATCGATCGGATGGAAGCGGAGGCGGACGCGAGCTCCGAGCTCGCAGACGAGTACGCCGGCGACAAGCTCGAGCAGAAGTTCCGCGATCTCGAGCGAAAGGGCGGCGTCGAGGACGACCTGCTCGCGTTGAAGCGCAAGCTGGGGATGGACGCGCCGGAGCCGGAGCCGGTCGCCGCGCCGCAGGTCCGGGTGCAGGCCGCGCCCGCCGCGACGAAGCCCCAGACGCCCGAGGACACCGAGAAGGACGAGCTCGCCGCCGCGCTCGCCGAGCTCGAGGCGGAGGAGAGCCGCGCGAAGGAGCGGCTGCGAAGGTAGTCATGCGTTGTAATTGTTTAGTTGCAGGCACGCCTTCACCTGCGTTCAACCCGCCCCGCCGGTCCCGGCGCCGGACTGGCCACCTCCTCCTCCAGAGCCTCCCTGGTCTGCGCCGCCAGCTCCGCTCATGCCCGCGTCTCCTCCGGCGCCCGCGTCTCCTCCGGCGCCCGAGGTGCCGACGCCACCCACCCCGGCGGCTCCTCCGGGCCAGCCTCCCGCGCCCGCCTGGCCCGCGCCGCCCGTCCCGAAACCGGGAGGGTTGCAGAAGCCGTCGCCGTGAAGCAGCCAGCTGCCGCCGCTGCAAGTCGCCACGTTGGGGTACCCCTCGCCGCAGAAGTACTTGCAAGTCTGCCCCTGGGTCGAGCAAGGCGCTCCGCTCGATGGCCTCGAATCCGGGCACGACGCCCCGCCCGCGCCACCGTTCGAGCCCCCCGCTTGGTTCGCGCCGCCCGTGCCGACGCCGGGAGGGTTGCAGTAACCGTCGCCTCGGAGGGACCACGTGCCGCCGCTGCACGTCGCCAGGTTGGGGTAGCCCGAGAGGCAGGAGTAGCCGCACGTCTGCCCCGGAGACCAGCAGCGCGCGCCGCTCGATGGCCTGGAGTCAGGGCACGGCGAGGCGGTGCTGTTCGCCTCTTCGCGCGGGGTATCCGAGTCCGCCCCGCAGGCGCCGAGCGCGGAGGCGGCGAGCACGGAGACCATCGCAGGTCGAAGCCGGAGACGAGACGGTCTTTTCGTCGAAGGCACTCCACCTCAGTGTCACCGAACTTGGACGGTGATCGCCGTACTAGTCGACCCAATGCGTTCCTTCCGTGAACACGCCGATCAGCGCTCGCGCCGGGGTGACGAGGGCGGCGCCGACAGCTGGGAGCGGGCCCGGGCCGTCGAACACCGCGATCGAAATCCACACCCTCCCGCTGCCGGCGCCAGGGACCTCGATCGAGTCGCGCGAGTCGGGATCGCGGAACACCCCGACGTCGACGGGCTTGCGACAGATCGTGCCGTAGGGGAGGCGGGTCGCCTTCGACGTCACGTCCTCGTGAGGATCGCTCAGCGAGACCTCGCGCGCGCGAAACGAGACACACACGATCGCGCGGGCGTCGACGTCGAGTGAGAGCGCCCGCGCGAACGCCGAGCCGCGCGTGACCAGCAGCTTCTGGCCGAGGTCGCCGTCAGGCTCCTCGAGAGCGCGCGCGATGGCGTGGTCCGGGACGGAGAAGCTCTCGCCCTTCAGGTAACGATCGGTCGCGAGCACGCGGGTCTGCAGGGCGAGCGGCCCCTTGGGAGCGGCGAGCGCGCGGACGCCCTCGAAGAACTCGCGCACGCGGCCCTCCGCCAGCTCGACCTCTTTGTCGGCCGGGATGAGCACGCGCGCGAAGTAACGCATGTTCCGAGAGCGTCGCGCGCAGCGAGGCGAAGTCGTCGGGGAGCGGCTCCTCGAACCTCAGCTCGCGCTCGGACTCGGGGTGGACGAAGCCGAGCTCGGCCGCGTGGAGCATGATGCGCGGCGCCTCGACGCGGGCGCCCGAGAAGTCTCGGACGTAGACGCGTTCGCCGACGAGAGGGTGCCCCGCCTCCGAGAGGTGGATGCGGATCTGGTGGGTGCGGCCCGTCTCGAGGCGGCACGCGACGAGCGTCGCGGCGCGCAGGCGGGCGAGCGGCTCGACGTGCGTCACCGCGCGCTGACCCGTGCCTCGCTTGCGCGTCGAGCCGCGCAGTCCGTCACCTCGATCGGCGACGAGCGAGCTCTCGATCCGCGCCGCCCGCACGTCCCCGTGCGCGAGCGCCAGGTAGCGTCGGTGGACCGTGTGAGCGCGAAACTGCGCCGCGAGCGCGCGCTTCGCGTCGAGGGTCCGCGCGAACACGAGCAGCCCCGTGGTCTCCTTGTCGAGGCGCTGGACTACGCCGAGCGTCCCCTGCTTGCGATCGCCGGAGCGAGACAGCAGCGCGCGGACCAGCTCGTCGAGCGCGCCTCGCTCGGACGGATCGAACGGGACGGTGCTGACCCCGGAGGGTTTGTTCACCACGACGACGTGGTGATCGACGTGTACGAGGACGTCGCGCGAGAGGCGCGCGGCGGTGCTCGGGCGGGGCGCGTTGGGTGAGACGACCAGCCGATCGCCACGGCTGACGTACTTGAGCGCGTCGACGACGACGTCGCCGTTGATGGTCACCTTGCCGGTCGTGATCCACTTGCGGACGTCGCCCCAGCTCTCCTTCGTCAGGCGCTTCAGCGCGCCGTCGAGCGGGTGCCGATGCTCCTCGGGGGGGACGGTGATCGCGAGCTTCACGCCGCCCCCAGCGCCCAGGCGATCGCGCGCTCGACCTCGCTGGACTTGTCGAACAGCGGACCCAGCGCGCGTGCGCGGTCGAGCACCGTCTCCTCGGCGCCGCCGGAGAGGAACGCCACGGGCACGCGACCTGACAGCGCCGTGACCGCGTCGGGGCCCCACCCATCCCCGAGATCGACGTCGCAGAGCACGGCGTCGACCTCGCCTGCGTCGAAGCCCGTGAGCTCGTGGGCCGAGGCGCGGGTCTGCACCACGGCGCCGCGCGCCCGGAGCCGCTGCGACAGGACGGCGCGGGCGGTCGGAGAGTCATCGATGACGAGCACGCGGCGCACGGGCGCGAGCCTACCTCGTGCGCCCCCGCGATCGGGGCCGAAGTGCGCGCCGGGTGCGCTCGAGGCCGAGCCGTGCGAGGGTCGCGGCGTGCAAAAGCTGGATCTGTCGAACAAGCGCGTCCTCGTCACCGGCGCCTCGTCGGGCCTCGGCCTCGAGCTGGCGCGGCAGCTCGCCCGCGATCACAAGGCCCACCCGATCCTCGTCGCGCGCCGCAGGGACCGCCTCGAGGCGCTCGCGAAGGAGCTCGAAGGGGTCGGCGCGAAGCCCGAGCTCGTCGCAGCCGACATGACCCGGCCCGACGACCGCGCGAGGGTCTTCAACGAGACGACCGAGCAGGCGCCGCTCGCCGCCGCGATCCTCAACGCCGGCGTCACGTACTTCGGGCACGCCCTCGAGCAGAGCGCCGAGAGCGTCGACGGGCTCATCGCGACCAACGTCTCGGCCGTGGTCGACCTCGCGGTCCGCTACGTCGCGTACTTCAAGCGGCGCGGCGACGGCGGCGGCCTGCTGCTCGTCTCGAGCATGGCGAGCTTGCAGCCGATGCCGTACCAGGCCGTCTATGGCGCCTCGAAGGCGTTCGTGACGAGCTTCGGTCAGGCGCTCGCCGAGGAGCACGCCGACGATCCGCTGAGCGTGACCACGTTCTGTCCGGGAGGCATCGCGACCGACATGATCGAGTCCGCGGGGATGGGCGAGAAATATAACAAGAATCACCCTATGGTGATGGGGGTCGAGCCCTGCGCGAAGCTCGCGCTCGACGCGTTCGTGCGCCGCGATCGCGTGTACGTGCCCGGCGCGCTCAACAAGCTGACCGCGCTGTCGTCCAAGCTCGCGCCGATGTCGCTCGTCACGAAGCTCGTCGCCCGTGACTACCGAGAGGTGCTGCCCAAGCGGTGAGGGTCACTCCTCGACGGGCTCGGCGCGCTTCGGCGGCGACGGCGGGGGCTTCGACCGCGCCTTCGCGCCGAAGTCGTACTGCAGCCCGAGCCCGAGCAGGTCGGCGCGCGCCTGGTAGCGACCGCCGTTGACCGACTCGAACGGCGCGTTCTTCTGGAGCGGGTTGATGCGGCCGATCCTGGCGTCCTCGGGCTGCACGTTGGCCTCGGCCGCGAAGACGTGTCCGAGCACCGCGTCGAAGCGCCAGCGCTCGCCCACGTAGAGCGAGCCGCCGACGGCGAGCGTCGTCTTGTCGAAGTCGAGCGACGACAGCGACAGATACTCGGGCGGCACCGCGCTCTGCTCGTACGCGAGGCCCGCGCGCGCCGCGAGCTTGTAGCCCTTCACGTGAAAGGTCACCTCGCCCCCGAGGCGATACGAGCTCGCGTCACGAAAATTTCTTGGGATCCGGATGATCGGAAGGTTGACCTTGTCAGGACCGCCCGTGATCCCACGAAACTGGATCCCGAGCGGCTCGGCGACGATCTCGTCGTGCTTCGACCAGAACTCGCGCGCGTACGCGACCTCGACGCGGACGGCGTCGAAGCGACCCTCGACGCCGACGCGCAGGATGTCCGGCAGCGTGAACGACACGTGCGCCTTGTCGCCGACGACGGCCGCGCCGTCGAACACGGACGACGACGGCAGCCGCACCTTGATGGACGCGTCGCTCGAGACCTTGGTGGGGAGCTGATAGGCGGCGCCGAACCGCACGTTGGGGTGAGGCGTGACGATCGCCCCAAAATTCGCGGTCGGCGCGAAGATGGGGCCCACCTTCATCTCGCTCGCGGCGTCGAAGTCGGGGTCTTCGGGCGCCGAGAGCAGGCGATCCTGCGGCGCCGCGCTGAAGGTGATCTGCGACACGAACGTGCCGACGAGCGCGTGGACGCCAGCGCCGAGCTGCAGCCAGTCGACGGGCTTGCCCGCGAGCCAGACGCCCGGCAGCGCCAGCGTCGAGCCGTCGAACGAGCCGAGCGTGTACCTGGCCGGTGACGGCTGGCCGTCGGGGGTCTTCTTGTCGTAGCTCGCAAGCGCGACGTACGGCGCGAAGACGCCGCCCGCGACGACGAGCTTGCCGCCGAGCAGGCCGTACGACGCCATCATCGTGGGCAGCGGCAGGATCGGCGACGAGCCGCGCACCGTCCACGACGGCACGCGCTTGACCACATTGTCGGCGTCGCGGATGTAGAGCTCGCGCGTGTACTCGTTGGAGAAGCGGAGCCACGTCGCGTCGAGCAGCAGCGTGTCCTTCGCGTCGGTGATCCCGGCGGGGTTGTACCAGACCGCGCCGAGATCGTCGGCGCCGGCCACGAACGCGCCTCCGCGCCCCATCGGCCTCACGCCGCGATCCGAGAACCAGAGCCCTCCCGCCGACGCGGAGCCCGGCGCGCACACCGAGAGGCCGACGAGCAGCGCGGCCAGCCGTCGCGCGCGGATCACTGTCGGGTCGCCTCGCGGATGAGGTCGTACACCTGCTCGAGGCCGCTCCCCTCGTCGACGAAGAACGAGGAGACCTCCTTGGTGA
>CAUJFL010000337.1 GCA_963169165.1 Myxococcota bacterium | reverse complement strand
CACGCGCGCGCGCGTCGCGGCGCCCGCCTCTCTGCGCGCGCGCTCGAGCAGCGAGGTCACCCGCGTCGCGTCCGCCTCGCGGCCGTTGAGGGAGAGGGAGTCCGTCGTCAGCGACGGGTCGAGCTCGACCTCGGTCACGGTCGTCATGCCGGCGAGCGTCACCGAGAGGCTCGGGACCGCGGGGGCGTTGGCTGGACCCGGCGCCTTGCCCCAGTACTTGGCGAGCGCGATGTTGGGGTGCGCCTCGGCGACGGCCCTCATTCGTCGACCCCGATCGTCGCCTGAAACGCGCGGAAGCCGTCGGCCTCGAGCGCGCGCGTGACCAGCCCCTCTTGCCCGTTCACGAGCGCGATCATGCAGCCTCCTCCGCCCGCGCCGGTGAGCTTCGCGCCGAGCGCGCCCGCGTCGCGCGCGACGGCGCACATCCGCTCGAGCGTCGTCGTCGACACGCCGAGCCCCGCGAGCACCATCTGGTTCAGATCGAGCAGCTGCCCGAGCGCCTTGAGCTCGCCGTCGCGGAGCGCGTGCTCCGCGTTGGCCACCAGCGACCGCACCGCGCGCCAGCTCTTCTGCGCGATCTCGGGGCGACGCTCGGCGAGGCGGGCGACGTGCTCGACCATCGCGCGCGTCGACGACGCTTGCCCCGAGTCTCCGATCACGAGCGAGATCGGTCGCGCCAGCCGCAGCGGCCTCGCGCCCTCGCCCCGCACGAAGCGCACGCAGCCGCCGCCGGCCGAGACGGCCGCGTCGACCCCCGACGGGTTGCCGTGAAACACGGCCTCCCAGGCCATCGCGCGAGCGACGCTCTCGTCGAGCGTGGGGGCGCGCCCGAGCGCCGCGTCGATCGCGCGGCCGATCGCCACGCCGAGCGCCGCCGAGCACCCGAGCCCCGCGCCCGGAGGCAGCTCGGCCGTGGCGCGAACCGAGAGCGGCACGTCTGCGCCCGCGGCGTCGAGCACCGCTCGGAACGCTCGATCGAGCTCGCCTGCTCCGTCGGCCGTGGCGCGGGTCGAGTCGCCGATGAGCAGCGTGCTCGGCCCTCGCTCGCGCCGCGCGGCGGTCGCGCTCGCGCCGCGCGTCAACCCCGCCGCGATCGCGGGCGCGCCGTGCACCACCGCGTGCTCGCCGAACAGGATCACCTTGCCGCAGCCGCGCGCGACGTCCGCGTTCATGACGCGCGCTCCGTGAGGGCGACCGCCGCGTCCGACAAGAGGGCGCGCGAGTCCTCGGGCGCGTCGAGCCGCGCGATGCGCGGCGCGGCGTCGGACACCAGCGCCTCGATCTCGCGGCGCACCGCCGCCTCGGCGCCGCACGACGACAGCAACTCGACGGCCGCGTCCCTCGCACCCGCCTCGACAGAGGGGCCCGTCCCTCGCGCCAGCGTCGCCCGACCCGCGTCGTCGAGCAGGCGCGCCGCGGCGGCGACCACCGACGTGCGCTTCGCCTCCCGAAGATCGTTCCCCCGCGGCTTGCCCGTCCTCTCATCTCCAAACAATCCCAACAAATCATCGGCCATCTGAAACGCGATCCCGAGCGGCCCCGCGATGGCCGAGAGCTCGCTCGCGAGCGCCGTCGAGCCGCCGCCGAGCGCCGCGCCGACCAGCAGCGGGCCGCGCACCGTGTAGCTCGCGGTCTTGAGCTCGTAGAGACGCGCGAGATCGTCGGCGCCCCCCGCGACGTCGAGCGCCTGCCCGAGCACGACGTCGTGGGTCATCCTCGAGAGCTCGATCGCCGCGGCGCGCGCGCGCTCGGGCTCGGGGCTGGCGAGCAGCGCCTCGTAGGCCATCGAGCATGAGAGATCGCCCGCGAGCACCGCGAACGCGTCGCCGCGCCGCGCGTCGCCTCGAAAGTGCTCGCGCATCGCCACGTGCACCGAGGGCCCGCCGCGCCGGGTCTCGTCGCCGTCCATCCAGTCGTCGTGGATCAGCAGGTAGGTCTGCAGCAGCTCCATCGAGACGGCGCCCGGCAGCGCGAGCGCGTCGTCGCGTCCGCCCGCCAGCCTGTGGCCGACCGCGACGAGCGCGGCGCGCTGCCGCTTCCCGCCGCGCAGGGTGAGGCTCTCGATCGCGCGGACGAGCGCGAGCAAGTCGGGGGACAGCAGGGCGGCGCGCGCGGTCTCTCGCTCGAAGCGGCGGACGAGCTCGCCCTCGACGTCGCGGCGGACCGTCGCCGCGAGCGCTGCGAAGGCAGAGGTGCGAGCCACGCCGCGGTGTGTAGTCGAAGCCGTCGCGCCCCGCGCGGGAGATTAGGAGGAGAACGGGCGCAGGAACGACAGGCGCCGCGCCGTCTCGGCCGGCACGCGGTCGAGCGAGGTCATGATCGCGCCGTCGAGCGCGCGGTGCGCCGGGCTCGTCGTCGGATCGGGCAGCCGCGACGCGAGCGTGATGATCGTGTTGCGCGCGGCGTCGACGTTCCTGGCCATCACCGCGACCACCGCCTGCACGTCGACCGCGCCGTGTCCCTCGTGCCAGCAGTCGTAGTCGGTCGCGAGGGCGAGCGTGCAATACGGCAGCTCGGCCTCGCGGGCGAGCTTGGCCTCGGGCATCGCGGTCATCCCGATCACCGACACGCCCCACGTGCGGTAGAGCTGGCTCTCGGCGCGCGTCGAGAACTGCGGTCCCTCCATGCAGACGTACGTGCCCCCGTCGTGGACGCGCGCGCCCGACGACTCGCGCGCGGCCTCGACCGTCGCGCGCGCCAGCTGCGGGCACACCGGCTCGGCGAACGCGACGTGCGCCGCGATCCCCCCCTCGAAGAACGTGCTCGCGCGGCGCTTGGTCAGATCGATGTACTGGTCGACCACGACCAGGTCTCCAGGGGCGATCTCCTCGCGCATCGAGCCCACGGCCGAGACGCTGATCAGGTGCGTCGCGCCGAGCTGCTTCAGCGCGGCGATGTTCGCGCGGTAGTTGATCTCGGTCGGCGAGTGTCTGTGCCCCGCGCCGTGTCGCGACAGAAACAGCAGCTCGACGTCGTCGCGGCGCGAGATCGCGACAGGCCCGCTCGGCGCGCCGAACGCCGTCGTCACCGCCTGCTCGCGCGCGTCGCGATCGCCCAGCGAGTAGAGCCCCGAACCGCCGATGATGCCCAGCTTCATGGTATCCTCCCGTCGTGCAGCAGGTGTTCGGCGAGCCGCGCGCGCCGCCGTGTGCGGGCGCGCTCGGCGTCGACGATCGCGCACAGCTCCGCGAACGCCCGATCGAGATCGTCGTTGACGATCGTGTAGTCGAAGATGCCGTAGTGCTCGATCTCGACGCGCGCGTTGGCCAGCCGCCGAACGATGCTCTCCTCGCGCTCGTCGGCGCGCGATCGCAGCCGCCGCTCGAGCTCGCCCATCGAAGGCGGCAGCACGAACACCGTCGCCGGCTGGTCGAGCGACGCCTTCAGCTGGCGGGCGCCCTGGTAGTCGATGTCGAAGACGACGCCGCGGTGCCGCTGCCGCGCGAGCGAGATCTCGGCGTGGCTCGTGCCGTAGCGATTGCCGTGGACCTCGGCCCACTCGGCGAAGTCGCCGTTCGCCACCATCTCTCCGAAGCGCTCTCGGTCGACGAAGTGGTAGTCGCGCCCGTCGATCTCGTGTGGCCGCTTGGGTCGGGTCGTGTGCGACACCGAGAAGCGGAGATCGCTCCGGGCCTCGAGCAGGCGGTTCTTCAACGTGGTCTTGCCGGCCCCCGACGGCGAGCAGATGATCAACAGCAGCCAGTCGTCGCCGCGGTTCATCGCCATCGCGCGGCGTCAGCCGAGCCCCTTCTTGCGGCGCATCTCGGCCATCACCTTCTGGTACTCGATCTCCCAGCTGCTGGTGCCCTCGGTCACGTGCTTCAGCTTGCCGCGGACCTCGCGCTCGATCTCGTCGTCGATCGCCATGTGCTTCTTGAAGCTCGGCGCCATCAGCCGTCGCAGCTCGTGATCCTCGGCGAACACCTCGTCGACGCTGCCCGAGTGCAGGAGGAGCTCGACGACCTGATCGAGCAGGTAGTCGAGCATCTCATCGCCGAGCTTGATGCCCTTCTGCTCGGCGTAGAGGCGCTTCATCCGCGAGAAATCGGTCTGTCCCTTGCCGGTGCGCGCGAGGTGGTCCTTGGCGGCGTCGGCGGCCTCCTGCTCGGTGCGCAGGTACGAGTGCATGACGGAGGCGACGTCCGCCTCGACCTCGCGCGGGGCCTCGGTCTCGATGGCCTTCGCCGCGATGAGCGCCCGCACCGCCTCCTGGGCGATGGGCGTGATCTTGCCGCTGAACAGTCGCATCGCGGCAGCCTAACCGCTTTTCTCGCTCGCGAGGGCGGGCGTTCGGCGACGGCGCGCGCGTTTGCGGACGGCGCGCGGTTCGCGGTAGGTTCACCTGCATGGTCAGCCGTCTTTCTTCGTGGATCTGCGCGTCGCTGCTGGCGACGGCCTGCGCGAGCGGCGCGGCCTCGTCCGAGGAGGAGCCCGTCGAGACGTCCGAGTCCGCCGGCGCGGGAGGCGCGGCCGCGGGCGCGTCCGGCGCCGCCGGCACCTCGGCGACCGCCGGCAACGCGAGCGCGGGCGCGAAGCCGCAGGGCGGGGCGGCCGGACAGTCTGGCGCGCCCGTCGGCGGGACGGCGGGCGCCGCCGGTCAGGCCGGAGGACCGTCGAAGGCGGGCGGCGCGGGGGGCGCGACCGCCTCGCCCTGCGGGAACGGCAAGCGCGACGCGGGCGAGGCGTGCGACGGCGCCGACTTCGGCGGCGAGACTTGCGCGAGCGCGACGGGCAAGCCCGGCGCGCTGGGCAACCTCGCCTGCACGGCCGGCTGCGTGATCGACACCTCGGGTTGTTCGGCGACCCAGCAGTGCGGCGACGGCGTGGCGAACCAGGCGACCGAGGAGTGCGACGGCGGGGATCTGCGCAAGAAGACCTGCGCCGACGCCCTCTCCAACGGCGCCGCGCAGGGCGCGCTGGCCTGCACGGCCCAGTGCAAGCTCGACACGAAGGGCTGCAGCGTCGGGCCCGCGTGCGGCGACCAGAAGAAGGACCCCAACGAGGACTGCGACACCAACGACTCGGGCGGCGCGACCTGCGCGTCGGTGCTCGGAGACCCGACGATGCAGGGCACGCTCGGCTGCACGGTGGGGTGCAAGCACGACACGTCGAAATGCGTGAAGAACCCGGTCTGCGGCGACGGCAGCAAGAACCAGGCGACCGAGCAGTGCGACGGCGCCGATCTCGCCCAGGCGACGTGCAAGAGCCTGCTGTCGAACGCCAGCGCCGTCGGCACCGTCTCGTGCACGACCGCGTGCGCGTACGACACGAGCGCGTGCAGCGTGCCAGCCTCGTGCGGTGACCAGAAGAAGGCCGCGAACGAGCAGTGCGACGGCAGCGACTTCGGCGGCGCGACGTGCGAGTCGGTGCTGGGAGTCGGCCACGGCGGCACGCTCGGCTGCGGCGCCGACTGCAAGCTGCTCACCGCCAACTGCGTGGTCGTCCCGACCTGCGGCGACAGCGCCAAGAACCAGCCGACCGAGCAGTGCGACGGCGCCGATCACGGCGGCGCGACCTGCGCGTCGGTGGTGGGGCAGGGGAGCGCGGGCACGCTGACCTGCAACGCCAACTGCACCCTCAACGCGTCGGCGTGCTCGGCCTCCGCGTTCTGCGGCAACGGCAAGGTCGATCCCGGTGAGTCGTGCGACGGCGTCGATCTGGGCGGCAAGACGTGCGCGACGGTGCTGGGCGATCCCAAGGCGACCGGCTCGCTGTCGTGCTCGTCGTGCGCGCTCGTGTCGGGCGGTTGCAGCATCCCTCCTTACTGCGGTGACGGCAGGCTCGCGCCCGGCGAGCAGTGCGACGACGGCAACGGCGCGAGCGGCGACGGCTGCAGCGCCGGGTGCCTCGTCGAGTGTCGCGGCGGCGAGCTGCAGCTCGGCACGCACTGCTACGGCGAGTACGCCGACACCAACGGCAACCCGACCTCGTGGGACGCCGCGAAGGCCGCGTGCGAGGGCATGGGTCGGCACCTCGTGACGATCACCTCGGACGACGAGGCCGCGCTCGTGTGGGACAACATGAGCGGCATCACCACGCAGGGGCGCTGGATCGGCTTCAACGATCGCGCGGTCGAGGGCACCTGGGTCTGGGTCACCAACGAGCCGAGCGGCGGCTACCTCCCGCTTTGGGACTCGGGCGAGCCCAACGACGCGGGCGGCAACGAGGACTGCGCCGAGTTCCTCTACGGAGATCCGGCGTGGAACGACAACAGCTGCTCGCGGGCGCTGTACTTCTGGTGTGAAGCCGAGCCGATCGTGAAGTTCCCGTAGTAGAAGCGCGCGGTGCGACGTCCCACCTCGACCAGCACCGACGCCGTACACGCCGGCGAGCCGCGCGCGCGCCCGCACCACACGCTCACGGCACAGGTCGCGCTGACCGCGACCTACACCTTCGACGACTCGGCCGATCTCGCGCGGTACATGCGCGGCGAGGACGCCGATCCGGGGCGCGAGGAGTACGGCCGCTACGGCAACCCGACGACGCGCGAGGTCGAGCGACGCGTCGCCGCGCTCGAGGGCGCCGACGACGCCCTGCTGTTCTCGAGCGGCATGGCCGCGATGACGACGACCGCGCTCGCGCTGGTGAAGGCCGGGGATCACGTCGTGCTCTTCTCAGATTGCTACCGGCGCACGCGACAGTTCGTCACCACGACGCTCGCGCGGCTCGGCGTGCGCGCGACGCTCGTGCCCCCCGCCGACCTCGACGCCATGAGCGCCGCGCTGACGCCCGAGACGCGCCTCGTGATCACCGAGTCGCCCACCAACCCCTACCTGACGTGCGTCGATCTCGCCGAGCTCTCGCGGCGCGTCCGCGCGGCCGGGCGTGCGCGCGTCGTCGTCGACTCGACCTTCGCGACGCCGGTCAACCAGCGCCCCGCGCTCTCGGGTGTAGAGCTGATCGTCCACAGCGCGACCAAGTATCTCGCGGGGCACAACGACGTGCTGGCGGGCGCGGTCGCTGGGCCCTCGCACCTCATCAGCCTCATCCGGGAGCTCCGCGGCGTGCTCGGCGGCGTCTGCGATCCTCACGCGGCGTTCTTGGTCGGGCGGGGGATGAAGACGCTGTCGCTGCGCGTCGAGCGGCAGAGCTCGACCGCGCTCGCGGTCGCCACGCGCCTCGCGTCTCATCCGCGCGTCGCGCGCGTGTTCTACCCGCTCTTGCCGTCGCACCCGACCCACGACGTCGCGCGCGCGGCGATGCGGGGGGGCGGCGGCGTGGTGAGCTTCGTCGTGCGCGGCGGGCGTGAAGCGGCGTGCGCGGTGGTCGATCGCGCGCGGCTCGCCCGGATCGCGCCGTCGCTCGGCGGCGTCGAGACGCTGATCGAGCACGTCGCGTCGATGAGCTACTTCGAGCTGGACGACGCCGCGCTCGCCCTGGTCGGCATCGATCCCGGCCTCGTGCGGCTCAGCGTCGGCGTCGAGGAGACCGAGGACGTCGTCGACGACGTCGTGACGGCGCTCGGGGCGTGACGACGCGCGAGGTGATCTGCGCCGAGGCGCTCGGCTGGCTCGCGTCCCACGCGGCGCCTCCCGGGGCGTCGGTCGTCACGTCGCTGCCCGACGTGTCCGAGCTCCCGATGTCGCTCGACGGGTGGCGCGCGTGGTTCGTCGACGCCACGCGCGCGGTGCTGCGCTGGGTGCCCGACGACGGCGCGGCCGTGTTCTACCAGAGCGACGTGCGCCACGCGGGCGCGTGGATCGACAAATCTCACCTCGTGCTCACCGCGGGCGACGCCGAGGGCGCCACGCTGCTGTGGCACAAGATCGTCTGCCGCAGGCCGCCGGGGACGGTCGCGCCTGGGAGGCCGAGCTATTCGCACATGCTCTGTCTCTCGCGGCGCCCGCGTTCTCCGGGCGCGCGCGTCGGCCCTGACGTGCTGCCGGACTCGGGACCGATGACGTGGAGCCGCGCGATCGGGCTCACCGCGTGTCGCGTGGCGTGCGAGTACCTCCGCGACGAGATCGGCGCCCGCGTGATCGTCGATCCGTTCTGCGGTCGCGGCACGGCGCTCGCCGTCGCCAACGAGCTCGGGATGGACGCCGTCGGCGTCGAGCGCGGCGCGAAGCGCTGTCGCCTGGCCCGCGCGCTCACGCTGCCGTGCGTGACGTGATCAGCCCTTCGGCATCAGGCTCTGCATGTCCGCGTCGAGCGTCGAGGTGATGTGCTCGATCGTGCGGCCGCGCAGCCGCGCCTTCGTCGCCTGGAACGCGGTCCGAGACAGGCCGCCGAGGCGCGCGGCGTGCTCCAGCGCGCGCGAGAGCAGGCTCGCCTCGTCGACCAGCTCGTCGAGATAGCCAGCGGCGACGGCGCCCTTTGGATCATACACCGTGCCCTGGAGCGTCGCGCGCCCGAGCTCGGCGGTGGTCAGCCGATCGCGCGCGAGCTCCATCGCGAGGATGGGCACAGGCATCCCGAGCGCGACCTCGTTGAGCCCAAGGCGAAACGCGCCGTCGACGCCGACGCGCTGATCGCCGGTGAGCAAGATGAGCGCGCCGCCCGCGAGCGCGTGCCCGGTGCAGGCGTGCACGACCGGGATCGGGCACCCATAGAGGCGCATCAGCAGCGCGGCGCCCCTCTGCAGCAACGCGGTCGCGTGCTCGGGGCCGCTCATCATCACGCGCAGATCGAAGCCCGCGTTGAACTTGCCGGGGCGCCCCGTGAGGACGACCGCGCTCGCCTCCGCCTCGGCGCGTGACAGCCCCGCGTCGAGCGCGGCGATCATCTCGGTCGACAGCGCGTTGGCCTTGCCGTCGTCCATGCGCAGCACCGCGATGGAGCGCTCGATCGAGTAGGTCACCAGCTCGGACATACGCGGCCTCTACCACCGCGCGCGCGAGCCCGCGACGTGGCCGTCACAGCCAGAGCACCGCGACCGCGTACAGCGCGAGCCCGAGCGCGCCCAGCGCGGCCGACGCGGCGACAGAGCGCCCCAGGCGCGACGTCACCAGCGCCGCGAGGGCCCCGGCGGCCGAGAGGCCGAGGCCGACGAGCAGCAGCGCGACGGCGGGTCGGCGCGCGGCCGCGTCTTGCGAGAGGAGCTGTCGCGCGCGCGCGGTCACGTCGTCGCTCGTCGCCTCGCGGGCGAGCGGCGCGCGCGGATCGTCGCCCGACAGTCTGGCGATCGCGTCGTTGGCCATCGCGAGCTCGCGGGCGTGAGGCTGCGCGAGCCAGCGCGTCTCGAGCGCGGCCTGCCGCACCTCGCGCCACGCGAGCAGCGCGCGCTCGCGCTCGAGCGCGACCTCGGACGTGCGCGCTACGTGGATGAGGCGCTGGTACGCGGCGGGGACGTGCGGCGCACCGGGCGCGTAGGCCCGCGCCGCGCGACCGGCCGCGGCGATCGCGAGCCCCGGCTCACCCGCGCGCAGCGCCTGATCGGCCGCGGCGAGCGCCTCTTCGCCGGCGCGGACCGCGCGCAGCGTGGCGACGCCGAGCAGCGTCGAGGACACGAGCGCGACCGACGCCGCCGTTCGCCAGGCCCCGGACGCCTGGCTCGACGGTGCGGTCTCGCTCACGCGAAGTCTCGCCGCCTGAACAGCAGCGCGGAGGCGATCAGCAGCAGCACGGCCCACGCGACCGTCTGCCCCGCGGCTTGCAAGAGGTGCGTCGAGAGGCTCTCGGTGGCGGCCTCGCCGGTGAGCAGCGGCCGCGGCGGCACGTACACCTGCAGGTTGGGCACGATCTTGGAGAGCGCGAGCCCGAGGTTGTGCACCGTCGAGCCGAAGGTCCTCGCGGACAGCTTCGCCAGCGTGTCGGCGCTGCGGCCGACCACGAACACGCCGAACGTGAAGACGACGCTCAGAAAGGGCGATGAGAAGGACGCGAACAGCGTCGCCACCGCCGCCACCACGCCGACCTCGAGCAGCGCGAGCGCCGCCATGCCGAGCACGACCCGCTGCTCGTCCGGCGCGATCCGCGCGAGCGCCGCGGTGGCGGCGAGCGTCACGAGCGCGATGGGGGCGGGGAGCACGGTCGCGAGGCGCGGGCGCTTCCACGCGAGCAGCCCGAGCACGAGCGGCGGCGCGACCGCGACCGGCAGCACGAGCCACGGCGAACGACCCGCCATCAGCGCGACGATCGCCAGGACGAACGCCGCGTCGAACGCGATGAACACGAGCAGCGTGAGCACGGTGCCGAGGTACTTGCCGACGAGGTACTCGCCGCGTCCGATCGGTCGCGCGAGGATCGGGAAGATCGTCTTCTGCTCGAGCTCTCGGTAGAGGGAGCTGCCCGCGACGAAGATCGCGACGAGGATCGCGAAGAACGAGATCGTCGCGGCGCCGAGATCGGAGACGACGCGCGGCGCCGAGCCCAGCGTGAACGCCCCGATCGCGATCGAGTAGAGCGCCGAGCCGAGCGCGAGCGCCGCGAGGCCGTAGAGGATCCGCGCGCGCACCGCCTCGCGGTAGACGTGGAACGCGATCGTCGAGATCCGCTGCAGCATCGGCGCGCGAACCTAGCGCGGCGGCTCGGCGCCCGTCGAGATCGCGGCCTCGGGGCCCGCGATGAAGCCGGCGATCGCGCTCGCGGCCACCACCAGCGGGCTCGCGAGGTAGACCTTGCCCGGGCCGCTTCGACCCGGAAAATTGCGGTTGATCGCCGACACCGTGACCTCGTCGGCGCGCTCGCTCACGCCGGGGCCCGCCTTGATGCACGCGCCGCACGACGGATCGATGAGCTCCGCGCCCGCGCGCTCGAAGACGTCGATGTAGCCGCGCGCCTCGGCGTAGCGACGGATGTCCTGCGAGCCGAACTGGATGAACAAGCGCACACCCTCGGCGACGCGCTTGCCGTCGGCGACCGCGCGCGACAGCACCGAGGCGTACATGTCCATGTCGGCCTTCTTCCCGCCGGTGCACGAGCCGCCGTACGCGATGTCGATCTTCACGGGCGCGCCGAGGCTGGTGAGCGGCACGCCGTTGCGCGGATCGCCGGGGGTCGCGACCATCGGGACGAGCGTCGACAGATCGACCTCGTACGTCGCGACGTAGCTCGCGCCCGGATCGGCCTTGACGATCCGGCGGCGGACCTCGTCGGCCGACAGGCCGCGCTGCTCGACGAGGTAATCTACCACGAGCTGATCCGCCTCGATGATCCCGGTGAAGCCGCCGGCCTCGACGGCCATGTTGGTCAGCGTCGAGCGCTCGTCGAGCGGCATCGCGGTCACGCCGTCGCCAGAGAATTCGAGCACCTTGCCGATGCCCTGGCCGCTCTTGAAGAAGTCGAGCGACAGGATGTGCAGCATCACGTCCTTGGCCGAGACGCCGACCGGGAGCCTCCCGCGCAGCACGAAGCGGACGCTCTCGGGCACCTTCACGCGCACGTCCCGTGTGAACCAGGCGTTGGCCATGTCGGTCGAGCCCACGCCGAACGCGAAGCAGCCGAGCGAGCCCGCCATGCACGTGTGCGAGTCGGTGCCGATCACCAGCTGGCCGGGCAGCGCGATCTCCTCGATCACCTTGTTGTGGCAGATGGCCTCGGAGCCCTTCAGCTCGCCGTCGCGCCGCACCTCGCCGTAGAGCTTGACGTTGTGCCGCTTCGTGAAGCTCTCCTGCACGGTGGCGAGGCTCGCGGCCTGCTCGCGCAGGCCCATCTCGACGTGCGCCTTCGGCATGATGCGGTCGAGGAACGTGAGGTGATCGCGGAACGCCCACACGCTCCCCGGCTCGGTCACCTCGGCGCCGTCGCCGAGCCCGGCCTTGAACAACGCCTCGGCCATCGGCGTCACGTACTCGTGGCTGAAGCGCACGTCGGTGCGGACGAACAGCGAGTCGCCCGGCGCCACCGCGGGCACGCCGAGCGCGCCCGACCTCGCGTCGGCGATCGCGTGCGCGGCGATGATCTTCTCGCAGAGGGTCATCGGCCGCGCCGCGGTCGTGACCGTCGGCGGCGTCACGTCGCCGCGCAGCCGCGCCTTGTTGTAGGCGAACAGCCCCCCGCACCGGACGACGTCCGCGCTGATCGGGTCGAGCCCGGCGGTGAACTCCTCGATCGAGATCTCCTCGCCGCGCTCGAGGCGCTCGAGGATGCCGAAATCGGTCGTGGTCAGCAGGCCGATGTTCTGCGCGTTCTGGCCGTAGATCTTCTCGATGTTCTCGGCGACCACCAGCTGGATCCCCGCGTGGAGCTCGGAGTAGGGCGCCGTCTCGCGCGACGAGCCGCACCCCTTCGAGCGTCCGCTGACGATCACCTGGAAGCCGCCGCCCTTGATCGAGTCCTTCTCGATGACTCCGCCGCGCAGCCCGACGAGACAGTAGCGCGCGAGCGTCTCGTCGTAATAATAACAAACCCAACCCGGCGTGAGCTCGTCGGTCGAGATGTTGTCGATCAGCTTGCCCGCGCTCGCGCGGTCGAGCGTGAGCCCTCCCGCGAGCTGCTGGCGGAGCCGCGCGGTGTCTTCGGTCAGGTAGAGGACCTTGCCCGAGAGGCGGAGGCTTTCGCGCTTCATCGCCTCTCGCCATACACCAACGGGGCTGAAAGTCTCGCGCGCGTCGCGGGCCGCCGATCGATCTCGCGCGAGCACATTTTTTCAGCGCGACGATCGCGCGCACCGAGCGGCTACCGGTGACGCCGAGCCAGCGGTAGGCTGCCGCGCGATGGCGGCGATCAACCCGCTCGGGCGAGAGCTCGTGCTGAAGGTCGTGTTCTACGGCCCCGGGCTCGGCGGCAAGACCACGACGCTGCAGCACCTGCACGACTCGGCGAAGCCCGAGCACCGCGGCAAGCTCGTGAGCCTCGCGACCGAGGTCGACCGCACGCTGTACTTCGATTTCTTGCCGCTCCGTGTGCCGAAGACGCGCGGGATGAGCGTGCGGTTGCAGCTCTTCACGGTGCCAGGGCAGGTCCACTACAACTCGACGCGCAAGCTGGTGCTGACCGGCGCGGACGGCGTCGTGTTCGTCGCCGACTCACAGTCCGCGCGCGCGGACGCCAACCAGGAGAGCCTCGACAACCTCGAGGAGAACCTCCGCGAGCAGGGCCGGGAGCTGTCCGCGCTGCCGCACGTGATGCAGTACAACAAGCGAGATCTCGACGAGATCTCGCCCCGGCACGAGCTCGAGGCGCTGCTGAACCGCTACGGCGCGCGCTCTGTCCCCACGGTCGCGCGCACGGGCGAGGGCGTGTACGAGGTGCTCACGCTGATCACGCAGGCGTCGCTCGCCGCATTTCAGGCCAACCTGCCGGAGGCGACCGAGCCCACCGAGATCGCGTTCGGCGCGCCGGAGGACGCCCTGGGCGTGGCGCTGCGGCGCGGCCGAGACGACGCCGAGGCGCCGCGCTCGCGCGCGCTGGTCGTGCACGAGAACCTGATCGAGGCAGCCCCCCGCGTGAGCGACGCGCCGGTCGAGACGCCGCGGTCGTCGCCGCTCGCGCCGCCGCCCGTGCCCTCCGCGCCGCGCCCGGCCACCGATCGTTCACCGGGGCGGGAGCGCACGGCCGGGCTCTCGCTCGTCGCGTCGTGGCCCGAAGAAGATCGCGCCGCCGCAGAGGCGGTCGAGCGCCTGCTCGGGGCGGGCTCCGTGGAGCTCGTCGCCGATCCGCTGTCCTCCCTCGTCGAGGCGCTCGTCCTGCGCGCCGCTGTCGTCGTCGGAGAGGCCGCGGCGCCGCGCCACGTCCCGCTCGCCGCCGATCTCTCCGCGCGGCGCTGGTGGGCGGCGCGCGCGACGCTCGAGCGGGCTCGCCGTGGCGCCGCGAACGTCGCCGAGGTGGCGCGGGTGTACGCGCTGCTCTCGCTCGCGCAGGCGGAGCTCGCGTCGCTCGGGTTACGCCGCGCGCCCGTCAGTCGGGCTGCACGACGGACAGGGAGGCCGACGCGTCGGACGCCCACTCGGCGCTCCCGCTCGTGAGCTTGACGGAGGCGGTGCCCACGGCGTGGGTCAGCGTCGACTCGGCGTCGACGGACGCGTCGAGCGTCGCGGTCACGCCGAGCTTCGCGAACTTGCCTGCGATCTCGTCTCCGCGCCGCGCGCGCTGCCACATCGCGGAGGCGGCCGCCTTGCACGCGGCGGAGAAGCACGCGGCGTCGCACGAGAGCGCGGCCTTCGACGCGAGCGCCTTCGACAGGGCGGCGCACCCGAGCGCGGCCTCGAGCCTGGCGTCTCCGCTCGCGCCCGCGACGGTCTCGAGCGCCGCCGCGACCAGCCGCGAGGGCGGGAGGGTGAGGTCAGCCGAGAGCCGCGCGACGTCGCCGGGCAGCGCGGCCCAGCTCGCCGCGCGCGCAGGAGCGCTGGCGGGATCGAGCGCCGCGCCGCCGGCCGACAGCAGCGCCAGCGTGGCGGTCCCGTCCGCGGCGTCGCTCTTCAAGCGCGCCTCGAGCGGGAGCCCAATCGACAGGCGGGCGGCCCCGGCGTCGAGCCAAGCGGCCAGCGCTGCTCCTGCGTCCGGGGACGACGCCTGGGCGTCCGCGTCCCACCCGCTCGCCTCGCGCGCGGCCAGGAACGCCGGCGCGCTCGGCGCGGGGAGGCTCGTCGCGACGGCGTCGAGCAGCGCGCTCCACGGGGTCGCGGCGCCGCC
>CAUJFL010000336.1 GCA_963169165.1 Myxococcota bacterium | reverse complement strand
CGCCGTTCGACGGCGTGGTCTCGCGGCGCGCGATCGACGACGGCGCGACGGTCGTCGCGGGCGTGACGCCGCTGCTCGAGATCGCCGAGGACGGCCCGCTGCGCGTCGAGCTCGACGTCCCGCAGGCGCTCGCCGGCCTGGCGCGCGAGGGCACGCGCGTCAGCGTCTCACCACGCGGAGCGCCCGCCGCGGTCGACGGCGTGGTCGTGCGGACGGCAGGCTCGCTCGATCCGGTGACGCGGACGCTGCGGGTGGAGGTCGAGCTCCCGAGGCAGCCCGACGTGCTCGCGGGCGCGTACGTCAACGCGCGCTTGCACGTGACGCGCGCGGATCGACCGCTGCTCGCGCCGCGATGGCCCTCGCGCCGACGGGCGCCGACGTCCGCGTCGCCACGCTGTCGCCCTCCCACGTGGTCGCGTGGAAGACCGTGACGGTCGTCCGTGATCTCGGTCGGGACGTCGAGCTGACGGGCCCGAGCGCAGCCCGAGAGGTGGGGCTGTTCGAGATGACGCAAGAGGGGCTGCCCAGCGAATGTACTATGACTGCATGTGGGCGCACCGGCTGGGCGGCCCCGCGCAGACGAGCCTCACGCCTGGGTTCCCGACCACGTCGAAGCCCGTGGGCGCGACCACCTGCAAGTTTCACCCCTAGGGCGCGCGGACGGAGCAGCCGGGAGGAAACCCATCGAGCGCGGAGGTCGCGTACGGCGACGGCTCCCCCGCGCGGTGCGCCGCGAAGAACCGGAGCAGGTGCGCCGCCGTCAGCTCGGGGTGCAGCGCGTGCGCCTGGGTGTGCGGACAATCGACGACCACGCGTCGAGCCGCCGCGAGGAACGGGAAGGCGGCCTGCGCCATGTCCTCGAGGTTCGCCACGTTGAGCACCGTCACGTCCTTCGGGCCGCCGTGGGTGACGAGCACCGCGCCGCCATCCGCGGCCTGCAGCGGAGGCCAGCTCGGGTCCACCGTGATGAGCTTGATCTTCGCCACCTGGGCCGGATCGTTGAACCACATGCCCGACGCGCAGACGACGGCGGAGAAGAGCCCCGGGTAGGCCGAGTGGAGCAGGCTCGTCATCACGGAGCCGGCGGAAAAGCCGTACGAGTACACGCGCAACGGGTCGAGCTCGTAGGCTTCGTTCAAGCACCCGAGCATGGCCTCGAAGAACGCGAGATCCTGGTTGTCACGGGCGCTGCCGCGGTCGAGCTGCCAGTCGAGCCCGGCCGGGATGTCGACGTCGGCGTCGATGGGCGTGACGACGATCAAGGGGAAGGATGGGTCCGCGTCCGCATCCAGCTGGTCGGCGGCTCGCCAGCCCGCGGCGTCGCCGTCGGAGCCGGGATCGTTGTACCCGTGCCACGAGAACACGACCGGCAGGGGACGGCTCCGGTCGCGCGGGAGCTGGACGTGGAACGAGCGCGCCGTGCCGCCGACCACGACCGTGTTCATGCCCTCGACGATCGAGCCCCCGGGGCAGGCGAACGCGCGCAGGTCGGGCGGCGGCCGCTTCGCGGGCGGCGCCGGCGCTTCCTCGTCTCCGCACGCGCCCACCAGCACGCAGCCCAGCAGCGCGGTCGAGGCGACCCGGGCGAAGCGGATGACCGGGCTCTCTTCTCTGCTCGATGTGCGCGGCATGGGGGCGATGGGATACAATTTGTATACTATCGTCAAGCAGATCCACCGAGGGGAGGCGCGCACGCTGGCCGGCGACGGATACATGATGTATACCTTGGACGAGCAGGAGGAGGCGCCCCGGTGAAGCGATCTATCTGGACGACGTGGTGGTTGCTGGGCGCGCTGTGGCTGGGTGCGTGCGAGGAGAACCTCGGCGCCCGGGAGGTCCCGCTCGGTGGCGCGTCCGTGGGGAGCGCGGGCGTGGCCGGGAGCGCCGGTGGCGCCTCCGCGGCGGGCAACGGCCCATCGAGCGCGGGAGTGGCGGGGCAGGGCGCGGCGCCGGGAGCCGGCGGCACGAGCGGCGCGGCGGGTGTCGCCGTGAACGCCGGCGCGGGTGGCGCGGCAACAGCGGGTGGGGGCGGAGGTGGCGCGCCCGCAGGTGGGGCGTCCGGGGGAGGAGGCGCGAGCGCCCAGGGCGGCGGCGCCGGCGCGGCGGGGGCGAAGCCGGGCCCCAAGAAGGTGCCCGATTTCCAGGGGCTCTCCATGCGCTGCAAGCTCATCAACGGCAAGCACCTCGACGATCCGACCGCCAACCAGACCCACTGGCGCGCGAACCTGCGAGGCACGGACCTCGGCATCCCCGTCCGCCACGGCGACGATCTGTTCGTGTTCTTCGGCGACACGGCGGGCGCCGTGAACATCTGGCCGCTGGGCCCCGAGTCGCTGCCGGACGCCGTGGGCTACTCCGCGCTGCCCTACGCAGAGGTGGCGAAGGACCCGGGCGTGCTCTGTCAGAACCTTCGCTTCCTGCTGACAGGCGGCAAGAGCGGCGACGTCGAGGGCGACTTCGCGGCCGTGAGCATGACCCCGCCGAAGGGCCACAGCGTCTCGGAGTTCATCCACAACCCCGCCGGCCCGCGCGGCCAGGGCGTGTTCCCAAACCTGCCTGGTGATTTCGAGGTGCCCTCCGGGGTCTTCTCGCACCTGGGCTCGATCTATGTGTTCTACACCACCATCAACCTCGAGCCCTTCGAGATGCGAGGCTCCTACCTCGCGCGGTGGCCGTCGCCGAGCACGGCCGGCAAGCCCGACCTCCAGGTGCTGCACCACGTCGACCAGCGGTTCGACACCAACGGGCCGCTGCGGGGCGACTTCATCCAGGTTGCGCCGCTCGTGTCGGGCAACCAGCTCTATGTGTTCGGCACGGGCAAGTACCGCGCGAGCCCGGTGCACCTCGCGCGCAAGCCGCTCGCGAAGCTCGCGGAGGAGGGCGGCTTCCAGCGCTACGACGCGGCCAAGAAGCAGTGGGTCGCGCCGGACGCGCCCGGCGCCCCCATCGTCGCCTCGCCCCACGTGGGCGAGCTGTCGGTTCAGTACTTCGCCGCCATCGACCGCTACGTGATGCTCGACCAGGAGGTGAGCGCGGGCAACCGGGTGGTCGCGCGCTTCGCCGACGCGCCCGAGGGCCCGTGGAGCGAGGCTGTCACCGTGGCGCAGATGGAAGACCCGGCGTTCGCGCTCCAGTACTGTTGCATCCCCGGTGGCAACTGCGACGGAGCGCGGCTGATGCACTGTGACAAGGCCGGCTTCTACGCGCCGTACCTGCTGCCCGATCTGATCACCCATCCGGACGGATCGTTCACACTGTCCTTCTTCCTCTCGACCTGGGACCCGTACAACGTCGCGCTCATGGGCGCGACGTTCCGCTGACGCTCCCGGACTCCCACTTTTCTGCGGCGTCCGCTCACGATCCAGGGCAGCGTGCCCCCGTGACCCGCGCCGTCACCCGACGTGTCCGGGTCGATACCAGAGTGCAAGGGAGTCGAGCCCTCTACATGGCGCTCGGCGGCAATCGACGGGCGGCGATCTCCTCGTCTTCCTCGTCCTCCACGATGTCCCCATGGCGTTGGTGAACCATAGACTTGGCTTCACCATGACGCTCGCATTCGGCGTGTACCCCACGAGCGGCTCGTCCTCCGGCGCGAGGCGCGCCTTGTCGTGCGCCACGCCGCCGTCGGCTCGTCCTCGTCGCGCGGCGGGAGCGAGGGCGCGGGCGCTACTTGGGAGGCACGAGCACGGCGTCGAGGACGTGCACGATGCCGTTCGACGCCTTGATGGACGCGATCACGTTCGCGCCGTCCACGGAGAGCTTGCCGTCCTTCGCCTTGATGGTGATCTTTCCGGTCAGCATGCCGAGGGTCATGCCGTCCTTCAGATCCTTCACCTCGTAGGTGGACGGCACGACGTGGTGCTTCAGCAGCTCCTTCAGCTCGCTCACCTTCTCGGGCTTCATCAGCTCGTCGAGGTCGGCCTTGGGGAGCTTGGCGAACGCCGCGTCGGTGGGCGCGAAGACCGTGATCGGGCCCGGCGTCGCGACCGAGTCGAGGTAGTCGGCCGCCTTCAGCGCCTTGACGAGCGTCGTGTGGTCCTTCGAGCCGCCCGCGATGTTCACGATGTTGTTCGGCTCGGTGGGCATCTTGAACTCGGGCGTGGCGGCGGGCGCCGCGGGCGAGCCGGTCGCGGGCGCGGGCGTCGGCTCCTTGTTGCCACAGCCTGCGAGCGCCGCTGCCAAGCCGAGGAGGAGGGTCGCGGGGAGTATGTGTTGCATGGTCCGTCTCCGGTGAGGTGGGCGCCCGTGTGCACCCGTTGTGCCACCCGACGTGCCCAGTGCGATTCGAGGCATTTCTCGCGCGCGCCTCGGGACGCCCACGCGCAGCGCGTTCGCGTCGTCGCAGTTCCTTCGCGTCGCCGCCGACGAACGGTGAAGCCCGCGCCGCCGTCATGGCAAGATGCCCCATGCCCTCCCGCCACCGAACCACCCTCACCCACGCCCAGGGAGCGCCGTGACCCGCCCCGCGCGCGCCGCAGACGCGGAGATCACGGCGTGGCTCGCGGCGCACCCCGGCTGGGCGCGGGACGGCGAAGAGCTCGTGCGGGAGCTGTCGTTCGCGTCGTACGCGGCGGCGATCTCGTTCGTCGTCGCGCTCGCGTTCGAGGCCGAGCGCCGCGAGCACCACCCCGAGCTGTCGATCTCGTGGCGGCGGGTCACGGTGCGCTGGACGACGCACGACGCGGGAGGGCTGACGGCGCTCGATCTCTCGCTCGCCGAGGCGACCTCCGAGCTCGCGCGATGATCGAGCCCATCGACGCGGTGTTCGTCGCGCTCGGCCTCACGGCGGCGCCGCCCGACGGGGCCGAGGCCCTCACGCACGGCTCGTGGCTCAACGAGCGGGGCGCGAAGGGCGCGCGCGACTACCAGCGCCTCGAGTTCCTCGGCGACGCCGTGCTCAGCGTCTGCGTGGCCGAGCGGCTGCTGAGGCTCTTCCCCGACGTGGCGGAGGGCGAGCTGTCGCGCGTGCGTGCGCTGGTCGTCTGCGCCGAGTCCCTCGCCGCCGCCGCGCGCCGCGTCGAGCTCGGCCCTGCCCTTCGCCTCGGTCGAGGAGCCGCCGGAGATGTTGACAATACCAACGTGCTCGCCGACGCGCTCGAGGCCTGCCTGGCGGCGGTGTTCCTGCACTCCGGGCTCGACGGCGCGCGCGCGGCGGTGGCGCGGCTGTTCGACGACGCCGCGCTGATCGCCGCGCGGCGTGACGGCCTCGACGCGAAGAGCGCGCTGCAGGAGCGGGCGCAGGCCGCGCGCCGCGGCTCGCCGAGGTACGAGCTCGTCCGCGCGACGGGCGCCGAGAACGAGCGCGTGTTCGAGATCGAGGTGTCCCTCGAGGGTCTGCCCTTGGCGCGCGGCCAGGGCCGATCGAAGAAGCTCGCCGAGCAAGCCGCCGCACGGGCCGCGCTGCCGCTGCTGGAGTCGAAGACATGAAACCCACGAAGCAAGTCATCCGCGCGATCGTGATAACGGTCACCCTCTGCTGGTCTCTGGTCGCGTGGGCGGGCTCTTACCTCGACAGGTCGGCGCTGCTCGTCACCGAGTCGCGCCAGACGGTCGAGTGGCTGTTCACGCACCTCGGCGACAAGGAGCTCGCAGAGCTCGCGCACCCCATCACGGCCGCCCGCGTGAAGGCCGCGCGGCGGATGGCCGTACCAAAGGAGGTCGCCGGCGTGCACCCGCACCTCTTGCTGTCGCTCGAGGCGGCCGAGCGCGCGGCGGACGCGGCGACCCGCGGAGAGAACGCGCGCTTCCTCCAGCACCTGCGGCAGGCGCGCGACGAGGAGCAGCTGTTCCGGCACCTGCTCGCGCAGCAGAAGCTGCAGCTGCCCAGCGTGAAGTGAGGCCGCCTCGACGCGCCGTCGTGCTCGGGGTCGGGGCGCTGGTGCTCGCGCTCGGGCCCTCGGTGTACCTGGGCCTGGCGTCCCGCAGGTTTCCGCCCGACACCACGCCCGAGGGCGCGTACGCGCGGATCGTGCTCGCGGTCACCGACGACCGGCTCGGCGCCGCGTTCGCGTACCTCGAGACGGACGCGCAGTGGGCGGTGTTCACGGCGCTCGACTACGAGAAGCAGATCTCCACCCTCGTCGCGACGAGCTACCCCGAGCCCGAGCGCGCGACGCTGCTCGCCGAGGTCGAGGACGCGCGCGCCGCCTCCGGCGGAGAAGACTACTTCGCGCGGCTCGCCCGACGCCTCGGCTTCGTCGCGCGGCTGCGGAAGGATCTCTCGGGGGTCGCCAGGATCGAGATCAAGGGCGAGCGCGCGACGGTCGAGACGGCGCGCGGCACGCGCTACGCGTTTCGCCGGAGAGACAACGGCATCTGGGGGCTCACGCTGTTCACCGCCGAGCTGCGCGCGCGCGCCGAGCGAGCCTCGCGCGACGTCGCCGTGATCGAGCGCGCCGCGGCCGACTACCGCGCGCGCCCGCACGAAGCCCCGTGACAACCGCCCCATGGGTTGGCGACGCTGCCGACCGTGAGCCTCGCCTTTCGTCCAGGTTTCTCGGTGGATCTCCCGTGTACGAGCCGCCAGCTGCTCGAGCGCCTCTACGCGCGGCTCGAGGGCGGGCCACACCAGCTGCGCCGCACACGATCCTTTGGCGGCGGCGTGGTGACCATCCGCGACGACGAGCACTTCGTCCTCACCGTCCCCGAGGACCAGCAGCGCGTCTGGTCACCCTGGCTGCGGGTCGAGGTCTCCCAGCGAGGCGACGGCTCGCACCTCGCCGCGCGCTTCAGCCCGCATCCTTCCGTGTGGACTTTGTTCGCATTTTCATACCTCGGGCTCTCGGTGATTTTCATGATCTCGCTGTGCTACGCGGCCGCGCTCGCGATGATCGGCGCAGCGCCGTGGGCGCTCGCGGTGTCGGGCGCGACGGCGCTCGTGATGCTGGCGATGTGGGGCGTCTCGCAGCTCGGCCAGCGCTGGTCGCGCGCTCAGATGGAAGAGCTGCGCGACGAGCTCGAGCGCGCCGTCCGGGACTGCGGCGGGGCCTCTTGCGGCGCGTGACGTGCGACACTCTCGCCCGTGTGCCGCGTGCTCGCGTACCTGGGAGAGCCGATCCTCCTCGAGGATCTTCTCTACAAGCCAGATGTGTCGTTCGTGAACCAGACCCATCAGGCGGCGCTGCTGCACCGGCTGAACCTCGCGGGGTCGGGGCTGCTCGCGTGGGACGCCCGGAGCGAGGCGCCCGAGCTGCCCTACGTCCACCGCACGACACAGCTCGCGATCTACGACCGCAACCTGCTCGCCCTCTCGAAGAAGGTGCGCGCGACCTGCCTTCTCGCGCACCTGCGCGGCGTCGCGTACGACGCGCGCTCGATCATAAACGAACAAAACCTTCATCCGTTCTCGTTCGACGGCGTGCGCCTCGCCCTCGCCCACAACGGCCAGCTCGCGCGCTTCGAGGAGCTCAGGGCCGCCCTGCTGCCCCGGCTGCGGCCCGAGCTCGCGCGGGCGATCCGAGGCTCGACCGACAGCGAGTGGGTCTACGCGCTGGTGCTGTCGCAGCTCGATGATCCGTTCGGCGACCACTCTGCCGAGGAGATCGCCCGCGCCGTCGAGGCGGCGCTGCGGGTGCTGGCGAGGGTGCGGCGTTCAGTTGGCATCGCGACGTTCTCGCCGATGAACCTGTTCCTCTCGGACGGAGACGACGTGGTCGCGGCCTGCTTCACGTTCGACCGGGGGCGCTACGACGGCCTCGGAGACGACTATCACCCGCCCGACGAGGAGGTGCTGCGCATCTGGACCACCACGGGCCACGGCTACGGACTCCACGACGGCGAGTGGCGGATGTCGGGCGCCGAGGGCGACGCGAGCAGCTGCATCATCGCCTCCGAGCCGCTGACGCGCGATCGTTCGACGTGGCGAGCGGTGCCGATGCAACACCTCGTGTACGTGCGGCGCAGCGGCGGCGCGCCGACGATGACCACCGTCCCGCTCGACGTCGAATGAGCGCGTGGGAGCCCCTGGGCGCAGCACGGTCGACGCGCGTCGAGGGGCGCGTGGAGCGCGCGCTACGCGGCGCACGAGGACGCGAACCGCGACCGTGAGTGCGCGCCGCGCGTCTCGCGCTGCGGCTCGCCGACGGACCCGCGCGCGCCGCCCCACCACCCGCGACTCGGCGGCGCGGCGCTCACCTCGGGCCGAGCTCGCGGGAGAGCAGCTTCGAGTACAGCGCGGCGTCGATCGGGCGGTACGCGCCCCCGTCGAGGAAGAAGAGCGGATCGTCGGTGCGAGACGGATCGTAGCCGTCGTCGCGCAGCGCGGCCCTCTTCTGCTTGAACGTCGCCGTCACGGTGAGCTCGCGCTGCAAGCGGAGAAAGTAGGGGCGCTGGTGCGCGGGCAGCCGCTCGACGTGCCGCGCGAAGTCCGCGAGGGAGAAGGCGTCGGCGACGCGCAGGCTCGCCATCCCGCACCGCCCCTCGGCGCCCGGGACGGTGACGCCGTACACGGTCGACTCGAGCACGTGCGGCGCCTCGTCGAGCGCGGCGCCCACCTCGCCGGTCGAGACGTTCTCGCCTCGCCAGCGGAAGGTGTCACCGACGCGATCGGCGAACGAGACCCACCGGTCGTCGTGGAGCGTGAGCAGGTCTCCCGAGTCGAAGTACGCGTCGCCCCGGCGCGCGACGTCGCGCAGGATCTTCTTCTGTGACGCGCGCCCGTCGACGTAGCCGTCGAACCCGACGAGCCGCGAGATGCGCGCGACGAGCAACCCGGTCTCACCGACCGCGACGTCGCGGCAGCGCCCGTCGGCGTGACGCAGCGGCGCGCCCGTGTCGGGGTCGGCCGCGAGCACGCGCTGACCGGGGCGCAGCCGCCCGATCATCCCGGGCCTGCCCTCGAGGTTGACCAGCAGCGCGTTGCCCTCGGTCGCGCCGTAGAACTCGCGCATCACGGGCACGCCGAAGCGCGCCTGGAACGCGGTCCACACGTCGGCGCGCAGCCCGTTGCCGACGCCCATCTTCAGCTGGTGCGCGCGATCGTGCGGACCCGGCGGCGTCTGCAAGAGATAGCGACAGATCTCGCCGATGTAGAGGAACCTCGTCGCGCCGACGCGCGCGGCCTCGCCGAAGAAGCCGCGCGCGGAGAACCGACGAACGAGCGCCATGGTCGCGCCCGACGCGAGGCACGCTCCCCACCCCATCCACTGCGCGTTGGAGTGGTAGAGCGGCAGGACCACGAGCAGCACGTCGTCCGGCGACAGCTCGTGGATCACGCGGGCGTACAGCAGCGACGCGCCCATCACGCGCTGGTTGCGGATGATCGCGGCCTTGGGCAAGCCCGTGGTGCCCGAGGTGTAGATGTAGCTCGTCGGATCGCCCGCGCGCGGCGCCACCCAGTCGCCCTCGCGCGCGGACGTCGCCGCGAGCTCGTCGTCCTCCGTGCCCGCGCGCGCGTCGCCGGGCTCGCCCTTGAAGTGCACGCGCGGCGCGCTCACGCCCGCGTCGGGCGCGGCCTGCCTCACGCGCGCCTCGTGCTCGACGCCGGCGACGACGAGCACGGGCGAGGCGACGCGGATCGCGTGGGCGAGCGCCGCGCCCGACAGCGTCGAGTTGACCAGCGCCGCGACCGCGCCGAGCTTGGACAGCCCGAGCTGCGCGAAAAGCAGATCGGGTCGGTTGTCGAACACGAGCGCGACGACATCGCCCTTCGCGACGCCGCGCGATCGAAGCAGGCGCGCCCAGCGAGACGACGCCTCATCGACGTCGCGCCAAGTGAAGCGCGCCCCCTCGAACGCGAGCGCGCACGCGTCGGGCCGCGCGGCCGCGTTGCGCGCGAGCATCCGCGACGGACCCCAGCCGCCCCACGGCAGCATCTTGGGCACGTCGGGCAGCGCGCGCGACGCGGACGACAGCTCGACGAGGGAGGACGACAGCGAGCTCAGCAGACCCATGAATCCAGCAGCGTAATACCGCGTTCATGACCGCCTGTGCGCGCGCGTCCACGCGAAGAGCGCGGCCGAGGCGACGAGCGCGCCCGCGGCGCTCGTGAGCAGACACGCGCGCGGGCCGACGGCCGTCCACGCCCAGCCGAACAGCAGATTGGACGGCAGGCTCGCGAGGCCCGTGACGAGGTGAAACCGTCCGAACGCGCTCCCGAGCACGGCGCGCGGCGCGAGCTCGGCGACGATCGCGCGCTCGGCTCCCTCGCCGAGACCGAAATACACTGAATAGAGGCCGAGGCCGGCGACGAAGACCGGCGCGTCGGGCGCGAGCGCGAGGACGCCGTAGGCGAGCGCGTACACGAGCCATCCGAGGCCGAGGCTGCGTGATCTCCCGATTCGATCGGCGAGCTTGCCGCCCGCCGTCGCGACGAGCGCGCGCAGCGTCGACAGCCCCGCCCACGCGAGCGCGACCTCACGCGGCGACGCGCCGAGCTCGCCGAGCCGTCGCAGCAAGAACAGATCGCTCGTGTTGACGATCGCGAACAGGCCGAGCACCGACAGGTACCAGGTGAGGGCCACGCCAGGCCGGGCGCTCGCGGTCACGCCGTCGGGGGCCGGCGCGTGCGCGTCGCTCGACGGCGCCGCGCGCGCGGGGACGAACGCCGCGAGCACGACGAGCGCGAGCAGGCCGGGCGCGAGGCTCGCGAGCGCGACGAGGTGCGGGCCGTACGCGAGCAGCGCCGCCGCGCACAGCGGGCCTATCGCCGCGCCGGCGTTGTCGAGCGCGCGGTGCAGCCCGAACGCCTCGGCCGCGCGCGCCCGCGGGACGCTCGCCGCGAGCAGGGCGTCGCGTGGTGACGACCGGACACCCTTGCCGACGCGATCGAGGAAGCGAAACGCCACGACGTGCAGCGGGATCGTCGCGAACCACAGCAACGGTCGCGCCACCGTCGCGAGGCCGTAGCCCAGGAGCACGAGCGGCTTGCGACGCGACGGGGCGTCGGCGAGCCGCCCCGACACGAGCTTCGCGACCGCGCTCGTCGCGTCGCCGACTCCCTCGATGGCTCCCAGCGTCAGCGCGCTGCCGCCCAGGCTCGCGACGAGCGCGGGGAGCACGGCGTAGACCATCTCGCTCGCGACGTCGGTCAGCAGGCTGACCGCGCCGAGCGCGAGCACGACCCGCGGGAGCCGCCCTGGCATCAGCGCCGGCCGCGCGCGACGAACGCCCGGAACAGCGTCTCCTCGCCGCCGCCCATCGGCCCCTCGAGGGCGAAGAACGAGGCGTCGCCCGTCTCGGCCATGCACGAGGCCATGCGGCGGAGCTGGCGGATCGGCGCCTCGAGATCGCCGTCACGCTGGGCCGCGGCGAGGCCGAGCGGCGTGATCGACTCGGTCGCCGACGGGCAGGCGGGAGAGCCGCGCGGCAGCTCGAGCTTGATCGGGTTCGGGCAGCAGGCCTGGCGCAGCGTGAGCAACACCGGATACTGGAACCACCGGTAGCGCGCCCAGTCGCGCATGCCCTCGGTCACGCGAAGGCCGCGACCGCCCGCGACGACGGCGCGTTGCATGTCGCGGACCGCGCGGCGCCCGTCGGTCGCGTCGCACACCCACGCGAAATCTGACGAGGTCTCGAAGGTCTCTGGCGGGAACCACCGGGCGACGCACGCGGCGACCGGCTCGTGGTCGTGCGCCGCGGTGGAGGCGCTCGCGGTGGGGGCGACGGTGGACGCGCGCGGCGCGCTCGTGGTCGCTGGACGCGCGCTCACGACCGACGTCGCGCTCGCGCTCGGCTGGGGCGTCGCGGGCTCGCGGCGGAGCCCGAAGTAGGCGGCGGCGAGCGAGGCGGCGACGCCGAGCCCCGCGACGAACGCCAGGGTCGCGCCCTTCGTGGGGACCTCGGGCGGCGGCGCGGCGGGCGGGGCATGGGGCGGCTCGTCGGGCGCGGCGGGCGGATCGGTCTTGGCTTCTCGCTCGACGTCGCGCGCCGCGACCATCGACGCCTCTGACGCGGGAGAAGCTCGCGCCATCGATTCGAGATCGATGAGCTGTTCGCGAGAGATCCGCACGGTCTCTTCACCGTGGCCAGGCTCGCCTCCCGACGCGTCGAGCGAGGAGGCCTCGGGCTCGGCGGCGAACAGGCGACTCCGCGGCACCGCCGCCAGCGTCGTCTCGGAGGGGCTGGCGGTGCCCTCTCGCGGGCAGGGCGGCTGCGGCTGCGGCTGCGCCTGCGCCGACGACGACGCGTCGGACGCGAGCAGGCGGCTCAGCGGCGTCGCGCCGACCGTCGTCTCCGACGAGGTTCGCTTGACCGGCTCCGGTCGTGGCGGGAGCGGCGAGACGCCGCCCGAGCGCGGCGTGACGGGCGGCTCGTCGCCCTTGGGCGCCGAGGGCCAAGCGGTCGCGGGTCGGTGCGGATCGACCTCGCGCACGGCGACGGGCGGCGCAGGATCGCTGTTCGACGCGCGCTGATCGCTCCACGGCGCGGTGAAGCTGCGCGGCGAGCGAGGCTCGAGGCTCGGGTAGTCGCTCGTGAGCCGCCACGCGTCGTCCCCGGCCGGGTCTCCGCGACGCGACGCCGGGATCGCGCCCTCGGTCGGGCGATCGCTCGATGAGCGCGGCACCGTCGGGGGCGGCCTGTCCGACAGGCGATCGAGCGGGCGGTTCGCGAGCTTCATCGGCGCCTCACCGAACGGCCGATCCGACGGCAGCGCCTTCTTCATCAGCTCGGCGTCGATCGCCTGTCGGCGCCGCGCGGTGGTGGTCGCCGGGTTGGGCGGCGGCGCCACCGACACCATCGGCGCGTCGCTGTGCGTCGCGTGTCGCGACAGCCACGCGCGCAGATCCTCGCGCAGCTCGTCGGCCGACGCGTAGCGCAGCCCGGCGGTGCGGGAGAAACCGCGATCGAAGATCTTCTGCAGGGCGACGGCCGACGGCGTCGACTGAGGCAGCGGCATCGGGCGACCGCCGAGGATGCGGCGCGCGAGCGCGGCGGGCGACTCTGCCGAGAACGGCGGCGCGCCGGTCACCGCGAAGTATAGGCAACCAAGCAATCCCCACATGTCGTCGGGCTCGCTCGGGCCCTCTCCGCACAGCCGGGGCGGTGACTCGAACGCGAGCGACCGATCGCTGACGCCCGCGAGGCCGAGGCGGGGCCCCCCCTCGTCGAGCTCGCGCAGCTCGATCGCCTCGGGCACGACGCTGCCGTGGATCGCGCCGTCCGCGTGGATCGCCGCGAGGGCGTTGGTCAGCGCCATCACCGTCCGCACCGCCGGCGGCAGCTCGAGCCTGCCCTTGCGCTCGACGCGCCCCGCGAGCGTCTCGGACTCGGGCAAGTCGATGACGACGAAGCCGCTCGCGCGACCGTGCAGGGACGTGAGCGGCGGCACCGCGCGATCGACGCCGTGGATCACGTCGCGCACGCGCAGCAGCGCGGGATGCTCGATGGCGCGCCGGGTGCGCGCCGCGCCGCTCGAGTCGCTCGTGACGAGGCAGACGAGCACCTGCTGGCGCTCGATGAGATCGGTCGCGACGTAGGTGCATGGATCCTCGGGCTGGGCGAGGCCATCCAGCCGGTACCTCCCCGCGACGACGCTGTCGGCTCCCACGTTCCGCGGCGATGCTACCCGACCCGCGCGCGCTGCCCAAGCCTATCGCGTGTCGTCTTTCGCGCAACGAAACCCGCTCATCACGAGGTGGAAGCTGCCCGGGTGGTGGACGCGGTTCGACGCGCGCAGCCCCTTCGCGTGGTAGTTGAACGCGCCGCCTCGCAGCACGCGCTCGCACTCGTCGGGGATCGGATTGCTGCCAGTGAACCCCTGCATCTTGCCGCGCTTCAGCGCGGCGAGGGTCGCCAGGATCTCCTCGCAGGTGCCGGGCTTGCCCTGGGGCGCGCCGGCGCGCCGGTAGGCGTAGGGATCGTAGTGATCCTGGACCCACTCCCACACGTTGCCGGCGAGATCGAGGTGGCCGAACGGTCCCTTGCCCGCGGGGCGCGAGCCGACGTCGGCGGTGGTCGCCTCGCCGAACACAGCGTGAGTCTTGGTAGGAAAATCCTCGCCCCACGGGTAGGTTCGGCCGTCATCGCCGCGCGCCGCGCGCTCCCACTCGGCCTCGGTCGGCAGGCGCTTGTCGACGTGCTCGCAGTACGCGCGGGCGTCGTCGTGCGAGATGGAGCTTATCGGCTGGCGAGGGCGCCGAAACTGCTTGTCGTCTCCGAGCTTGTTCGCGCGGGCGCTCTTCGGATCGGGCGGGTGGCAGGCGCGCGCGTCGACGCAGCGCTGGTAGGCCTCGTTGGTCACCTCGGTCTCGTCGAGCCAGAACGCCTTCAGGGTGACCTGGTGCGCGGGGCGCTCGTCGAGCTCACCCTTGTCGTCCTGGCCCATCACGGAGGTGCCCGCCGGGACGAGCAGCATGCCGGGCGGAGGCGCGGGCAGCGCGGCGCTCGCGGACGCTGACGCGACCGGCGACGCGCTCGCGGGCGCGGACGCGGACGGCGGGGCGAGCGCGTGCTCGACCGACGGCGTCGCGGGTGCCGAGCTCACCGACGCGCGCGCGGCGGGCGGATCGGCCTGCGGACGCGGCGGCTCTCGCGCCGCGCAGGCGGAGAGCGCGAGCGCGAGCGGCACGAGGGCGCGCGCGGGGAGCTCGAGGTTCATCGAGCCCGCGAGCTTACGGCGCGCGCAGCAATATCTGAAGCTCCGGCTCACGATTCGCCCGCGCGAGACGCGCT
>CAUJFL010000335.1 GCA_963169165.1 Myxococcota bacterium | reverse complement strand
TCGAGCGTCTCGGCCGACGCGCGGTAGTTGAAGAACAGCACGTACGACGACGCGAGCGCGTCGTAGGCCTGCGTCAGGTAGCCGATGCGCTTCTGGTAGTCGGCCTTCTCGGCGGCGTCGCCCTTCTCGAGCTTCGCGAGGGTCTTCTCCTCGCCGTAGTTGTCGATGAAGAGCTTGTACATCTCGATCGCCTTGTCGAAGTCGCCGATGTTCTTGTAGGCGATGGCGCCGTTGATCGCGGCTTCAGGGGCGTCCTTGTTCTTCGGGTCCTTCTGGAGCGCGGCCTCGTAGAGCGAGCCCGCCTTCTTCCACTGCACGTTGCGCTCGGTGCCGTCGGGCATGCCCTGCGCCTTCTTGAAGGCCTCGGCCGCCAGGAGGTACGCGACCTTGATGTCGAGCAGCGCGGGATCGCAGGTCGGATCGCCGGGCTTGCAGGTGTCGCCCGCCGAGTCGCCCGCGCGGCAGCTCGTCTCGGGCTTGCTCTCGCGGCTGGTGATCTCGCGGAGGGCCAGCAGATCCTCGCTGTTGCCGCTCTGGTCGGCCTTGACCGCGGCCATCGCGACCAGCTCGCGCCAGGCCTCGACGCTCCATTTCGACTTCTTGCACTGGTCCTTGTAGACCGCCTCGAGGCGCTTCTTGGCCTCGTCCCACTGCCCGTACAGGTAGAAGTACTCGCCGGCGCGGAACTGATAGAGCGGGCCGTTCTTGCTGGGATCGAGGTTCGCCGGGACTCGCGCCACGTACTCGTCGCGCGCCGCTATCGCGTACTGGAGCTGGATCGGCATCGCGGGCTGACCGATCTTCGTCTCGGTGCCGGTGCCGGTCTTCTGAAGGCCGTCGACCTTGGCGCAGCCGCGCGAGCCGCCCGACTCTTCGTGGTCGCGGTAGCACTCGTTGAGCTTGAAGTCGGCCATCGCGACGAGGTACTGCGCCGCCGGCTCGAGGAAGCGATCGTCCTCGTTCGAGTCGCGCACCTCGGTGGCCGACTGGCGCGCCGACTGGATGAGATCGTCGGGGATGGGCTTCTTCGTGGTGAAGTCGAGCGCGACCTGCCAGTAGCGGGAGTCGGCGACCCAGAACCGTGACTCGTAGGCGTCGGTCGCCTGCTCGTCGCGGCGCAGGTACCCGAGCCAGCCCTGCTCGGCGAGCTTGTACTCGGAGAGCGCCTGCTCGAACTTCAGCAGCCGCTCGGAGGTGTCGGTGGACGCGTTGCCCTCCTGGACGTACTGACGCGCCTTGTTGGTGTGCTGCACGGCCGCGAAGCGCAGGCCGCCCTTGACGAGGCGCTCGGCCGCCTGGATCGCCTCGGGATCGTCCTTGTTGCAGTCGGTCCACTCGGTGTTGCCGACGTACTTGGCGAGGTTCGTGCGCGCCTGCAGCGACTTGTTGGCGAGCTCGTCGCTCTCCTTCATCGACTTGGACGCCATCATCCGCGAGCGCTCGTCGTAGGTCGCGGCGAGCTCGTCCTGGATCATCGGCGCCTCGCGGTAGCAGGGCCACTTCTGCAGGATGAGCTCGAGCGTGTCGGTGACGTTGCTCAGCTGGTTGACCTCGCGGAACTCGCGCGCGAGCGCCTTGTAGACCTCGACCGTCCACTTCTTGTCTTGCGGGACGATCTTGGCGTCTTGCACGCGGTCGATCGCCTTCTTCATCTTCTGCTCGGCGACGCCCTCGCGCGTCTCGGTGTCGAGCACGTCGCTGCGGACGATGAACGGCTCGTCCTCGGCGGGGCCGACGAAATCGAGGTACGCGATCGACGCCGCGATGTAGTCGTACGCCTCCTTGCGGAAGTCGGCGCCCGGATCGCCGGTCTTCGCTTCGAGCTCCTCCGTGTGCGCGAGCAGGGCGACGAAGGTCTTGACCGACTCCTCGTAGCGCTGCTGCTTGAAGTAGGTCCACGCGAGCTTGTACAGCGCCACGCCGTAGACGGGGTTCTTCAGCTTGTCGACGACGAGCTTCTGCGACAGGCGGTACGCGGTGACGGCGCGGTTGTAGTTGAACGGCCCGGCCTTCGGGTCGGCCTGGTCGAAGTGAAAATCGCCGATCTGCCACCAGATCTCGGCGAGGTACCTGACCTCTTTTCCGGGATCGGTCTTCTGCGGGATGGGCGCGCAGTCCTCGGTGTAGATGGGCCGGTACGAGATCTCGTCGTCGGCCGACGTGGGCTCGGTCTCCTCGGCCGTGAGCGCGGCGGCGGGGGCCTTCTTGGGATCCTTCTTCCTGGGCTGCGGCCTCGCCGCGGGCTTCTTGCCCTTCTTGGCGGCGGCCACGCCGATGGGATCGGGGTGCATGCCGTACCAGGCGTCCCACCACTTCTCGTCGTGGTCCTGGGGCTTCTTGTAGATGAGATCCTTGTCAGGATCGCCCGCGTCGGTCTTGACGGGGTAGGGGAACTTGTTGTGACAGACGAGCGAGCGCCAGACCTGCTGCGCCTCGGGCTGCCGGCTCGCGTCGTTGAGCGCGTGGCCGAGATAGTAGTAGACGGCGGCGGTCTGGTCGTACTTGGGGAACTCGCGGATGATCCGCTTGTAGAGCGCGATCGCGGGCTTCAGGTTGGCGGGCAGCTCCTCGGGCGGCATGTCGGTGCGCCCGCGCTCCTCGTAGAGCGCCGCGAGCCGGAACATCGCCGCCGGGGTGTGCTCGGGGTGAGCGGTCGGGCCGGTGTACCGCGCGATGAATTCCTCGAGGCGCTTGATGGCCTCGTCGCGCGCCTTGCGCAGCTCGGCGCGCTCGATCGCGATCTCCTTGTCGAGCCCGGAGAGCACGCGGCGTCGGCGCATCTCGTAGTGGTGCTTGACGACCACCGTGATCGCGTCGCGGAAGTCTTTCGCGTCCTTCTCGTAGTCCTTGACGTCCCGCGCGAGGCGCTCGAGCGCGGCGATCTGCTCGTCGGTGGGCTTCGGCGGCGGCGGCGCGCTCGTCTTCGCCTTCGGCTGCACGAGCGGCGGGGGCGGCGTGTACGGCTGCGCGCTGGTCGTCTCGGCCGGAGGCGGCGGGGCCGCGGGGGCGGACGAGCTCGCGGAGGGTGCGCCCTTCGTGGGCTTGGCGGCCGGCTTCGTCTGTGAGAGCGCCGACGCCGACGTGCCCAGCACGAGCGACGCGACCAGGCCGCACGCGAGCAGCGAGCGGATCTTCTTCGACCTGAGAGGCTTGTCGTTATCCATCGGGCGTTTCGTCAAGAGAAGGTCGCTCACTTCGCCGGCGGCGGGGCGCCCTCGGTGCCCTCGGCGTCGGTCTGATCGTCGAGCACCTCGCGGAGCTCTTGTTGCAGGAGCTGCTCCTCGCGGACGCGCTCGATCTGGAGGTTGCGCACGCGGGTCATCTGCTCCTCGCGCACCTCCCACGCCTGGTCGACCGAGCCGACATCGGCGCGCATCACGAGGCCGCGCAGCTTGTCGCGGACGAAGCCGAAGTTGCGCATCGCGACCTCGCCGACGACGATGCGGGTCTCCTGGTCGAGCGCGCCGAGGCGCTGCTGGTAGCCGGCGATCGCGGCCGCCTCCTTGTCGATGACGGCCTGGACCTCGGCGGCCTTCTTCGCGACCTCGGCGTCGATGTCCTTGCGGATGGCGAAGAGCTTGGCCTCCGACGTCTCGGCGGACGACATCACGCCGCCGACGCGCCCCGCGTATCCCTGGGCCGTCGACCCGCCAGCGCCGCCGGCGACGAGGCGGAGCTCTTCCTGGAGCGCCTCCTTGAACGCGGTCCGCACCTGCTCGTCTTCCTCGAAGCGAGAGTCGCGGTAGCCGACCTGCACGCGGCCGATCTCGAGCTGTCGGCGCGTCAGGGTGAGGATGTCGCGGTACTGGCGGAGATCGCGCTCGTTCTGCTCGAGCTCGGTCTTCCACTGCGCGACGGCGGCGGGATCCTTCCCGCTGACCTGGCCCTCGGTGATCATCCGGCGCAGGCCGTTGACGATCGCGTGCAGCTGGTCGACCTCGAGCTGCAGCTGCTGCAGCCGCTGGCCGACCTTGTTCCACTGGCGCTGCGCCGACGCCTCGCGCTCGGAGAAGTCGCCGTCGGTCACCGGCATCTGCTTCACGCGCTTCTGCAGCTCGCGGCGGCGCTCGCGGGCCGTGGCGAGCTCGCCGGAGACGGCGCTGGGCTCCGCGTCGTCGAGGCCCTGCGCCACGGTCAGCCGCGCCTGGGTCACGCGGTTGAGCAGCGACAGCGCGCGCTCGTCGCCCGCCTTCAGCTCGGGGAACGCGCGGACCCGCGCCCCGGACGTCAGGATCGCGTTGAGCTTGGCGACCAGGATCTGCGACTGTCGGATCAGCTCGCGGCACTGCGCGATGTCGTCGATCAGCGCGAACGCGGCGGCGCCGTCGGGCTCTTGCCGCGCCCAGTCGATCGCGAGCTGCGGCACCGTGGTCTGCGCGCCGCTGTCCACCTGCTCGGCGAGCAGCTTGTCGTAGTACACGGCCGGATCGCTGGTGCTCCCGAGGAACGCCTCGACGCGCGCGCGCAGCGGATCGTACTCGGCGCGGATGCTCTGGTACGCATCGAGCGCCTTGTCGAACTTGCCGGCGCGGAGCATCAGATCGGCGCGCAGCAGCGTCGCCTCGGCCATGACAGCATTGTTGGGATCTGAAATCGTGAGCACCTCGAGCGCGCGCGACGCGCGGTCGGCGTCGCCGAGGCGCACGTACACCCACGCGAGCTCGTACAGCGCGGTGCCGAACTCACCCGAGCTGCGATCGACGTGGTTGTAGGCGTCGATCGCCTCGAACCACTGGTCGGCCTCGTAGAACAGGCGGCCGATCGCCATCCAGGCGAGATCGATCACCTTCTGGTGGTCGGGCGTGTCGGCCGAGAGCGTCGTCACCTGCTTGAACGCGTCGATCGCGGCCGCGTAGCGGGTCGGCGGGGCCGGGGGGGCCTTCTCGCCCGGTGGGACGGGCGGCACCTGCGACAGCGCCTCGCGCATCGCCACCACGCCGGCCACGTAGCGAGCCTGGTGCTGCAGCGCGTGGCCCGCCGGGACCGCGGCCGCCGCGGCCTTGGCACCGGCGAAGTCGCGCTTCGCCAGCAGCGCCTTCGACTTGGCGTACTGCAGCGTCGCGTCGGACGACGACGAGCCCATCTTGGCGAGCAGCTCGTCGATGTCCTTCGGGTTCTGGAGCTTGAGCGCGATGTCGACCAGGCGCGCGTAGGCGCGAGGGGTGTACGGCGCCATGCGGCTCTCGCCGCCCTTCTCGAGGACCTCCTTGAACGTGCGACGCGCCGAGAGGAGCTGCTTGCCCTGGTAGTAGGCCTCGCCCAGGTTCAGCAGCGCCTCGGGGAACACGGTCGGGTGCGCGGGGTATTTTTCGACGATCTCGTGGTACGCGCCGATCGCGCGGCCGAAGTCGCGCTGTCGCAGCAGCAGCTCGGCGTCGGCGAGGCGCTGCTCGGGCGTCCGCTCGGTCGCGCGCGCCTTGGCGATGGCGTCTCGTACCGAGCCGGTCTCGCTGTCGACGTTCGCGACCGCGCGGGCCGCGATGTCGGGGGCGTCGGTCGCGGACACGGCGCGCGCGTCCATCGCCGCCAGGAAGAGCGGCAGCGCCGAGAGGGCCCCGAGGAGCCTCCGAGCTGCGCGAACGCTCATTTTCCGCCGCCGATCGAGAAGCCCGTCGACACCGACGCCGGGCTCCCGCCGCCCGAGCTCGCCGGGGCGGGCGCGCCCGAGACGCCCGAGGCGATGTGGTCGCGGAACGTGAGGTTCGGGCGCTGATCCAGCGGCGTCGTCGGGCCGCCCTTCTCGTAGGAGACCACCTGCAGCGTGATGGTCTTGCCCTCGGTGACGGTGAACGAGTGGCTCGCGCGCACGTCGAATTTGTAGCCGCGGAGGTACGAGAAGACGCCGTAGCCGTTGCCCTGGAACTGCACGAGCACCTGGATCGTGTGGTCGCCCGGCGGGATCGAGCCGGTGAAGATCGGGATGTTGGTCTGGTCGGCCAGCGTGCCCGAGTCGTCGGCCTTGTTGTACTGGACCGCGCCGTCGAGGACGAACAGCGCCTTGACCAGGCGGAACGCGCTCGACATGTCGTTCTGGTAGGTGATCTCGGCGCGGGCGCCCTGCGCACCCGACGCGAGGACGCTGTCGGAGAGGAGCGACAGGCGCGTGTGCGACCGGCGGATCTGCTCCTTCAGTTCGTCGACGCGCTGCTCGAGATCGCGCAGGCGCACCGCGTAGGTCTGACCGTCGACCGCCGTCGATACGGGCGGCGCGGCCGTCGAGGGTCCCGAGCCAGACGCGGGCGCGGCGGCGGTCGCCACCGGCGCAGGCGCGGCGGACGCGGCGGAGGAGGCTGACGCGGAGGCGACGCCCTTCGTGGCGGGGGCGGCCTTCTGCGCGAGGGCTGGGCCGATGGCCAGGGTGGAGAGCAACGATCCAGCGACGAGCGGCTTCTTCAGGTTCATCCCAACGCCTCGATAGGTTTCGACGGTCGCGCGCAAGAGCCCACGCAAGGCCCCTACGTGCATCGGCAAGAGCTGAGCGACCCTCGGCCGCCCAGAGGACGCGGAGTGTAGGTGCCGAGTGCCTGGGAGAGCAAGCGGAACCCTCGCTCGGGTCACTCGCCCGCACCGTGCATCTTTTTCACGAGGAGCGGTGACAGCAACGAGATGACCAGCCCCGCCGAGCACCCGGCCAGCACGAGGCCGCCGAACAGGGCCACCTCACCGAGCTTCTCCGCGTAGCCGCCGATCACGCCGGCGAGCTTGTTCGCGATGGCGATCGAGCCGAACCACACCCCCATCAGGAGCGACATCATCGACGGGGGCGCGAGCTTCGAGATCATCGAGAGCCCGATCGGCGAGATGCACAATTCTCCCACGGTGTGCAGCAGGTACGCGAGCACCACCCACGCGAGCGCCGCCTTGCCGCCGCCCGCCGTCTCGCGCGCCGCCGCCACCATGAACAGGAACCCCGAGCCCATCAAGGCGAGGCCTAGGCCGAACTTTCGGGGGATCGCGAGATCCCGCTTCTGTCGCGCGAGCGAGGTCCACAGCCGCGCGAAGAACGGCCCGAACATCAGGATGAACACCGGGTTGAGCGCCTGGAACCACGACGTCGGGACCTCCCACCCGAGCAGGCGACGGTCGATCCTCTCGTCGGTGTAGATCGTCATCAGCCCGCCCGCCTGCTCGAAGGCCGCCCAGAAGAAGATGTTGAAGAAGGCGAGCGCGAAGATGGCGCCGAGGCGATCCTTGTCCACGGAGGTCAGCCCCGGCGCCGACTCGGCCTGCTGATGCGCGGGGCGCGGCGACGGCGCGGCGCCGATGTCTCCGAGGAAGCGCGCCGCGCCCCACCAGAACACCAGCAGCCCGAACAGCATCCCGACGCCCGCCGCCGCGAACCCCCAGTGGAAGCCGAGCTTCTCGCCGAGCGTGCCGCAGACCAGCGGCGCGAGCGCGGCCCCGAGGTTCACGCCCATGTAGAACACGGTGTAGCCGGCGTCCCGGCGCGGATCGCCAGGCTTGAACAGCCCGCCCACCATCGTCGAAATGTTTGGCTTGAAGAAGCCGTTGCCCACGACGAGGCAGGTGAGCGCGGCGTAGAACGCGGCGAGCCCGGGCACCGCCATCAAGAAGTGGCCCACCATCATCAGCGAGCCGCCGATCAGCACCGCGCGGCGCTGGCCGAGGACGCGGTCGGCGAGCGTGCCGCCGAGGAGCGGCGTGATGTAGACGAACGCGGTGTACCAGCCGTAGACCGACAGCGCGTCGGCGCGGCTCCAGCCGAACCCGCCCCTCTCGGTCGCGCGCGTCATGTAGAGGACGAGCAGCGCGCGCATGCCGTAGTAGCTCATGCGCTCCCACATCTCGGCCGTGAACAGCAGGTACAGCCCGCGGGGCAGCGCGTTGGACGGCTTTTCGGCGTCGGAGCTCATCGCGGGAGGGCATAGCCGAGCGCGCGGCCCGCGACCGAACTCTTTACGGTGCGCGACCTCGCTGTCATCCTCTGCGAATGCGCGCTTCTGCTCTCCTGCTCTGTGGTCTGTGGCTGTCCTCTTTCACCGCGTGCGGTGGCTCGTCGTTCGAGTCCAGCAGCGCTCCGGGTGGCGCGAGCGCGGGGAGCGGCGGCGGGGCGAGCGCGGGCAACGGAGGCAGCACGAGCGCCGGCAACGGAGGCAGCACGAGCGCGGGCAACGGCGGGAGCACGAGCGCGGGCAGCGGCGGCAGCACGAGCGCCGGCAACGGAGGCAGCACGAGCGCGGGCAACGGCGGGAGCACGAGCGCGGGCAGCGGCGGCGGCACGAGCGCTGGC
>CAUJFL010000334.1 GCA_963169165.1 Myxococcota bacterium | reverse complement strand
GCCAGCGAATTTCCGAGCAACTCGAACACGATCGCGGCGCTGTCGCCGGTGGCCTTGCCGCCGCCCAGCACGAGCACGGTGCCGTTGGCCGAGACCGTGTGGCACGTGGTGCAGCCGTCGTTGACGCCGGCCGCAGCCAGGAAGTCGTCGGGGGTGGAGGCCCCGGCCTTGATTCGCACCACGCGGCCGAGGTTGTTGGACCAGTAGTATACGGTGCCACGCATGCTGCCGCTGGCGAGCGTCCAGGTCTGGCTCATCACCAGCGTCGCGGGGCCCGAGCCCCCGGCGATGCGCGCGACCTTGATGGTGACCGGCCCCCCCTTGCCCGATTCGGTGGCCTTGGACCACAGATCGGGGGCGAGCACGTGGTTGGGCGCGCTGGTGACGAAGTACTCTTTCAGATCGACGTAAGGACCCTGGATGGACACTGACATCTTGTCGCCGGCGGACGCGGCGCTCCACATCAGCTCGGGCGCGAGGATGCCGCGAGGGAAGACGGTCTTGTCGTAGGGGTAGATCCACTTGGCAGAGTCGGGGGTGGTCGCGCCGTCGAGCGCGGCCTTGTCGGCGGGGGTGATGCTCGGCTCGGTGTCGGTGGTGTGGAGCTTGATGGTCACCAGCGCGGAGCCGGACATGCCCTTCCACGTCGCGGTGACGGTGGCATCGCCGCCGATCGCGCCGGTCGCCTGGACCTTGCCGTTGGCGTCGACCGACGCGCGATCGCCGGGCTTGATGCTCCAGACCGCGTCGGGCACCGGGGCGCCCACGTTGCCGCTCTTGTAGACGGGCTTCGCGGCGAGCTGCAGCGGCGCGCCCACGCCGTTGACGACGTCGATCGTGCCGGTCGCCGGGATCACGACGAGGCTGATCACCTGGTCCTGCACCGCGCCGGCGCTGCCCGCCGAACCCGCTGTCGCGCCCGCGCCTCCACCCTTGCCTGCCATGCCAGCGATCCCGCCCGCGCCTGCGTTGCCAGCCTTGGCACCACCTGCACCGCCAGTGCCCGCCGTGGCGCCGCCTGCGCCGCCGTTGCCAGCCTTCGCCCCGCCGACGCCAGCGGAGCCTGCCTTTCCGCCGGTGGCGCCGCCCCAGCCCGAGCTGCCCGCCTTGGCAGCGGCGCCTGCGCTCCCCGCCTTCGCTCCCGCGCCCGACGAGCCAGCGTTGCCCGCGGCGCCCGCCTTGCCCGCCGCGCCGTTGCCGGAGCCCGCGGCGGGGCCGCCGGTCGAGGCTCCGTCGACGGAGGAGCCTCCGCCGCACGCGGCGACGGTCGCGGCGGTGAACGAGGCGAGCACGAGGGCGACGGACGACGGGCGGAGTGCGCGTGAAGGCATCCGACGACCTTAGCCGAGCGGCAGCCCGCTCGCTCGCGAAATGGGCTCACGGAGGCGGCAGAGCGCGTCGCGCAGCGCCTGACGCGCCACGTCGCCGCTCCTAATGAAGCCGCTCACGTGCCCCTCGTTGATCCAGCGCAAGGAAGACCCACGCCAGTGCGCGTGAAGCGCTTCGATCGAGCTCGCGGCGACGTATCCGTCGCGCGTGGCGCCCACGAGGACCGCCGCGTCGGGGCGCGGCGGGGACGGCAGGCGCAGCAACGAGATCGCGTCGAGCCGCTCGGACAGCGCGGCGCGCGCGTCCCGCTCGCCCGACAGCGCGCGCCACGCCGTCGCGCGTGACAGGAGGCCGTCGACGAACACGGCGCGCGCGGACGTCGGCGCCGCGACGGGGACGACCGCGACGCCGAACGGCAGCGTGGCCGCTGCCATCGCCGACAGCTGTCCGCCCATCGAGTAGCCGGTGAGCGCGACGTCGCCGTGCTCGGCGCGGCACCACGCCGCGAGCGCGCGGGCCTCCTCGACCGCGCCGCGCCCGAGCAACAAGAGATCCGCCACGGTGCGCACGTCGACGTCACGCTGCCCGGCGGGTCTACGCGGGCCGTAGTACGGGTTCTCGAGCACGAGCGCCGCGAGCCCCTCTCGAACGAGCGGCGCGGCGAGCCGCGTGCGACGCGCGGGCCCGACATCTCCCGTCGCGCCGAGCATCACCACCGCCGCGTCCACGCGTCCGCGCGCGGGCGTCAGCAGCCGCACGTGCGCGACGCGGCTCTCGGCGGGCAGCGCGGCGGCCAGCGGGCTGACGAACGTCCCGTCGCGCTCGACGCGACCTCCGACCTCGCGCGCGCGTCCCCAGGTGATCCGCGGGGGCGCGGCGTCGAGCGCGAACGGCGACGTCGCCAGCTCGTCGACCCGCGCTTCACCTCCCCAGCCATCCTCGAAGAATGATCCCGGGCGCGTGAGGCGCACGTACGCGCGATCGAGCCAGTGCGCCGTCATGCTCCGACGGTCGCGACGCCCTCGAACGTATGGCCAGTCCAGCTAGGACCGTCGCCCTCGCGCTCCTCGAGCTCGACGAGGTGGAACCTCGCGTCGCGGAGCAGGCGAGGCACGTCGCGATCGAGGTGGCAGTTTCCCGAGAGACGCCGCCACGCCGGCGTCAACCCTCGCTGAACGAGGCGCGTCGAGAGCCTCGGCGACAGGCCGTGCTCGACGAACAGCAGGCGACCGCCAGGCGCGAGCGTCCGCCGCACCTCGACGAGCGCGCGCGCGGGATCGTCGACGCTGCAGAGGGTGTACGTGACGACGATCGAGTCGAACGAGCCGGCGTCGAACGGAAGGCGCGTGGCGGACGCCTCGACGAGCTGGAGCGGCACGGGGCAGTCTGCGGCGCGAGCGCGCGCGCGCGCGAGGATCTCGGGAGAGGGGTCGAGGCCGACGACGTCGGTCACGCGCGCGGGATCGTAGAACGCGAGGTTGAGTCCCGTCCCGACGCCAAGCTCGAGCACGCGGCCCGAGGCCTGCGGCACGCGCCGCTCGCGCTCGGCGCGGATGCTGCCGGTTCGACAAGCCTTCTCGACGAGGAAGGGCAGCACCCTGCGGTCCCACCAGCTCATCGCCGCTCGATACCACGCACCGGCCGCGGTAGGGTCATCGGCATGTCCGAGATCGACGCCGTGCGAGCCTTCTTCGACGCGCTCGCGACCATGGACCCCGCGCGCATCTCGGCGCTCGTCGCCGACGATATCGTCTACGAGAACGTCTCCTTGCCGAAGGCCGTCGGGCGCCGCGCCTTCGAGCGGCAGATGCGGGGCTTCGCGCGCCTGTTCGATCACTTCGAGGTCGAGCTCGTACACCTCGCCGAGGCCGGCGACGTCGTCCTCACCGAGCGAGTCGACGTCCTCGGACGGGGCCGCTACCGCGCGCGGTTCTGGGTCTGCGGGACCCTCCAGGTCCGCGACGGCAGGATCATCCTCTGGCGCGACTACTTCGACTGGCTCAACCTCACCGCTGCCTTCTTGAGAGGAGTGCCGCGCGCCCTGCGGCGGTGAGGCGAGGAGCGTCGGGCTCGGGCTCGGTGAGACTGGCTCGGCCTCGGAGAACACTGACCCGGGCTCGGGCTCGGGTTCAGGCTCGGGCTCGGAGAACACTGACCCGGGCTCGGGCTCGGGTTCAGGCTCGGGCTCGGTGAACCGGGCTCGGGCTCGGTGAAACTGGCTCGGGCTCGGGCTCGGTGAACCGGGCTCGGGCTCGGGCTCGGTGAACACTGACTCGGGCTCGGGCTCGGTGAACACTGACTCGGGCTCGGACTCGGGCTCGGAGAAAAACGGGGGCTCGGGCTCGGACTCGGGCGCGGGGAAAACGGGGGCTCGGGCTCGGGTTCCGATTCGGACCCGGGCTCGGGCTTGGTGAAAACGGGGCTCGGGCTCGGGCTCGGTGAACACTGACTCGGGGTCGGGCTCGGGCTCGGTGAAAGCTGGGCTCGGGCTCGGTGAAGATGGGGTTCGGGCTCGGTGGGCTCATCCTCGGTCACACGCGCGGACGGCGAAGACTCGACGACGGAAGGATGACTGTTCGACAACAGTGGACGAGCGTCCCGTGGCGAAAATTGTGCTGGAGCTGGCTGGTCTGCATCGCCCTGGTCGCGCACGTTCCGCGCCGGCGCCGGAGCGCGAGAGGCGCGAGAGCGACGCGTGCGCCGTCACGGAACCTGCGCGTGGGGGGGCATGCCGACCAGCCAGCTCCAGCACATCGTCGCGTTTGGGATCGAGATCGTCGCCAGGGTCAAACCCGTGGTCGATAAGTGTGACCGCGCGCTCGCCGACCAATTGCGCCGGGCGATGAACAGCGTCGTCCTCAACACGGCCGAGGCCACCGGCAGCGACCCCGGCAACCGTCGCGCACGCCTCGCATCCGCCCGCGGCTCAGTCTACGAAGCGCGCGCCGCCGTCCGCCTCGCCGCCGCATGGGGATACACCTCGACAGCAACCGCCGACGCGCTCGACCAAGACCTCGATCGCCTCGCCGCTCGCCTCTACGGATTCTCCCGCACCTTACCACCCTGGGGGCCGCAAGGCCCCCAACTCGAGCAACTGTCGGGCAAGCACCCACGAGGCCGCGCCCAGCACCCAAATTTCCCCGCGCAAGCGAAGCGACGCGCGCCCTCCCCCGCGCGAGCGAAGCGACGCGCGCCCTCCCCCGCGCGAGCGAAGCGACGCGCGCCCTCCCCCGCGCGAGCGAAGCGACGCGCGCCCTCCCACGCGCGAGCGAAGCGACGCGCCACCAACCCAAATCCCCACCCGACGAAACACTCGTCGCGACTGCGAAGGAGTGACGCGGGGGGGAGGGCAAGCGAGGCGGGCGTGTGCCGCGCGCAGGCGTACATCGTACGCCGAGCACGCAAACGCCCGCCCCGCGCCGCCATCGCCCCCGCGTCACTCCTTCGCTGGTTGGTTGTAGCCTCGGGGGCGGTACTTTGGGTCGATGCCGTCGTGCTTTTCGCCGTTCACAGAGACGTCGCGCACATGGAACGCGAGCCAGGTCCCCGGCTTGTCATCCGCCATGTCCAGCAGCTCACGCTCATACTTGTGAAACGCCCGCACGCGCGACCCGTTCTCGTCCTCCGTCCGCTCCTCCCACAGACACTGCAACCCCAGCGACAGCAGGTTGGGATCGTTGTCCGCCATCGGGAAGCCGCTCTTGTAGTACACCCAGGCCTCGTCGACCCGGTGCTGCCTGCACAGCGTGTCACCGAGGTAGATGTGCGCCATCGGCCACGCAGGAGCCAGCTCTAGCGCGACGCGGTTCGACGCCTCGCGGATGTCCAGCCTCCCGCGGGCCCCCTGCATCACCGAGTAGTTGAGGTGCGCCTTCGCGCTGCGTGGCGACGAGTGGCGCGTCGCGTCCCAGAACACCAGATCGTCTCGGTAGTCGCGGCTGTGCCGGTACGCCGATCCACACTGAAACAAGAAGAAGAACGCGAACAAACCCACCGCTGGCACGGAGTCGTGCCGCCTGGTCGCGTCGAAGAGCCAGGCGAACGCGACCGCGAGCACCAGCGTCGAGCCGATGACGGGGAAGTACCAGAAGCGCTCGGCGCGCACCGTCGGCAACAGCACGGGGATGTTCGAGTGCGGAAAGTAGCTCACGACCACCCACATCGAGCCGACCGCGACGAGCAGGGTCGCGACGAGCCGCCACGACGGAGTCCACGACGTCGACGGCGCGGTCGCGCGGCGCTCACCCCGCTCGAGCCACAGGCCGCGCAGCCACATCCCGGCGCCCGCGAGCGTCGGGAGCACCATCATCACCGCGCCGAGGACGGTCTCGGGTTCGTGGAGCGTGTCGGGCACGGGCTCCTGCGGCGCCGAGTAGTCGCCGGCGAGCGTCCGCGGGAAGACCACCTGAACGAGGCCTCTCCAGTAGACCCGCAGCGCGCCGGCCACCCGGTGCGGCACGTCGGCCTTCACGAACGGGTTGTTGAGCGGATCCTTGGGGAGCGGCGGCTGATGGAACCACACCATGAACGCGCGATGCGCGCGCTGCGCGAGCGAGGCCCCGTCGGGGAGGGGATCGTTGAGCGACGGCTCCATCGGGGCGGGGAACCACTTCTTTCGAAGCTCGACGTAGATGACGAACGCCCCCACGGTCGCCACCAGCGCCAGCGCCGCACGCAGCCACCGCAGCGGGCGCCCGGGGTGCGTCACCGGGGCGAGCACGAGCGCGGCCCACGGCACGAGCGGGACGAGCACGAGCGCGCTCTCCTTGGAGAACAAGCCGAACAGCACGCCGAACGTGACGCCGAGCGGCATAAACGGCGCGCGCGCGAACAGCGACACGAGCGCGAGCAGCGCGCCCATCCCGCCCATCACGTCGGCGATCCCCACGACGCCGCTCACGGCCTCGGTCAACACCGCCGCCGACGTGAAGATGGCGCCCGCGATCCACGCGAGGCCCCGGCGACGGGTGAGGCCGAACGTGAACATCACGACCAGCGCGCCGTTGGCCGAATGGAAGAGCACGTTCATCCAGTGCGCGAGCCACGGGCTCTGGCGGATCGCCCACACGCCGCGCCACACGAGGTCGGGCAGCGGGCGGTACGAGCCGATGCTCCGCTCGTGCGGGAGACCCCAGAAATCTCGGTAGATGGCGTGCCAGGGCTTCAGGCCTGCCTGGCCGTTCACGTAGGGATTGGCGAGCAGCGCCTCCTGCTCGTCGAAGATGTAGTTCGTCGCGAGGTGCCGCGTGAACAGCACCGCGGCGATGGCGAGCATCGGCACCATCGCGACCCAGAACGTGGGATCCTCGCCGAGGAAGTAGTCGCGCACCGCCTGGACGGCGCGCTCCCAGGGCGGTCGCTTCGGCGGCCGAGGTCGCGCCGCGACGGGCGCGGCCGGCGGCGCGGGCTCACCGCCCGGCGCGGACGCGGGGGGCGGCGTGGGCGGAGGAGGTGGTGCAGACGGCGGCGCGTCCGGCGGGGGCGCTTCGAGCTCTGACACGTCAGCGCTCGGGCGGCGCGCCCTGATGATCGTCGATGCTCAGGATGTCGCCCCAGAGCGATGACCCACCGTCGATGTAGTAGGTCGAGCCGGTCACGTAGTCGGCGAGGTCCGAGGCGAGGAACACGATCACGCGCGCGACCTCTTCGGGGGTGCCGAGGCGCTTGGCCGGCGTCGCGCGGCGCGCCGCCTCGAGCAGGGCGTCGCCGTACTGCGCGGTGCCGCTCGACTCGATCGTGCCGGGCGCGACCGCGTTGACCTTGAGCCCGTGCGCGGCCCACTCGACGGCCAGCGTCTTGGTCATGTTCTCGACGCCCGCGCGCGCAGCGCCAGTGTGGACCATCCCAGGGAAGCCGCGCGCGATGTCGGCGATCACGTTGACGATCCGGCCGCGCCTGGCCGGGATCATCGCGCGCGTGGCGGCCGCGCGGGTCATGCTGAACGTGCCGACGAGGTTGTTGCGGACCACCGCCTCGAAGCCGCGCGACGCGAGGTGCTCGGCGGGCGACGGGAACTGGCCGCCGGCGTTGTTGACCAGCACGTCGACCCGACCGAACGCGGCCATCGCGGCGTCGACGAGCGCGTCGCACTGCGCGGCCTCGCGGATGTCGCACGTCTGACCGAGCGCGCGACCCGCCGGGAGCGCGAGCGCGGCGAGCCCGGCGTCGACCTTGTCCCTGGAGCGGCTCGCGATGACGACGCGCCCGCCGAGCGCGCCGATCTCTCGGGCGGTGGCGAGGCCGATGCCGGTGCCCCCGCCGGTGACGATGACGACCTGGCCGTCGAACAGGCCGGATCGAAACATCGACGACTCGAAGCCCAACGCTCAGCCCCCCGTCATGCGACAGTCGGTGACGCGGCCGACCCACGCGCTGTCCTTGTCGCCCCACCCCGCGGTCGGCTGCCAGCGGACCTTGAAGTTCTTCAGGCGATCGACCGGCTTGAACTTGCAGGTCGTGACGAAGCGGCGGACCTCCATCTCCTCGCGCGTGAACTTGGTCGGAGGCTCGTCCTCGACGCGCTTCTTCAGGACGGGCTGCGTGAAGAGGCCGGGCACCATCACGAGCACGTTGTCGCTGGTCATGTAGGGCGCGATGACGTCCTCGGGCTTGATCGGCTCGGTCTGGCGCTCGCCGCTCTGCTTGAAGGCGCAGCGCGCGCCGTCGACCGCCTGATCGCTGCCGCACGACAGGCCGATCGAGTCGGCGCTGATGAGCGTGATCGCGATGTCGACCACCTGGCCCACCTTGAGCTCGGCCGGCGTGACCTCGACGGGCTTGGCGCGCGCGCGCGCCGCCTCGCCCATCGTCGACCAGAGGTAATAAGCAGACAGGAGCCCCGTGACGGCGACGAAGATCCACATTTCGCGGGAGAGCTGGAGCGTTCGGATGTTCTGCACGGCGTGGTGTCCCTCGGGGGTGGCGCCCTCTACTCCGACTCGGCGCGCGCCCCAAGCGCGTCGGTCCCGTTCGATCCCGCCGAGCACGGACGGCTTGACGCGGCATGGCAAGTTGGCGCTTCCGTAGGCGCCAGCGCCGACCTAACCTCGCGTGCCGTGGCGACGAAGGACACCGCGCTCGCGCTGAAGGCGGGTGACATCATAGCGCGACGGTACGAGATCGCGCGCGAGCTCGGGCGCGGCGGCATGGGGGTCGTGTACCTGTGCACCGATCGGGTCACCGGCGACCGCGTCGCGGTCAAGTGCGTCTTCCTCGACAAGTCCAAGGGCGTCGCGAGCGAGGCCATCTGGTTCGAGCAAGAGGCGCGCGCGCTCGCGGCGCTCGACCACCCGACCATCGTGCGCGCGCGCGACTACGGCGCGCTGCCGGACGGCTCGCCGTTCCTCGTGATGGACGCGCTGCACGGGCGGAGCATCCACGTGTGGAAGTACCTGACCAGGCTCCCGTGGCCGGTCATCTGGACCGTGGTCGATCAGGTGCTCGCCGGGCTCGCGCACGCGCACGCGCGCGGGGTGATCCACGGAGATCTGAAGCCGTCCAACGTCCTCATCGATCCGCGCGGCGGGCTCGAGGCGCCGCGCACGTACGTGCTCGATCTCGGCCTCGCGTGGCTGATGAGCGATCACGTCGATCCGCGCCTCGCCGAGAACCAGCTCGCCGCGCCGACGATGCCGTTCGGCCTCGGCACGCCGGGCTGGATGGCGCCGGAGCAGATCAGGCGCGCGGCGCCGCACATCGGGCCGGCGACCGATCTGTACGCGCTCGGCAGCATCGTGTTCGAGCTCTTGTCGGGCCGCGAGGTCTTCTCGGGGACCGGCCAGGAGATCTTGCGCGCGCACCGCGACACCCCGGTGACCGAGGTGAGCCCGCTGCCCGAGGGCGCCCCGGGAGAGGCGGGCGAGTGGGCCGTGCGGTGCCTCGCGAAGCGCCCGTGGAACCGCTTCCGCCTCGCCGCGGACGCGCGCGCCGCGTGGACCCCGCTGCGCCCGGACGGTGAGATCCGCTGGGACGCGCCCAACGTCCGCGTCGGCGACGAAGAAGAGTCACCCATCTCGCTGCGCCCGGTCCCGAGCGCGTCGAACCCGGCCTCGTCGCTGACGCCGGGGATCCTCTCGCTGCGCCCGACGCCGCTCGTCGGGCGACGGCACGAGCGGGCGCTGCTCGACGAGCGCGTGCAGGCGATCGTGCGCGGCGAGCAGCGCCAGCACCTCGTACTCTTGCGGGGCGACGCGGGCGTCGGCAAGAGTCGGCTCGCCGAGTGGCTCCACGAGCACGTCCACGAGACGGGCGCGATGATCCCGCTCCGCGCGCGGTACCGCAGGACCCCCGGACCGTTCGACGGGATGCGCGGCGCGATCACGACGCACTTCAACCTCCGGGGCGTCGCGCGCGACGTGATCGAGCAGGCGCTGCTCAACGAGTGGGAGATCGAGCCGAGCGACGAGCAGGGCCGCACGTGGGTCGCGGCCGCCGCCGCCTGGTTGAAGCCGCTCAGCGCCGATGAAGAGGCGCGCGTGGGCCCGTCGGGCAAGCGGTTCTTCCTCGACAAGGCCGAGCTGCGCTGGGTGGTGATCCGGCACGTGCTCGAGCGGCTCGCGGCGACGGGGCGCCCGTTGCTCCTGTGGATCGATGATCTGCACCTCGCGTCTCCCAACACCTTCGCCGGGATCACGGCGCTGCACCGCGACGCCAAGGACCTGCCGCTCCTGTTCCTGGCGACGGTGCGCGACGAGGCGCTCGCCGCCGATCCGCTCGCGGCGAAGCGCGTGAAGGAGCTGCAGGAGGCGATCTCCTCGACGACGCTCTCGCTCGCGCCGCTCGACGACGACGAGACGCGCGCGCTGCTCGCCGCGTCGCTGCCCCTCACCCACGACGCCGAGGACGCCGCCGTCGCGCGGAGCCACGGCAACCCGCTGTACGCGCTGCAGCTCGTCCACTCCTGGGCCTCGTCGGGTCAGCTGACGCTGGACGCGGGAGCGTACCGCGTGCCGGACGCGGCGCTCGCGCGCACCGCGAAGACGACGTCAGAATTGTTCGACGAGCGGGTTGCGGCGCTCGCGGCCGAGCTGCGCCCCGCGGCGTTCGCGGCGGCCGCGCTCGGCGAGGTGCTGCAGGCGGAGGGCCTCGCGAAGATGCTCCAGGCGATGGGGCTCGACGTGCGCCCGACGCTGCGCGCGCTCCAGGAGGCGCAGGTGCTGCTGGTCAGCCGCAGCGGGCGCCTGCGCTGGCCGCACGCGCTCCTGCGGGAGCACATGCTCGCGCGCCTCGCGGAGCAGCCCGACGCGAAGAGGATCCACCGCCTCGCCGCGGAGGCGCTGGCGACGTACCCGGAGGCGGGCTCGCGCCGCCTCGTGCGGCAGCGGGCGCTCAACCTCCAGCGCGCGGGCGACGACGCGCAGGCCGCGCGGCTCGTGCTCGATTTCGTCGCCCTCGCGTGGAGGCGCGCGCGCGACGTCGGCTGGATCAAGCGCGATCTCGAGATCCTCGACGGCCGCGTGCACGGCGAGCTGCTCGGCGAGCAGCTCCGATGGCGGGCCGAGGTCGAGCGTCACCTCGGCAACCTGACCGACGCGCGGCGCTTCGCCGAGGAGGCGCGTCGGCTGCTCTCGGCGCTCGGCCGTCAGCAAGACGAGGCCCATTGTCTGAGGCTGCTCGCGCACATCGCGTCGGACCAGGGCGTCCCGGCGCTCGGGCGGATCGAGGCGCTCCTGGCGCACGCGACCTTCGAGCAGATCGGCGACACGCACGGGCGCGCGCAGGTCGAGGTGCTGCTCGGCGAGATCGAGTACCTGCTCGGCGATCACGCGAGCGCGCGGCTGCACCTCGGCAACGCGGCGCCGACGCTGCGAAAGGCGGGCGACACGCTCGCGCTGGCGCAGGCGTACATCCTGCTGTCCCTGGTCGAGCAGGCGGTGGGGCGCCTCGAACCGGCGCGCGAGCTGCTGACGCAGGCCCGGACCGAGTTCGACGCGATCGGCTACCAGCTCGGGCTCGCGCAGACCGACGTCGTGCTCGGGCACGTCGAGCACCGCGCGTTCGAGTACGACGCCGCGTGCGCGCGCGCGACCGCGACTCGCCAGCGCTTCGTGGCGATGGCGACGCCGCGCGGCGAGGCGGCGTGCGAGCGGCTCCTCGCCATGGCCTCGCTCGATCGCGGCGACACCGCGGCCGCGTTCCAGCACGCGCTCACGGCCTTCTCGATCTTCGACGAGCGGCTGAGCGATCCGTGGGGGCGGGTCGAGGCCGCGCTTCTGCTGGCGCAGGTCGCGCTCGCCGAGGGCTCGACGACGCGAGCGCGCGAGCACCTCGAGGCGGCGCGCGCCATCGAGCTCGACGAGTCCGAGCCGACCCAGCACAAGCACCTCACGTTCGCGTGGCTGGCCCTCGCCGAGGGCGAGCGGGCGAGGGCGCTCGACGAGCTGGGCAAGGCGCGCACGGCGTTCCCCGATCGCAGGCGCACGGCCGATCACACCCCTGCCCTGCTCGTGCGCCTGGCGTCGCTCGCCGAGGGGACGGAGGTCGCCGAGGTGATCGACGAGTGGCAGCGGTTCCTCGCGGCGGCGCCCGCGCTCTCCACGCCCGTCCCGCCGCCGCCCTGACACGTCAACGATAGAGGTCGAGGTGCGTCGCGCGGGCGTCGAGCCGCGCGCCGACGCCCGCGCCCGCGGGAGCGCGCAGCGCGAACCCGTACCGCGCCCGGACCTCGGTGACGTCGAGCAGGATCCTCCGCGACGGCCCCGGGGGCAGCGTGACAGAGAACGCGCGGACGCCGAGGCGGGGCTCGTGCTGCGACGACGACCAGGGCTCCTCGATCGGGTGGACGTCGATGGTGATCGGCGCGTCCCACGGCGGGGCGTCGGCGCTCGGCTCGAGCACGAGGTATGCGCGCTCGCCCGCGCGGTGCGTCACGTCGAACGACACGTAGACCCGCGCGACGCCCCGGGTCGACGCGAAGCGCGCCTCGTCCGCGTCGCCGTCGTCGTCGAGCGCGCGGAGCTGCGACGGCGACCGCACGACGCGCGACGCGCCCTCGCGGACCACCGGCGCTCCCGAGCCCGTGCAGCGCCCGACGTGGCACAGCCCCGCGCCGCACGCGTCGTGCGCGCCGCACGGATCTCCCGCCCGCGTGCAGGCGGAAGCGAGCACCGCGACGAGGAGCACCAGCGCGCGAAGCTCAGCCACCGTCATCACCTCGCTGTCGACCTCGACGCCTCTCGAGCAGGATCTCCGCCGCGGTCATCGGGCGTGCCTCCTTCTTGGGAGCGCGGAGCGAGGGCGGCTTCGGCTCCTCTGCGGCCTCGGAGGAGCTCTTCGGCTGCGCAGCCGCATGCGGTGGGCGCGCGGCCGGGTGTGCGATCGGCGGCGGGCGCGCGGCGATCGCGACGGGCGCGGCGGCGCGCGGCGCCTGGGGCCTGGCGGGCGCTGACGCTCCGAACGATGGGAGCGCCGAGAGGGCGAGCTTGCGCAGCGCGACCGAGGAGAGCAACAGCAGCCCCGCGGCCAGCGCGAGCCATCCGCCGATGGGATCGTAGGCATAGCGCGGCGCGGCTCTCTCGAGGAACAGCCCCGCGAGCGTGCTGCGCGTCTTGCCACCCGTCATCGACGCGAGCCGCCCGAGCAGCGCGCGATCGGTGCCGACCGGGCGCATCTCCTCGCCTGGCGAGAGGACGGCGCCCGCCGTGCCCACCGCCTCTTGCGACAGCTCGTCGACCGCGGTCGCGACGTAGGTGCCTGGTCGCGAGAGCGGCACGCTGGTCGCGTACGCGCCCGAGCCCACGGGCTCGAGCGGGACGCGCTTCGCGAAGCCGTCGGGGCCGGCGACGCTGACCGCGAGACGTCGGAAGCTCTGGGCGCGCCCGTCATCGCCGACCACGGTCGCGCGCACGTGCAGCTCGCCGCCCGCGGCGTCGGCCTCGAGCCGCACGCGCGGGTCGTCCGGCTTTCGGCTGATGTCGCGCGCGAGCTGCGCCATCATCCGCGCCGCGCCGGGGAAGGTCGTCCACGCGGCGCCCCATCGGTCCTTGAGATCGCTCGTGAACGCGCCGGTTCGACCCATGCCGACGCTCCACGTCGCCAGCAAGGGATCACCCTCGGGGCCGACGAGGTGGACGCTCGCGCGGGGCTTCGCGATCGTCACCACGTAGCCCTTCAGGATCGGCGCGGCCGAGAAATCGATGGCGCGGATCGCCGCTCCGGGCGCGCCCGTCGAGGGTCGAAAATCGACCTCGTGGATCGAGGACCGCGAGGCCAGGATCGTCTCCTGCGTGAACACGGCGGGCAGCCGTGTCGCGTCCTCGATCAGGTAGTAGCGACCGTTGCCGAGGCGCGCGAGCACCTCGAGCTCGGCGACGTCCTTGCCCTTGCCGAGCGCGACCACGCTGGTCGTGATGCCTCGAGCGAGCGCGCCCGAGACCTTGGCGCGACAGCCGCCCATGCGCTCGGCGTCGTCGCCGTCGGCGAACAGCAGCAAATGACGAAGGTTGACCTTCTCGCCGTCGAGCGCGCGGTACGCCTCATCGAGCGCGAGGTCGACGTAGATGCCGCCGCCCCCGACCTTGACCGCCTTGATCGCGCGCGCCGTCGCGGCGGTGTCGACGACGGGACCGAGCGGCACGGTCCATTTGTTGACCGTGTCGACGTGCGCGACGCCGAGGCGATCGCCGGGACCGAGCAGCATCGCAGAGCGCGCCGACGCCTCGTTCGCCAGATCGAGCTTGTTGTACGCGCCGACCCGCGCGCCCATCGAGCCCGAGATGTCGATGCTGATCACCTGGGCGAGGCTCGCGCGGCGGCGCTCTTGCTTCAGATCGAAGCTCACCGGCGACACCTCCTCGATCGAGGTCTTGGCGTAGCCCCCGGGGCCCATCGAGCGATCGCCGCCCATCAACACCAGGCCGCCGCCCAGATCGCGCACCCAGCTCGCGAGCGCGTCGAGCTGGGACGCCGACACCTCGGACGCGCGCACGTCGGAGAGCACGACGAGATCGAAGCCGACGAAGCCCGCGAGATCGGCGGGGAAGCCGCTCGGACCGCGGACGTCGACGCGGTAGCCCACGTCGAGCAGCGCGCGCTCGATGAAGCTCGCCTTGCCCGGTTCGCCCTCGAGGATGAGCGCGATGGCGGGGCCGCGCACCTTCACGAAGGCCGACGCCGAGTTGTCCTCGGGGGCCTGGTCGACGCGCGGGTCCTTGGCCGTGACCTCGACGTCGTAGCGGTGCATGCCGGGCGACGGCGCGATCTCGCGGATGCGCAGCACGTCCTCTCCGGCCTGGATCTTCGCCGTCGCCTTCTTGATGGCGACGCCGTCTCGGAGCACGCGCAGCTCGATCTCGGCTTCGACCGACGACGAGGTGACGACGCGGAGATCGATCGGCTCCTTCTCGTCGACGCGCGGCGGCATGCGGAGCGCGACCACGCGCACGTCGGGCACCTGCGCCTGGTCGAGCGGCACGACGTCGATCGGAACCTCGGCGGCGACCGCCGCGGCCGCCGCGAGCACGGCGTCTCCACGTGTCTCGACGCCGTCCGACAGCAGCGCGATCCGCGGCGCCGCGCCCTCGGGCACCTCGGCGAGCGCGCGCTTGATCGCCGCGGCGAGGTCGCTCGCGTCCCGCCCGATCTCCGCTCGCGCGACGCTCTTCTGGGCCGTGCGCGGCCGCAGCGGGTCCTCGACCATCGCGTCCGCGCCGAACGCGATCACCCCGACGCGATCGTCGTCGCGCATCCCGCGCTCGACCACCTCGAGCTCGGCCCGGACGCGGGCGTCGGCGGCGGGGACGAGATCGATCGAGCGGCTGCGATCCACGAGGATGATCACGGCCATCTTGTCGATCGGCCGACCGAGCTGGAACCCCATCGCGGCGAGGCCAGCGGCGAGCGCCGCGGCCGACAGCGAGCCTTCGACGAGCGCGCGCCGTACGCGGTGCATCCGCGGAGAGAGCCCAGAGAGCCGCACGCAAACGAGCCAGACCGCCGCCGCCGCCACCGCCGCCGCCCACGGTCGCTCGACCCGCACGAGCACCTCGGGGACGAGGCGCGTCCACACGAGCTCGAGCCAGACGAGCGGCATCGCGCCGAGCACGAGCGCGGCGACGAGCACCGGCCGAGCGCGAAGGCGCCGCGAGGCGACGATCGTCGCCGCCACGACCGCGATCGTCGCCGCGAGCGAGAGGAACGGCAGCGCGCGCAGCACCGCGGCGGGCGTCACGCAGCCCTCCGCGGCGCGACCGGCCTCGCCGCCGCGCGACCACGCGGGGCGCGCGTGAGCCACAGGGCGTCGAGCACCACGAACGCGAGCGCGACGAGCGCCAGCACCCAGCCCGCGTCGGACAGCGACAGCGCGGGGCGCGTCGCGGCCGTGACCGTGACGCCGCTCTTCGGATCGGACTTCACGCGCTGGCGCAGATCGCTCTCGCGCTCGGAGACGAGGTTCACGGGGACGAGGACGCTCCCCGCGTCGCGGCCGTCCCACGAGACGAGGTAGTGGCCGATCCGCCCGGTGTCCGGGACGATCGCGAGGCCTGCCTGGACCGGCAGCGCGCGAGGCTCCTTGGCCTCTGGCGCGTGCACCGACACCTTGGACGCGGATCCGGGCACCGGCACCCTGATGGGCTCTCCAGCCCTCGACGGCGCGACCTGCCCCGACGCGCGGTGCGCGCGCGCGAGCTCGAGCGTGTTGCGGATGAACAGCACGTACGAGGCCTTCAGCGGCCAGTCGCTCTCGCCCACGTCGAAGCCGACGATCGTGCCGGTGCGCCCGGGGCTGGACGCGTCGGCGATGAGCGTGTCGGTCGGCCCCCGAACGAGCGCGTCGCGCGCGTTCCCGGCGGACAGGGGCGTCGCCTTGGCCACGTGGACGCCATCGAGCGTCAGGAAGCGGAGGCGCGGATCTCCGTTGGCCCACGACGTGATGGCGGGCCGATCGATGGGCGCTCCGACCGACACGCCGAGGCACGCTCCCGGCGGCGGACCCACGACCAGAAAATCTCCCTGCGGCGGCGCCGAGGGGCAGACCCGATCGAACACGTGCAGCGTGCCGGCGGCGACGGGCGTCCGCTCGAGCTCGGCCAGGGTCCCCTTCGACAGCTCGACGTTGGGATCGGAGAGGAGCGCGCGCTCCAGCCACCGCGACGGCGCGGCGCCGACGAGCACCACCGGCTGACGCGCGCCGAGCGGGACGCGGGCGTACGCGGCGTCATCGGTCACGAACGCGTCGTGCGGAGAGACCTCGACGACGAGCCCTTTGCCGCGATCGCCGGGGTCGGGCTTGAACGTCAGGAGCACCGGCGCGCGCTCGCCGGGCGCCAGGCGAAACCGACGCGACGCGAGCGGCTCTGCGACGCCCGCGAGCCGCAGGGTCACCCAGACCTCACGCGGCGCCCTGGAGAAGCTCGCGACGAGCGCGAACGCCTGGATCTCCTCTTCCTTGGTGGCGGCGTCGGTCCCCGAGCGCACGTCGACGCGCACCACGCCGACGTTGTCCACGGGCTCGGACACGAGCCTGACATCGAGCGGGACGGTCGACGTGGGCAGCGCCGCGTCCCCGAGCGCGCCGTCGGTGACCACGACGATCCGGCGATCGCCGCCCGCCGCGCGGAGCCTGTCGACCGCGAGCCCCACCGCGGACGCCAGATCTCCCTCCACGTCGCGGGCGTCGAGCCTGGCGACGACGTCGCCGAGCCTGCGCGTGTCGCGATCGAGCGGGCACGCGATCCGCGCGTCGCGCCCCGCCTCGATGATCATGGCGTCGCCGGCCGGGCCGAGGGATTTCACGACCGACGTCGCGAGCTCTCGCGCGAGCGCGATCCGCGGCGCGCCTCGCGCGGGATCGATCGCGCGCATCGACGCGCTCACGTCGACGACGATCGCGACGTGCTCTCCCACCAAGGTCGAGCTGCGGAGGGCCGGGCGCGCGAGCGCGATGGCGGCGGCGATGATCGCGAGCGCCTGCAAGAAGAGCGGCACCTGCGCGACCAGCCGACGGAACGGCGAGCGCGCCAGCAGATCTCGCGCCGCGGCCGACCAGAGCCAGCCCGATGAGACCACGTGCCGCGCGCGGCGGACCTTCAGCACGTACAGCAGCACGAGCGGCGCGAGCGCGGCGAGCAGGTAGAGCCCGCGCGGCTCCTGGAGCTCGATCGGGAGCTTCATCGGACCCGGCGCGCGCGCGGCATGGCGTGCGATCGTCTTAGCGTGAACCGAGCCAGCCGGGGCGAAGATCGCGGTGAGCCTTGCGGCCCGCGCCGACGCGAGGCCACGCTGGCGACGACATGCCGCTCACTGAGTCGAGCCCACGGCTCGCGTTCGAGGTCGAAGGCGGCGCGGGGCCGCGGGTGCTCTTGATCATGGGCCTCGGGATGCGCGGCGCGCTGTGGCGTCCGCAGATCGAGGCGCTCTCACCGGAGCACCGCGTGGCCACCTACGATCACCTCGGCCTCGGCGGCAGCGAGCCCCCCGCGCGCCGCCCCACGATCCGCGGCATGGCCCGCGACGCGCTGCGGGTGCTCGACGCGCTCGGCTGGCAAGCGGCGCACGTCGTCGGCGTGTCGATGGGCGGGATGATCGCGCAGGAGGTCGTCCTCCGCGCGCCCGCGCGGGTGCGCAGCCTCACGCTGATCGCGACGCACGCCGGGGGCTTTCGCGCCGCGCTGCCGCCGCTCCCGGGCATCGTGCGCTTCGTGCAGGCCAACACCACCGGACCCGAGGGGCGGATCCGGGCGCTCGCGCAGCTGCTCTACACGCCCGAGTTCCTCGCGGCACGCGGCGCCCGCCTCGACGCGCGGCTCGCGCAGATGGTCGGGGCGCGGGCCCCGGCGGCGGTCGTGCTGGGGCACCTGGAGGCCGTCGCCCGCCACCGCGCGCTCCAGCGCCTCGGGCAGATCTCTGCGCCGACGCTCGTCGTGCGCCCCGGGCGCGACATCCTGATCCGAGCCCACAACAGCGACGTGCTCGCGCGGCGGATCCGCGGCGCGCGCCTGCTTCGGCTCGACGACGCCGGGCACGGGCTGACCTTCGAGAAGGCGCGCGAGCTCAACGACGCGATCGCGGCGCACGTCGCGGCGGCCGAACGACGCTGAAGGTCAGCCCTTCAACAGCTTCTTCGCCGCGAGGCGCACGGCCATCGGGTACGCCGTCTGCTGCGGCACCCGCGACAGGTCACCCTTCGACAGCGCGCGCAGCACCCGCGCGACGACCGACGAGCTGCTGCGCGGGTTCGACAAGAGCGCGCGCTGCACCTCGGGCACGCCCAGCCACGCGGCGTTCGCGGCGATCTGCTCGACCAGCGGCTTCGGCAGCGTGCCCTTCTTCGCGATGCGGGCGACCTCGGGCGGCGTCAGCCGCGAGTTCTGCAGGAGCGCCTCCCAGACCGACGGACCGAAGACCCGCTCCAGCATCGTGCGCTCGGTCAGGGAGCCGCCGCGCGCCAGCCGCTGCTGCTCGGGCTGGGTCAGGCGACGAATCCGCTCATGCATATGAGCGGATGGGTCGCCCGCGCGCGCGCCCTCTTCGACCTCTTCGACCACCTCGAGCTCGCCCCCGGGCTCGTCGTCCTCGACCACCTCGAGCTCTGCCACGGCGTCCTCGACGAAGGCCCGCAGGCGCTCGACGTCTTCAGGGGTCGAGGTCCACGCGACGCCGACCCCCGCGCCGTCGCCTTCGCGCTGGACGTGGACGAGCTCGGCGCCGAGGCAGAGCGCGGCGCCGGTGTCCGGGTGTACGAGCACGAGCTCGCACGCCTCGCGGAGCCGGAGCTCGGTCGCCCCAGGGACGAACGCGCGCCCGCGCGCCAGGTTCGCCGCGTGGTCTGCCCGCAGCGCCGCGGCGTCGGCGTAGTGGAGGAAGACGCGCGGCGGGCTCATCGGTCTGGTGAGCCTGACAGAGCCGGGCGCGCGTGGGAACCAGGACGCGCGGCCGCGTCGATGGCGGCGAGGATCGACGGCCACGTCGGGGTCGCGGCGGCGAGCTCGACGATCATCACGGCCTCCGCGGCGGCGCGATCGGGGCGACACCCTCGCGACGCGAGCTCGTCCACGAGCCACCGGGCGGCGGCGACGCGTGTCGCCAGCTCGGAGAGCGCCGCGTCGAAGCTCGCGTGTGGCGCCCACTCGAGCGACCACACGGCGTCGGCCGCGAAATCGGACAGCACGTCGTCGACGGCGCGCGCGCGCTGTGCCCGGCGCTCCGCCGCGTCGAACGAGGGTGCCCACGCGCGCGCGGGCGGCCGCGGGGCTCGGCCACCGGAGAGCGCGATCAACGCGCCGCCCATCCACGCGAGCGCGGCCCCGCAGGAGGTCCCATCGAACAGCCCGCGCAGGTGGTGCCCGACGTCGGCCCACCCGATCTCTCCGAGCGACGGCAGCGCTCGCCCGCGGAGCACCTGCTCGGGCGCCGCTCCCGCCGTGAGCGCCTCGAGCACTGGTCGCTCTCGCTCGAGGTAGCGCGAGAAACCGGCCGTGCGCCCCGGGGCGAGCCGAACCCGGACGACACGCGCGTCGAGACGCACGCGGCCAGCCGCGTCCGACAGCGCTCGCGCGGCCTCCGCCGAGGTCAACGCGGGGCGATCGCCGAGGGTCCGGCACGGACACCGGTGCTGCGTCGTCACGCGGGGCCCCTGCGGCGTCCCGACCACGCCGAGCGGAAATTCGCGGCACGCTCGCGGCTTCTCGCGCTCTCCGCGCGCTCGATGCAGAGCGCACCCGTCGTCGTACAGCGCGCAGCGACCGGCGACGTCGCGTACGACGAGCACGTCGAGCTTGCGGTGCCGCGCGACGACGCCTGGTCGAAACGCTCGCACCCGCGCGGCGTCCGAGGACGACAGGGGCCCCACGAGGTGAGCGTCCGTGCAGCAGAGGCCGTCGCCGAAGCACGCGTACCGCGCCCCGGGGCGCACCGAGAGCGAGGAGGCGAGCGGCGTGTTACGAGGCAAGCGGATGATCTACCGCAACCTCGACGAGCGAGCCCACCTGCGCTCGCCGAAGCACCTCTTGCGCTGGAAGCTCGGCCTCGGCCCCGAGCCCCGTCGCGTCGCGCCGGGCAGGTGCCCCGTGCCCGCCGTACACAACGACGGCCGCGCGCTCGCCGAGGCGCTCACCCCATCGCTGACGTGGATTGGCCACGCGACCTACCTCTTGCAGCTGGCGGGGCGCTCGGTGCTGACCGATCCGATCTTGTCACCGCGGCTCGGGCTCTTGTCCCGCAACGTCGCGCCGGGGCTCTCGTGGGAGGCGCTGCCACGCATCGACGTCGTCACCGTCAGCCACAACCACTTCGACCACATGGATAGACCGACGCTGGTCCGCCTCGCGCGGCGCTCGCCGAGGCCCGCCGCGGTCGTCCCGCTCGGCCTCGCGCGCCCGATGCGCGCGTGGGGCTTCGACGAGGTCGCCGAGCTCGACTGGTGGGGTACGGCGCGCGTCCGCGGGCTCGACGTCACGCTGGTCCCGGCGCAGCACTGGTCGAGGCGCTCCGCGTTCGATCAGGACAAGACGCTGTGGGGCGGCTTCGTGATCGAGGGAGGCGGGCTGAGGGCCTACCACTCGGGCGACACGGCCTACTTTTCTGGGTTCGCGCAGATCGGCGCGCGCGTGGGGAGCATCGACGCCGCGATGCTGCCGATCGGCGCCTACGATCCGCGGTGGTTCATGCGCGAGCAGCACATGAACCCCGAGGACGCGGTGCAGGCGTTCGTCGAGCTCGGCGCGGCGCGCTTCTTCGCGATGCACTGGGGGACCTTCAAGCTGACGGACGAGCCGCTCGACGAGCCGCCGCGGCTGACGCGCGAGCTGTTCGCGCGGCGCGGGCTCGACGCGGCGAGGCTCGTCATCCCCGCGGTCGGCGAGACCGTGGCGCTCGGCTTATGCTCAGAGCTCGCCGCGCTTGGCCTTGCCCAGCCACTCGCTGACCTCGCGCTCGATGATGTCCATCGCCTTCTTCTGGAAGATCTTGAAGACGAACGGCACGTCGAGCTCGAGCTCCACCTCGCCGGGCCTGAGCCGCACCCCGCCCTTGAGGCTCACCCCCTTCACCTTGAACGCCACGTCGGCCTCGGTCGGGCTCTTCCAGGTCGCGGTTGGATCGTACTCGGGGAGCTTGGCCCTGTAGGACTCGAACGCGCGCTCGGTGGCCGTCTTCGCGAGCTCGGGGGACAGATCGTGCGGGATGGAGTGCTTCATCGGCCGCGCACGCTAGCCAAACTCCGGGCATGACGAAAGGTCGCCCGCGCGCAGATCGAACGGGCGCGGCGCGCGTCGTCAGCGCTCATGGCTGCTCTGCTGGATCCCCAAGGTCGCCGGGGCGTCGCGCTCGGCGTCGTGCTGCTGTCGGTGACGGGCCTGCTCCTGGCGCGCAGCGGAGGCTCGAGCTCAGGGCCGCTCGTCGGCGCGCGCGCGACGGCGCCCACCTCGCGGTTCGCCGAGCCGCCTCCCTCCGACGCGGCCTCGACGCGCGCGACCTTCGCTCGAGACGGCGTGTCGGGGCACGTCGCGCTCAGCCACGGAAAGCTGCTCGCAGACGGGACACGCTCGATGTTCGTCGAGCTGCGGGTCCGCGCCGACGAGCGCGCGAAGGCCCGCGCGCCGCTCGCGCTAGTGCTCGTGATCGACACCTCGGGCTCGATGGAGGGCGCCAAGATCGTCGACGCGCGGCGCGCGGCGCGCCAGGCGCTCGACGAGATGGAGGCCGACGATCTCGTGTCGGTGGTGCGCTTCTCCAGCGACGCCGAGGTGCTGGTGCCGCTCGGGCGCGTCGCGGAGGTCCGCGATCGGGCGCGCGCGGCGGTCGCGGGGCTGCGCGCCAGCGGCAACACCAACATCTCACGCGCGGTCGAGGCGGCGACGCGCGAGGTCGCGAAGGCCGGGCCCGATCGCTCGACCCGCGTCGCGCTGGTCACCGACGGTCGCGACACGTCGGGGGCCCCTCGCGGGACGGCGGCCGACGTGGCGCGACGAGAGGCGTCGCGCGGCGTGACGGTGTCGACGCTGGGGATCGGGACGGACTACGACGACGCCTACCTCTCCGACCTCGCGAGCGCGGGGCACGGAAACTACGAGTTCATGCGCGACGCGTCCGCGCTGGGGCGCTTCTTGTCGCGCGAGCTCCGGGAGGCGGCGCGCACCACCGCGACGCGCGTGGCGATCGAGCTCGATCTGCCGGACGGCGCGCGGATCCACGGCGTCTGGGGCGCCACCGTCGATGGCTCGCGGCTCAGCCTGGGCGCGCTGTTCGCGGGCGACGAGCGACGTGTCGTGGTGCCAATCGACGTCCCGGCGGGCAGCGCGGGGTCTCGACTGCGGTTCGGCGCTCGAGCGTCGTGGCTGGACTCGGACGGGCACGCGATCGAGCTCCGCACCGAGCGGCTCGAGGTCGTCGTCACCGACGATCAGCGCGACGTCGACGAGGCGCGCGACGCGCGCGTGCACGCCGCCGTCACCAGCGTCACCGCGTCTCGACGCGAGGCCGAAGCCGCCGCCGCCTTCGAGAAGGGGGATCGCGCGACCGCGCTCTCGCTCAACGAGCAGAGCCGCAGGGAGCTCGAGCACGCGGCGACGGCCGCGCCCTCCGAGGCGGGCTCGCTGCGCGCGCAGGCGCGTGCCTACGAGGGTGACTCGAGCACCTACCGCACGGCGAAGCCCGCGGCGGCCCCCGCCCGCGCGATCGGGGCGCGCGAGCACTCGAACCTCTCGCGGGCCGCGTACTAGCCGTGCGCACGGTCGCGCTCTCTCTCGGCCTCGCGGCGTGCCTCGGCGCGCTCTACGCGCTGATGTCCGTCGTGGGCGATGGCGCGCTGCTCGCGGCGCCGACGTCGGTCGCCATCGGGGTGCTCGGCGCAGCGGCGCTGCATGGTCGGCTCGACTCGCTCGCGGTCTCGCTCGGCGCGCCGTCCGCGCTCGCGTGGACGTGGCTGTCGGCGCGTGGGCGCTTCGAGCTCGGCGCCGCGGCGTGCCTCGCGCTCTGGACCGCGCCCGGTCTGATCGCGCGCGGCGCGCGCAGGGAGACCGCGCTGCCAGCTGGGCTCGCGGTCGCCGCGGCGTGGCTCGGCGGCCAGGTGCTCGCGCGGTACCTGCCGGGCCCCCTCGAGGCGCAAGCGGCGGCGTGCGTGTTCGCGGGGGCCGCGACGGCGATGGCCACCACGGTCGTGGCGCCCAGCCGCGAGCCAGTCGCGCCGCCCGCCGAGCACGTCTCCTGACGCGCGGCGGGCTAGGACGCGGCCCGCTCGAGGAGCGACTCGACCTCGCGAGGCAGCAGGCCATACGTCTCCGACGTCGCGATGAGCGCGGCGTTGTGCGGCAGCCTCGTCAAGAAGCCGAGCGCGTACGGCGAGCCAGCGAGCCCGGTCAACCTGCGCACGAGCGGGGGCATCGCGCGCGCGATCGCGTCGCGGGCCGCCGAGACGTCGCCGACCTCGCTCGCCGCGTCGTGCAGCGCGAGGTACACGGGCGCCTCGTTGAGCAGGCTCGGCGCGCCCGCCTCGAGCAGCGCCGCGGCCTCGGTCGCCAGCGCGACCGCGCGTGACGCGTCTCCGGCGCGCCGCTCGGCCTCGGCCCACTCGCCGAGCGCGACGGGGAGCACGTCGCGCATGTCCGTCGCGCGGTACGCCTCGGCCGCCATGCGCAAGAGCGCCCGCGCACGCGTCGGCGCGTCGGGATCGCCGTGGCGCAGCAGCTCGACCCCCCGGTAGAAGAGCACGCCGAGCGTGATGCGATCGTTCGGCGTCCAGCCGCCCTGGGCCGCGTGGTCGGCCTGCGCGCGCGCGTCGATGAGCACGCGATCGATCGCCTGGTCCGCGCCGAACGTCGCCGCCCACCCGAGCAGCAGCATCCGGCCCAGGCCGAGCACGCCCTGGCTCCCCGTGTTCGAGGCGATCGCGAGGCCCTGCTCGATCGCGGCGCGCGCCTCTTTCTGCGCGCCGATCGTGGTCAACGCGAAGCCGACGTTGATGGTCAGAGTAGCCTCTCGAACCCGCAGCCCAGCCTGCGACGCGGCGCGCGCGGCGTTGCGGCGAGCGTCGAGCGCCGCGAGCAGCTCGCCGCGGGTCTGCCGGACGATCGCCAGCGTCTGCCAGCCGTCGATCGCCGCCTGCGTGAGCCCCTTCTTGTCGGCGAGCGCCAGCAGCGAGGACGCCTCGCGCTCGGCCTCGATCAGCTGCCCGGCGAACGCGTGTCGCGCCGCGAGCGCCGCGCCCGAGCGCGCCTCCTCGTCGGTCAGCTCGAGCGCCGCGGCGCGGCGGCGGACGTCGGCGAGCCGCTCGAAGATCTGGGCCCCCGCGCCCCGGCTGTCGTCGTACCGCGCCTGCGCCCCGTCCGCGCGCACCCGGCTCGCCTCGTCGTGGACGTTCTCGGACAGCGCGCGCACCGAGGTCTCGCGCTCGGGGCTCTTCGCGTCGAGCCGCGCGAACGCCTCGTCGAGCACGAGCGCCCGCGCGAACGACGTCTCGGCGTCGACCGCGAACGCGAGGGCCCGCTCGCCCATCGTCACCGCGTCGCCGAGCGCGTCCGCCGCCAGCGCGCGCCGCGCCGCTCGCTCCCAGTGCACGCCCGCCTGCTCGGACGCGCCGCCGAGCTCGTAGTGGCGCGCGACGGTCGCGGCGTCCTCGTTCATGCCGTCGAGCCACCGAGCGGCGATCCCGTGGAGCATCCGCTTGCCGTCGGCGTCGAGGGACGAGTAGGCCACCTCGCGCACGAGCGCGTGCTTGAAGGCGTGCTCCCGCTGCCCCGAGAACCGCGACTCAGCCTGCTCGACCACGATCTCGTGCGCCGCGAGCAGCCCGAGCAGCTCGCGCGCGTCGGGCACGCCGAGCGCGACCAGACCCCCTTCCCATCCTGACAATCCAAACGTGCTCAAGCGCAGGGCGGCGTCGCGGAGCTGCGGCTCGAGCGCGTCGAGGCTCGCCTGGATGGCCGCCTCGATCGTCGGCGCCTTCGTGGCGTCGCGGCCGATGGCGCTCAGCCTCGCCAGCTCCTCGGCGAACAGCGGCGAGCCCGCGGCCTGCGCGGCGATGCGCTCGACGGTGTCCTCGGTGGCGCGCTCGCCGAGCACCGCGCGGGCGATGGCGCGGGTGGCGCGCTTGGAGACCGGGCGAAGATCGACGCGGACGTGATCGCGCCCCGCGAACAGCCGCGGCGACTCCTTGAAGAGCCCTGGTCGCGAGAGGAGCAGGGCGAAGAGCGGGCGCCCTTGCGCTCGGCCGAGCACGTGATCGAGCCACGCGAGGCTCTCGGGATCGGCCCACTGCGCGTCCTCGACGACGAGCGCGAGCGCGCCGTCGGCGGCGAGCTTCAGCACCAGGTCGGTCATCGCGGGCCACAGGGCGTCGCGCGCCCCGTCGTCGAACGCCTCGTTGGCCACCAGGCGCGCGAGCAGATCGCGCGCGCGATCCTCCGCCGACCGCACCGTTCCGCCGAGCTTGAGATCGATCGCGCTCGCGGCGTCCGACGCGGTCGCGCCCTTCGGCAGCCCGACGACCGCGCGGAGCAGCTCGGCCGCCAGACCGAGCGCGTACCGCTGACCGAACGACTCGCTCCTGACGACCACGAGGCGCGGAGAGCGCTCGGTCGCGCCGATGCGCGCCAGCACCTCGCGCCTGAGCCTGCTCTTGCCGATCCCCGGAGCGCCGAGGCACGAGACCACGACCGGTGTGTCGTCCTCGGCGCAGCGCTCGTACGCGCCGAGGATCTGGGCGAGCTCGGCCACTCGACCGACGAACGGCGCGCCGCCGCCCTCGCCGCGGCGCGCCGGCACCGCGCCTCGGACGAGCGCCGAGCCGCCGCCGCGCTGCGAGAGCTCGTAGCGTCCGCGCGTCAGCTCGGCGGTGGTGGCGT
>CAUJFL010000333.1 GCA_963169165.1 Myxococcota bacterium | reverse complement strand
AACCGGCTTGCCCGGGAAAACCGAGGCCAGCGCCTTGCGATAAATGGCGAGTTGGCGAAGATATTCCGGCCGGATGGCGTTCAGGGCACTGGGGACAACCCGGTCCGTCTTGAACTCGACCAGCAGGACTTCATCGCTCTTGACGACAACCCGGTCGAACCGGCCCGGAAAGCGCACCCGCCGCCCCTGCCACTCGATCGTGCCGCGCAGGGCAACCTCCCCGAAGGAGTTCGAGTCATACACGTGAGAAAAGGCCGGCTCGCGTCGCACTCGCAGCGCCTCCGCCACGACGGCCTGCACGTCGAGCGGCTCGCCGAGATGGCGCACGCGCCGAGCGATCTCGTCGGCCGCGACGCCGAGAAGGCCGACCTGTTCGCGGCCTACCACCGCGCGCTGTCGAACGGCGCGAGCGGCGCCCCGGCGATCGTCAGCCGCGCGGTCGTCGGCGAGATGGGGATCGGCAAGACCGCGCTCGTGGCGACCTTCCTCGCCGAGCTGCCGCCCGACACGCGCGTGCTGCGGGTCGAGGCGACGTCGCTCCGCTCCGAGCTGCCGTTCGCGGCGGCGAGCGAGCTCGTGCGCGACGCGCTCGAGATGGACCCCGACGCGCCGGTGATGACGGCCATCCACGCGATCGAGGCGGCGCTCGGCCCGCTCGCGGCGGGGCCGACGGGCGAGCAGGCGGTCACGCGGCTGCTCGAGCTCGCGACGGGCGCGACGCTGCGCGCGACCGACGAAGAAGACGTGTCGTTTCGTCGCAAGATGATCGGCGGCGCGGTCCGTCGGTTGCTGGCGGGGCTCGGCTCTCGACAGCCGCTCGTCATCGTGTGCGACGGGCTGCAGTGGTTCGACAAGCCCAGCCTCGAGATCGTCTCCGAGCTGGTGCACCGCAACGACCCCTTGCCGGTGCTCGCCTTGCTCGTCACGCGCCCCGACGATCGCGTGATGTCGCACCTCGACGGCGTCGTGCGGATCGATCTCGCGGGGCTCTCGCACGAGGATCAGATCCGCCTCGTCGAGGCGCGCCTCGGCGTGCAGAAGGGCGTCGCGCAGGTGTGCGCCGATCTGGTGCCGCGCGTCGCGGGCAACCCCTTCTTCCTGCTCGAGATGCTCGACGCCCTGCTCGAGCGCGGCACGCTGGAGCTCGTGGTCGACGAGGCCGGTGAGCAGGCGCTCGTGCGGCGAGATCAGGACGACGCCCAGAAGGTCGCGCTGCCGTCGACGCTCGAGCAGATCATCGGCGATCGCCTGCGTGAGCTGCCCCCCGGCGAGCTGGGCGTCGTGACGTGGCTCGCCATCGCGAGCGGTCCCTTGACGGCGGCCGAGCTCGAGGCGCTGTCGGGCGCGCCGCAAGAGGACGCCGTCACCCGGCTCTGCGCGCGCGGCCTCTGCGATCAGCGCGGGGAGGCGATCGATTTTCGGCACACGATCACCCGCGACGTCGCCTACGCGTCGATCGACGCCAGCGAGCGGCGCGCGCGGCACCGCGCGCTCGGTCGGTACCTCGCGAGGACGCCGCTGGCCACCGGCGCGAGCGCCGCGATCGTCGCGCGCCACCTCGCGCGGGGCGAGGACTTCGACGGCGCGGGCGAGCTGTACCTCACGGCCGGCGACGCGGCCCGCAACGGCTACCAGTCGCCGCTCGCGATCCGCTGGTACCAGCGCGCGCTGTCGCTGCTGCCCGAGGGAGATCCGCGGCGCCTCCGCGCGCACGAGGCGCTCGAGGCCCTGTACCGCGTGCTCGGGCGCCGCAAGGAGCGCAAGACCCACCTCTCCGCGCTGCGCACGCTCGCGCGCGAGGTAGGGCACCCCAAGTGGGCGGCCATCGCCCTCGCGCGCTCGGCGCGGCTCGATCTCGACGAGGGGCACCTCGCGCACGGGCTGCCGACCGCGGAGCGCGCCGTCACCGCGGCCAAGCTCGCGAAGAGCGCGTCGCTGACCGTCGAGGCCGAGAGCACCGTGAGCGAGCTGCTGCGCGAGCGCGGCGACATGTCCGGCGCGCTCGCGGCGTGCGATCGCGCGCTCGAGGTCGCGAGCGCGAGCGAGGTGTCGGTGCGCGCGCGGGCCGAGGTGCTCCGCGCGCGCGGCGTCCTCTTGCGCAGGCTCGGGCGCGTCGAGGAGGCCATCGAGTCCTACGCCGAGGCGATGGCGATCTTCAAGAAATGCGGCGCCAAGCGGCAGGAGGCCCGCGTGAAGAACGCGCTCGCGATGTCCATGATGGTGCGCGAGCGCTGGGAGGACGCGATCGCGCTCGCGCTGTCGTCGATCAGCATCGATCTCTCCATCGGCGGGCGCTTCCAGATCGCCAAGACCCTCTCCAACGTGGGCCAGGCCTACGTGCGCCTCGGCGACCTGCCGCGCGCGCTCGCCTACCTGAAGCGCGCGCGCCAGGCCCACGAGCGCTACACCGATCAGGACGCCTACGCCGACACGCTGCTCGTCTCGGCCGAGGCGATGATCGAGGTCGGCGATCGGGACGCCGCGCACAGCTTCGCCGGAGACGCGGCGGCGCTGTCCTCGGTCACGGGCAGCGCCTACGATCTCATCCACGAGAAGATCGTGCGCGCCCTGCTCGCGCGTGCGGCCGACGACCACGCCGGGGTGCTCGACGTGATCGGCGAGGCGCGGCGGCTC
>CAUJFL010000332.1 GCA_963169165.1 Myxococcota bacterium | reverse complement strand
CAGCTGCTCGAGGCGTCGGGGATCTCGCGGCGGACGTTCTACCGCCTGTTCGACGGCAAGGAGGACGTCGCGCTCGCGCTCTACAAGCTCGGCACCGAGCGGTTGCTCGACGCGTGCCGCGCCGCGGTGGCCGACGAGCGCGCGCCGCTCGCGCGGATCGAGCGGTGCATCGACGCGCACCTCGACAGCGCGCGCGCGCTCGGGCGGCTGGTGTTCGTGCTCGGCGGCGAGGCGCAGCGTCACGAGTCGGCGCTGCACGCGACGCGGATGCAGGCGCACGCCGCCCTCGGCGCCCTCTTGCAGCCCGCCGTCGACGAGCTCGCGGGCGCGCCCGCCGATCCGCTCGTGGTCCGCGGTCTGTTGCTGGCGCTCGAGGGGATCGTCCGGGTGCTGCTCGAGGAGGGCGACGAGGGGCGCGACGTCTCCGAGCACGCGGTCGCTCGGGCGCGGCGGGTGATGATGCGGGTGGCGACGGGCGCGCTGGCGGGCGACGGGCCGGGCGTGGCGTCGATGCCCCCGGCCCCGCGGGCGCGCCGCAAGGGCGGAGAGGCTTGACATGGTATACATGGCGTTTACCATCGCACGATGCTCGTCGACGGCTCACCGCGCCTCGGGCCCGCCGGTGTCTCGGCGGTAGGCCCGCTCAACTGGCTGCTCTGCCGCGCCGCGGCCCGCAGCGCCCGGGTCGAGCGGGTCCACCTGTTCGACGCGCTCGCCCGGCAGCGGTGGCTCTTCCGCGCGTGGCTGCTGTTCGCGTCGCAGATGATGCCGGGCGGGACGCTCCCGCGCGACGAGACCGAGCTCGTGATCCTGCGCGTCGCGCACCTGCGCCGGTGTGACTACGAGCTCGCGCACCACGCGCGGATGGCGCGCCGCGCAGGGCTCGACGAGGACGCGCTCGCGCGCGTCGAGCGAGGGCCAGAGGCGCCGGGCTGGACGGCGCGGCAGCGAGCGATGCTGTCGTTCGTCGACGAGCTGGTGGGGTCCAGGTCCGTCGGCGACGCGACGTGGGCCGCGGCGGCCGAGCACCTGTCGGACGCGAAGCTGATCGAGCTGTGCCTGCTGGTCGGCCACTACGAGATGCTGGCGACGACGATCGGCGCGCTGCGGCTCGCGCCCGACACGCCCATCCACAGCGAGAGGGGGAGGCCATGAGGTCCGGGCGCGCTGTCGCCGCGCTCGCGGCGACGCTGTGGCTCGCGGCCTGCTCTCGGGGGACGCCCGTCGACGGCGAGCAGATCGTCGGCGCGACGGCCGGGAGCCCGCCCCACGGAGGCGGAGGCAGCGGGACGGGGGCACGGGCAGGCGGCGACGTCGCGGGCAACCACGACGGAGGCAAGGGAGGCGCCGCCGCCGGAGAGGCGGGCAGCGGCGGGACCGAAGGAGGAGGCGCAGGCGAGGGCGGGGCGGGCGGCGCGGTGGGCTCGGCTGGAGGGGCGGGCTCGCCCGGAGGCGGTGGCGGTGGGGCGGCGCCGCTGCCGCTCCCCAAGCTCCAGGGAACCCAGCTGTCGTGCAAGCTCATCAACGACACCAGCCAGACCGATCCGACCCCCAACCAGACTCACACCCGCGCCAACCTCCTCGGCACCGATCTGGGGATCCCGGTCGCGCACCAGGGCACGCTCTACTTCTTCTTCGGAGACACCCTCGGCTACAAGGCCATCTGGCCCATCAGCGAGTCATCGCCCGACTCGGTGGGCTACGCGCTCGATCCGTGGCCCGCGGTCGCCGCCGATCCGTCGCTGCTGTGCCACGATCTCCGCTTCTTGCTGGTGCCCGGCGCGGGCCTCGGGAACGGCGTCGATCCCGCCATCCAGGCAGATTTCGCGGGGATTTCCATGTCCCCGCCTCCCGGGAAGCCCATCGGTGACTACATCCACAACCCGGCGGGCAACGGCGCGTTCACCTCGCTGCCCGGCAGCTTCGAGGTGCCGTCGGGGGCGTTCTCGCACGGCGGCTCGATCTATGTGTTCTATACGACGGTCGACTCGCCGAGCGGCCTGCACATGAAGGCGTCCTACCTCGCTCGGTGGGCGTCGCCTTCGCCCGCAAGCACGCCGGGGCTCGACATCCTCTACGCCGTCGACCAGCGGTTCGACGCCGCGGGGCAGCTGGGAGGCGACTTCATCAACATCGCCGCGGAGGTCTCTGGCGAGCACGTCTACCTGTTCGGGACGGGCGAGTACCGGGCGAGCGCCGTGCACCTCGCCCGGAAGAAGCTCGCGGACCTCGCCTCTCCGGGCGGCTTCGAGCGCTTCGACGCCGCCAGCAAGTCATGGATGGCGGCGCCCGCCAAGTCGGCGCCCATCATCGACGCGCCTGGCTTCGGAGAGACCTCCGTCAGGTACTTTCCTGCCATCGGTCGCTGGATGTTCCTCGCCGAGGACCTGTCGTCTGGCAACCGCATCGTGGCGCGCTTCGCCGCGACGCCAGAGGGCCCGTGGAGCCAGTCGATCACGGTGCACGACATGGCCGATCCCGCCTTCCTCGCCAAGTACTGTTGCGCCGGCGACTCGTGCGCCGGCGGGCGGCTGTTTCACTGCGGCAAGGCGGGCTTCTACGGCAGCTACCTGCTCCCCGACGCCGCCGTCGGACCGGAGGGGTCGTTCACCGTGACGTACACGCTGTCGACGTGGAACCCCTACAACGTCGCCCTCCTGCGGGCGACGTTCGCCGCGAAGTGACTGGATTGTGGGGATGTGTGTGAGCGAGATCACGTGACCAGCTCCTGGAGGAAATGATGGACCAAAGAACACGAAGTGGAGTGGCGCTCGGGCTGGCGGCGGCGCTGTCGGCTCTGAACGCGTGCTCGTCGGGCTCGAGCGAGACCGGCGCGAGCGCGTCGCAGGCAGCGGAGGCGGCAGGCAACGCAGGGAGCGGAGGCGCGGCGTCTCCTGGCGGGCGCGCGGGCGCGAGCGGGATGGCCGCCGTCGGCGCCGGGAGCGGCGGCGTCACCGGGGGCGCAGGCGGCCTCACCGGAGGCGCGGGCGGCGTCACCGGAGGCGCGGGCGGCGAAGGCGGGGGCAGCGCGCCCGGCGGCGCGAGCGGTGCCGGGGGCTCGAGCCCGAGCGGCGGCGTCGGGGGTGGGACGGTCGCAGGCGGCGCGGCGGGCGCGAGCGGCGGCGCGGGCGCGTCAGCGGGAGGGGCGGCGGGCAGCGGCGCGGGCGGCGTGCCAGCCAACATCTCGTGCGAGCCCATCGGAGCAGGCCTCGCGAGCCTGACGGTCGACGGCAAGAAGCGAGTGTTCTCCGTCCAGCTCCCCAAGGACACCTCGAAGATGGCGCTGCTGTTCCTGTGGCACGGGTGGAACCAGCTCCCGGGAGACTTTACGAACGGCGTCGTCTACGACGTCCCATCAGGGAAATGGCGCTCGTTCGATCCCGACGCCTTCCCCATGCCGCTCATGATCGTGACCCCGTGGAGCACGAAGCTGTTGCCTCCCGTCGGCCTCGACTGGGACATCGCCAGCGGCGCGCTCGATTTCCCCTATTTCGAGGCGATGATGGCCTGCGTGCAGAGCCAGTTCACGATCGACGCCTCGCGCGTCTACTCGCTCGGGTTCTCCGCGGGCGCGGTGTTCACCAACCTCCTGTCCGCCAGGTATCCGCACCGCTTCGCGGCGACGATCAGCGAGTCGGGGATGTGGCTCAACGACGACACGCAGAAGTCGGACATCCAGTTCGGGTTCATCGTCAACTGGCAGTGGCCGAAGCTCGATCCGGCCGACGGGGGCAACGTGCTGTTGACGCACGGCGGACCTGGCGACTACGCGACGGTCGCCAACCTCGAGAGCGCGAACGCGAAGGCCGTCCCGTTCCTTCACGCTGGCAAGAGAACAGTGGTCGCCTGCGCGCACAACTTTGGTCACACCCTGGACCCGGACCTGACGCAGGCGATGTACTATGACTATCTCTGGGCGCACACGCTGGGCGGGCCGCCGCTCTCGGGCCTGCCCGGCGGGTTCCCGACCCAGACGAAGCCTGTCGGAGCGACGCGCTGCGACTTCTTGCCGCCGTGACGCCCAGACTGATGGGCTAGAAGCCGACGTTGTCGCGGCCACCGGCCTTGGGAGGGGGCGGCGGCTTCGCGGCCCCGACCGGCTTGGCGGCTTTCGTGGTCGCCGGAGCCTGCGGCGCCGCGGGCTTCGGCGCGGCGGCGCTCGGCTCGGCCGACGCCGCGTGCTCGGGCCTCGCGGCGGGAGAGGCGGCGGTGGCAGCGGGCGGCGGGGCCTCGGCGGACGCGGCCTCGGGCGCCTTCGGCTCGGGCGGCGTGGCGGAGGTCGCCGGCGCCGCGCCGTCGGTTGCAGGCGAAGTTTGGGAGCCTCCGCGCAGCGCGAGGAAGCCCACCCCCGCCAGCACCACCGCCGCCGCCGCGACGGCGACGCCGATCACGGCGCCCTTGCCCTTCTGTGGGGTAGGGGGAGGCTGTCCGACCGTGCGCGCGGCGTCGCCCAGCGTGACGGGGCGCTGCAGCGGGCCCGCGGCCTCGTGGGCGCTGACCACGGACACCATCGACTCGCGCGCGCCCGCGGCGGGCGCCTCGCCGAGCGCCTCTGCCAACCCATCGACCAGCTCGCGCACGCTCTGGTAGCGCTGGTCGGGCTCTCGGGCGCTGGCGCGCTGCCAGAACGCCTCGACAGCCTCGGGGAGCTCGGGCGCGCGCTCGCGCAGGGTGGGGATGGGGTAGGAGACGATGCGGAGGATGAGATCTCCGAGCGAGTCACTGTCGAACGGACGGAAGCCGGTCAGGCACTCGTACACGATGACGCCGAGCGACCAGACGTCGCTGCGGTGATCTATCGCCTTCGAGCCCTTGGCCTGCTCGGGCGACATGTAGTACGGCGTGCCCATCACCGAGCCCGTGCGCGTCTGGACGCCGGTGGCGAGCGGATCGACGAACTTCGCGATGCCGAAATCGAGGATCTTCACCAGCTCGCGATCCTCGTCGCGCACGATGAAGAGATTGTCAGGTTTTAGATCACGGTGAACGATCCCGAGACCGTGCGCCTTGGTGAGCGCGCGCGCGGCCTGTCCGACGAGCTCGAGCACGACCCGCGGGGGCAGCTTGCCGAGGCGCTCGAGGCGCATCGACAGCTCTTCTCCCTCGAGCAGCTCCATCGCGATGTAGGGCATGTCCTGCCAGGTGCCCGTGTCGAGCACCTGCACGACGTGGGGGCTGCGCAGCGCCGCCGCCGCCCTCGCCTCGGTCGCGAAGCGCGCCCGCGCCTCCTCGGTGACCGCGGGGCTCTCGATGAATTTCACCGCGCAGGGGATGTCGAGCTGCATGTGGTGCGCGAGCCACACCGAGCCCATCCCGCCGCGGCCGAGCTCACGGACGAGGCGGAAGCGATCCGCGACGACGAGGTTGGCTTCGGGCATGGTTACTTGGATACTCCGTAGGCTGCACCACTCTTGATGTAATAGATGCCGATGCTGCTGGTCGCGACCGCGGCGCCGATCGTGCCGGTGGCGACCGCGCGGTACCCGGTTCCGTCCAGCTTCACAAAACCAACGAGGTCGTCCTGTGTCCAGTAGACGCCGTCCGCGTCGATGGCGAGGCTCGTGACGACCTTCGTGGTGGTTCTCACCTGCGTCTTTCCGGTGCCGTCCGTCTGGCCCACGGTGATGGTCGACGTAGCGCCTGTGTCGGTGCTCCAGACGAGGGTCGAGCCAGTCAACGCCATCCAAGTCGCCTTCTCGCCCGAGAACAGGGTCGAGCCGATGCCAGCGGAGAGCGGGTATTTCGCCAGCGCCGGGCCCGACGCGGTGTAGTACAGGTAGGAAGAGTCCGCGGCGATGCCCGGGTAACCCGCCAGGTAGGTCGCGATGTCCACGGGCGTGGACATGTCCTTTGGGCTCGCCCGGACCTTGTGATCGGCGCTGCCTGAGGCCCAGAGGACCTTGTCGCCCGCGAGCGCGGCGGTCTTCGGCGCGTCGTTCGTCGCGTACTTGACGCCCGTGGTCGCGCCGAAGTGGTTGAGGTTCCACGCGTACCGCGCGTTCGAATCGGCGAGGAGGCGGGCCGCGCCCGAGCCGTTCGCGGTGATGGGGACGCTCCCGTCCGCCAGGCCGGCCGCGCTGAGGTCCAGCGGCAGCACGCGGACCGGGACCGAGGTCGAGCCGCCACCCGCCGCGTACAGGCCGGAGGGAGTGGCGGCCAACCCGGTGACGGTGCTCAGCCCACTCAGGCCGGTCGCGAGGACGGGCTGGCATGTTCCGCCCCCGCACGTCCCAAAGTTGCACACGCGGCCGCACGAGCCGCAGTTGGAGGCGTCCTTCTGCAGGTCGACGCAAGCGCTGCCGCACATGGTCGCGCACGTGCAGGCAGACGTATCGACCCCGCAGCTCGGGCCGCAGGTCACCGTCCCCGACCACAGCGGGCCCTTGTCACTGGCGCAGCTGTGGCTCCCCAGATCGGAGCCGTCGCACGCCTCGGAGCCGTCGATCGCCCCGTTGCCACAGTACTGGCAGTTGGCGGCCGATATGCTGCAGCTGCTGTCGCAGAGGAGGTTGCCGCTCGCCGGCTTGCTGGTGAAGCTCGAGCAGGTGGCGCCGCCGAACGCGCTCTGGTCACACTCTTCTCCGGACTCGACCTTGCCGTTTCCGCAGAACTTGCAGGCGTCCGTGGAGATGTTGCAGCTGCCGTCGCAGAGGAGGTTGCCGCTGGCCGGCTTGCCGGTGACGCTCGCGCAGTCGGCGCCGCCGAAGTCGGTCTTGTCGCACGACTCGGTGCCGTCGACCTTGCCGTTGCCGCAGTATGCGCAGGTGCTCGTGTCCCGCGTGCAATTCGGCTTGCACGTCAGGGTGCCGGTCGCGCCCGGGATCAGCGAGCCGCACGAGTCCGTGCCGAAGTCGCCTCCGTCACACTCTTCACCCGCGTCGCGCTTGCCGTCGCCGCAGCCCGGCGGCGGCGAGCAGGCGCCCGAGTCGATCTTGCAGTCCTTGCAACTGAGCGAGCCCGTGCTGCCCGTGCCCACCACCGAGCCGCAGGTCTTGCCGTTGAAGTCGGTCCCTTCGCACTCTTCGCCGTTGGCGATCTCGTTGTCCCCGCAGTACTCGCACTTGGAGGTATCGAGCGTACACTGGGCGGTGCAGGAGAGGGTGCCGGTCGACAGCTTCCCGGTGACGCTGGTGCAGGTGCCACCCGCCAGATCGGCGCCGTCGCACTGCTCGGCGCCCTGGCGGAGACCGTCGCCGCACTTCACGCCCACGCCTCCGGCGCCCGCCGCCGCCCCGCCAGCGCCCGCGGGCGCGCCGCCGGCTCCCGCAGCCTTTCCGGCGGCGCCCGCGGTCCCCGCGGAGGTGCCGCCAGCGCCCGCCTTCCCCGCCGCGGAGGTGCCGCCAGCGCCAGCGGCCGCGCCGCCAGCGCCAGCGGCCGTGCCACCCGTTCCCGCGGTCCCCGCCTTGCCGGCCGCCCCCGCGACGCCGCTCCCGGCGTTCCCAGCCTTCCCGGCGGCGCCCGCGCTGGTGCCGCTGCTGCCGGCCGACGTGCCCGCCGCGCCTCCGTTGCCAGCCTTGCCCGCGCTCGCGCCGCCCACGCCCTGGGCCGAGCCCGCCTGGCCGCCCGTCTCGTCGAACGAGTAGCCGTCTCCCAGCACCTGCGCACAACCCACCAGCCCGATGAGGCTGCCCAGCCAAAGCTTGCGCATCAGAACGTCCCTCCGAGGCCCACGCCGCGGCCGGAGCCAGATTTGTTGCCGCCGCTGACCAGGAAGTATGTGCCCGCGCCGAGCCCCACGACGCCCACCGCGAACCCGATCGAGGACAGCGTCGCGGCGGACTTGAACGAGTCGTGCGTGCCCTCGGCGGATTTGGGGCACTTTCCGTCGGTACACGCGCTGTCCAGATCGCTCTTCTTGCTCATGGCCTTCAGACCGAACACCGCGCCGACCAGCACGCCGACGGCGCCCACGCCGAGCCCGACATACGCGCCCGGGTGGACCTTGCTTCCCGAGGGGGGCGGCTCGGGCGGCGAGGTCTGAGCCTGAGGTGGAGGCTGTGCGGGCCCGGCGCCGCCCGCGGCTGGAGTCGTGCTGGTGGAAGGCTGCAAGGTCAGCGTGACGGTCGCGTCTCGCTTGCCCTCGAGCACCGTCACCTCGGCTTCGGCGGGCTGGAAACCCTCTGCCTCGGCGTGGACCTTGTGCTTTCCCGGATCGATCGGCCGCGGTGAGCCGAGCGCGGCGGCGGAGAGCGGCTCGCCGTCGACGGTGACGCGCGGCTCCTTCGTGCCCGGCGTGGCCTTCAGCACGTTGACCGTGAGCGCCGGCACGCGCGGCGCGAGCTCGGCCAGCTCCTTGGACGCGGCCTTCACCGCGTCGACGAACGCGGGCGGCGAGCCGGGCGGGAGCTGCTCGCGGCTCAGCCGCTGGTAGACCTCCTGCGCGAGGACCAGGCGCCCCGTCCTGCCCGCCGCGCGCGCGAGCCCGAGCTCGACCGTGGGCGCCGGGTACAGCTTGCTGGCCTTGGAGAACGCCTGAAATGCGCCCTGAAAGTCTTGTTTCGATAGAAGATCGAGCCCCTGCGTGGTGAGCTCGCGCGCTTGGGCCTTGTCGGCGTCCGACGGCGCGGCCCAGGCCGGAGCCGCGGTCAAGAGCGCGGCGGAGACCAGCGGGACCCAGAAGACAGGGGACAATGCACGCATTCTGAAGAGAAGATCATGGTGGGCGCGCGCGCGTCAAGCGGCGAGTGCCCTCGCGCCGCCGCGACTGGTGTACAACGCGCGCCTCTCATGTCCGAAGGCGTCTCGGTCCTCGGGGTCGTCGTGCGCGACCTCTCACGCCTCGACCGCGTCGCGCGGATCGTAGCGCGCCACGGGTTCGGCGAGCTGTTCGCGCGGACGCCGCTCGGCAGCCTGGTGTCGCGCGCCGCCGCGCTGCCCGAGGGCGACGCCGAGCTCGCGAAGGATCCCGCGGGGGTGCGCTTCCGCAAGCTCCTCGAGGCGCTCGGCCCGACCTACGTGAAGCTGGGGCAGATCCTGTCGATGCGCGGCGACATCCTCCCGCACGACTACGTGGCGGCGCTGCAGCAGCTGCAGGATCGCGCGCCGCCGATGCCGCTCGAGGTGGTGAAGCGCCAGATCGAGCGAGGGCTCGGGCTGCCGATCGATGAGCTGTTCAGCGAGTTTCATGAGGACCCGCTCGGCACCGCGTCGATCGCGCAGACGCACCGGGCGGTGACCAAGTCCGGGCAGGCCGTCGTGGTCAAGGTGCAGCGCGAGGGCATCGAGGCCGTGATGCGCGGTGATCTCGACCTGCTCTACCTCGCGGCGAAGGTCCTCGAGGCGACCATCGACGAGATGGAGCTCTACGCGCCGAGCGCGCTCGTGGTCGAGTTCGAGAAGGCGCTCGTGCGCGAGCTCGACTTTCGCTGCGAGCTCGAGAACCTCGTCCGCGCGAGATCGTTCCTCGATCCGTCGCGCCACGTCACCGTGCCGAAGCCCCACGCCGATCTCTCGTGCAAGACGGTGCTGACGATGGACTTCTTCGACGGGATCCCGCTGCGAAAGCTCGAGCCCGGCTCCCCCCGCGCGAAGAAGGCCGTCGAGGAGCTGCTGCACGTCGCCTGCAAGCAGATCGCCGAGGACGGCTTCTTTCATGGGGATCCGCACCCGGGCAACATCCTGATCGGCGACGACGACGAGATCTGTCTCATCGACTTCGGCCTCGCCGGGACGCTGTCGCCCGAGCAGCGCGAGGACATCCTGACGCTGGTGCTCGCGGCGATCATCAACGACGTGCCGACGATCGCGCGCGTGCTGCTGCGGATGGGGACGCCGCTGTCGCGCGTGAACATGGCCGAGTTCAAGGCCGAGATCACGCGAGTGCGCTCGACCCACCTCGTCCACGTCAAGACGCTCGATGACTACGACTCGCAGGCGATGGCGCAGGAGTTCGCCGCCGCCGCGTCCAAGTATCGCATCAAGCTCGCCAGCGAGTACGCGGTGCTCACCAAGGCCGCCGCCACCGTCGAGGGGATCATCCGCACGCTCGCGCCGGACGCCGACATGGTGGGGATCGCGCGCCCGTACGCCGAGGGGGTCCTGAGAGCGCGCTACTCGCCCGAGCGCCTGATGGCCGAGGTGATGAGCGGCGCCACCGGCCTCGGGAGCCTCGTGCGCGGGTTGCCTGGACAGCTCGATCAGGTGCTCCACGACGTCGAGACTGGCAACCTGCAGATCAAGCCCGTCCTGCCAGCCCTGGACGAGGTCGGCCCGATGCTGCACCAGCTCGGCAGCAAGGTCGCGCTGTCACTCTTCGCGGCCTCTCTCACGGTCGGCGGCGCCGTCCTGCTCGGCCGGGATCCGCTGACCTTTCACAAGGTGCCCATCCTCGCGGCGCTGTCGCTGCTGGTCGCGAGCGTCGCCTGGACCGGCCTCTGGTGGTGGCACTGGGTCGGCGGCGGCAAGAAGGTGCGGCTGTCTCCCTTGATGAGGTTCTTCAAGCGCTGAGCCGCGGTCGTCGACGAACTAGACGAATCTGACGAATCAAACATCTCTCCCGCGCCAGCCCCACGGCGATCACGGGAGACACCGCCCATTTCGCTTTGCGCGAACCGATCACGGCGATAGCTCGCGGGCGTGTCCCCGCTGACCCAGCTCCGACCGAAGCGCCCGTCGACGCGCGCCTTCCTGCCGACCACCCGCGCCGACCTCGACGCGCGCGGCTGGGACGCGCTCGACGTCCTGCTCGTCAGCGGTGACGCCTACGTCGATCATCCAGCGTTCGGCGTGTCGCTGATCGGGCGATTCCTCGAGAAGCGCGGCTTCCGCGTGGGCGTCGTCGCGCAGCCGCGCTGGAGCGATCCCGACGAGCTGCGCCGGATGGGGACCCCGCGGCTCTGCGTCGGCGTCACCGCGGGCAACCTCGACTCGATGCTCAACAAGCTCACCGCCCAGAAGAAGGTGCGCGCCGAGGATCAGTACTCGCCGGGCGGGCGCGCGGGGCTCAGGCCGAACCGCGCCAGCATCGTCTACTCGAACCTCGCGCGGCAGGCCTTCCCCGGGGTGCCCGTCGTGCTCGGCGGCATCGAGGCGTCGCTGCGGCGGATCGCGCACTATGACTACTGGTCCGACGAGGTGCGCCGCTCGATCTTGCTCGACGCGAAGGCGGATCTGCTCGTCTTCGGCATGGGCGAGCGTCCGATCCTCGAGGTCTGCGAGCGGCTGCGCGCGGGCGCCACGCGCGAGGGCCTCCGCGGCATCCGGGGCACGGCCGTCCCGCTGCGCAAGGGCGAGTGGGAGGACCTGCCTCGCTCGCGCTTCGTGAGGGACGGCCAGGTGGTCGTGCTCCCGTCCTTCGAGCGAGTGAAGGCCGACCTCGCCGCGTTCTCCGAGATGAGCCGCGCGTTCCAGTACGAGACCAACCCTGGCAACGGCCGCCCGCTCGTGCAGCCCCACGGGGCGGAGGCCGTGTACCTCAACCCGCCGTCCGCGCCGCTCGAGACGGGCGACATGGACGAGCTGTATGACTTGCCTTTCACCCGGCTGCCGCACCCTTCGTACGACGAGGTGGTCCCCGCGTATCAGACGGTGAAGCACGGCATCGTGACGATGCGCGGGTGCTTCGGCGGCTGCACGTTCTGCTCGATCACCGAGCACGAGGGGCGGGTGATCCAGTCGCGCTCGGCCGAGAGCGTGCTGCGCGAGGTGCGGGCGCTCCGGCGGATGGATGACTTTCGCGGCACCATCACCGACGTCGGCGGCCCCACCGCCAACATGTACCAGATGAGCTGCAAGAGCGACGAGATCGAGCGCGCGTGTCGCCGCCTGTCGTGCGTTCACCCGGGCGTCTGCGAGAACCTGAAGACCGATCACGATCCGCTGCTCGATCTCCTGAAGCAGGTGCGCGAGGCGCCCGGAGTGAAGAAGGTCTTCCTGGCGTCGGGCATCCGCTACGATCTCGCCGAGCGATCGCCGCGCTTCATCCGCGAGCTCGCCGAGCACCACACCGGCGGCATGCTGTCGGTCGCGCCCGAGCACTCGAAGCGCGAGGTGCTCGACAAGATGAAGAAGCCCGGCGTGGAGAGCTATGAGCGGTTCGCCGAGCAGTTTCAGTGCGCGACGCGGGCCGCTGACAAGCAGCAGTTCTTGATCCCCTATTTCATCAGCGGTCACCCGGGCTCGACGCTGGCGGACATGGTCGACCTCGCGCTCTGGCTGAAGAAGAACGGCTACCGGCCGCGCCAGGTGCAGGATTTCATCCCCACGCCGATGTCGATGGCGACGT